>JBKHFA010000072.1:0-13202 GCA_046540615.1 Armatimonadota bacterium | reverse complement strand
CGAGAGGCCGGCGGTCGTGAGTGGATCGGCCGAGCCGCCGCGAGCGGCGTCGTGCATGGGCACCCTCGACCTCCGCACGGCCTTACCTTATGCACATCTCAGGACGGCCGGATTCGCCGTTCTGGAGGGGGCCGGCTTCGGCGCGAACAAACGACATTCGCGCCTCAGACGGCCCCTCCGACGGCTCACGGCCCACTGCGGCCCCCGCCGAGGTGTGTATAAAGGTAAGCCGGACGGCAAAGGCGACGGCGGCGGGTCGTCAACGCGTTGAGACATGGGGCCCACTCGAACTTCCTCGTCGAACAAATGTTTCACGTGAAACATTCCGCGCGGCATCGCGAAGCGGGCCGCAGAATGCAACGGAAGCAGCGGGAGGTCCCAGCCGCCACATAGCGAAGCTTACTTCGACGTTAAGAAAAGCCTGCGGGAGGCGTGACCGGTGAAGAAGCTCATCAACGACCCGATGGAGTTCGTGGACGAGACGATCGAGGGGATCCTGCTGGCGCACGGCGATCATTTCAAGCGCTGCGAGGGCAGCAAGCGCGCGCTGATGCGCGCCGACGGTCCGGTCGAGGGGAAGGTCGCCATCGTCACCGGTGGCGGCTCGGGGCATATCCCGGTCTTCCTCGGCTACGTGGGGCCGGGCCTTTGTGACGCGGTCTCGATCGGCAACGTGTTCTCGTCACCGTCGCCCGACGACATGTTCGCGGCTACGAAAGCCGCCGATGCCGGAGCGGGTGTGCTGCATCTCTACGGCAACTACTCCGGCGACAAAATGAACTTCGGCATGGCCGCCGAGATGGCCGAGATGGAGGACATCGAGGTCGCGACCGTGCTCGCGAAAGATGATGTGGTCTCGGCCCCGATGGAGCAGATGGATGAGCGCCGCGCGGTCGCGGGGCTCTTCTTCGCGTACAAGATCGCCGGGGCGCGCGCGGCCGAGGGCGCGAGTCTCGGTGAGGTCGTCGCCAGCGCCGAGGATGCGGCGTTCAATACGCGCTCGATGGGCGTGGCGCTCACGTCATGCACGATCCCGGCGGCGGGTGAGCCGACCTTCGAGATCGGTGAGGACGAGATGGAGCTTGGGATGGGCATCCACGGTGAGCCGGGACTGAGGCGCGGGGAGATCATGCCCGCCGACGACGTGGTGGACGAGATGCTCGAACATATCCTGCCCGACCTGCCCTTCGAGTCGGGGGACGAGGTTGCGGTGCTGGTCAACTCGCTCGGGGCGACGCCGCCCGAGGAGCTTTACATCATGTATCGCCGGGTAAACCAGGTACTCGGGGAGAAGGGCATCGCGATTCACAGGGAGTACATAGGAGAGTACGCCACCTCGCTGGAGATGGCAGGGGCGTCGGTGAGCCTGCTGAAGCTGGACGACGATCTGAAGCGGCTGCTTGATGCGGATGCGTATTCGCCGCTGCTGCCGCCGCTGTGATTCGCGGGCAGGATGCCCGCGCCACGTGTTTGCCGGGGGTGCTGCGCCCCATGCGCAGTGACGTACCGCGCCACGACATTGATGCGAGGAGACGATCCGATGGACAAACTCACCGCCGCCGATGTGATCTCATTCCTGAGGATGCTCAGCGAGGAACTGCCGCAGCATAAGGACCACCTGCGCGAACTTGATGCGCAGATCGGTGACGGCGACCTCGGGATCACCGTCTCGATCGGCATGAAGGCGATCCGCGATGGCCTCTCGGACCTCGAGGGCGAGGAGCCGGGAACGATTCTCGCGAAGAGCGGGATGAACTTCAACCGCGAGGCGGCGTCCACCTTCGGCGCGATCTTCGCGACGGCGCTGATGAGCGCGGGGAAGCATATCAAGGGCAAGGGCGCGATCGAGGTTGATGATCTGCCCGGAATGATCGAGGCCGCGGCCTCGGGCGTCAGCGCCCGTGGCGGGGCGAGGCCCGGGGAGAAGACTATCCTCGATGTGCTGCTGCCGATGGCGCGTGAGCTGGAGGAGCAGGTGGCCGAGGAGGCGTCGCTGCCGGATGCGGCGGCCGCCGCGCACGAGGCCTGCGAAGAGGCCCTTGAGGAGACGAAGCAGATGGAGGCGAAGCACGGGCGCGGCGGATGGCTGAAGGAGAAGAGCATCGGCATCCAGGACCCCGGTTCGACGGCCATCTGCCTTATGATGGAATGTTTCGCGGAGTTTGTGAGCCAGTCAGCGGACAGGTCGTAGCGAGTGTTGGGAGGCTGTGCCGCGACGACATATTTCGAGATGGGCGCAATTGCTGAGCGCGGAATCGGACGGAGGCAGCGTTGAAGAGCATGGACCAGACCGGGCGCCTTGCCAGTCTCGCGCGTCGCGCGCCAATGCCCGTGATCGGCGTTGATCGGGACGGGCGGCTCATCTATGTGAACGACAGCGTCTGCGGGCTCACCGGCTACGACCGCGAGGAGGTAGTCGGAGGCTTCTTCTGGGAGTTCCTGCTCGGCGCCGGGAAAAGATTGTTCAGGCAGCGCTTCCTGCGCACGCGCGACGAGGGCGTTGACAATCGATTTGACACCCGCGTGCGAACCGCCACAGGCGAGGAACTGCTCATCTCCTGGCACAACGTTTCGTTTTTCGGCGAGGACGGGCGTCTCGAGGCGGTCTTCAGCATAGGCGCGGACGTCACCCCGCTCGACCGCGCGGAGATGCGGCTTGCGCGCCTCAACATCGCCCTCCAGGCGCTGAGCGGGATATCAGGGCTGGCGCTGCGCACCGACGACGCGCGCGAGCTGCTCACGCGCGCCTGTGAGCAACTGGTTGACAGTGGCGCCTGCGTCGCGGCATGGATAGCACTGGTCGGCGACACCGGGCAGCTCATCGGCCTCGTCGGCTCGTCGATTCGCAACGGAACGTCCCCGGAGGCGCTGCGGTCGGCTCTGCGCGAGCCGTCCGAGTGCATCAGGCGGGTGCTTTCGGGGGAGCCGTACGCCGCCACCGATCACATAGCGGACCGCTGCGCGGACTGTCTCTTCACCACGGCCGCTCCCAACGTGCATGGCTTCGCAACGCCAATCAGCCATGGCGATGAGACGCGGGCGGTGCTGGTGACACACATCCGGGATACGCGACCGCTGGACGATCAGACCCGGCGCATCATCGGCAGCGTTGCCGACGACCTCGGCTTCGCCCTGGCGATGCTGGAGGACCGGGCGAAGCATGAGCGCACCGAGTCGGCGCTCGCGCGGCACACGAGAATGCTCGACGTGTTCTTCGAAAGCTCCCTCGATCCGGCCGCGATACTCGACCCCGACTTCAACTTCGTCCGTGTCAATCAGGCGTACGCGGACGCGGATGATCGGGAGCCTGCCGAGTTCGTCGGTCGGAACCACTTCGAGATGTATCCGAACGATGAGAACCGAGCGATCTTCGAGCGAGTGCGGGACACCGGCGAGCCGTTTTCGATCCACGCGAAGCCCTTCAGATACCCCGAGCGCCCCGAGTGGGGCACGACGTGGTGGGACTGGACGCTGGTGCCGCACCTTGACCGGGACGGGAACGTCGATCTGCTGAGCTTCTGGCTTCGGGACGTGACGGAGGAGCAGCGGGCGAAGGCTGAGCTTGAGGCCCAGCGCAACTTTGTTGATGCCGTGGTCGAGCGCGCAGGGAGTCTTGTGATCGTGGTGGACGCCGACGGGAGGGTCGTGCGGTTCAACCGGACCTGTGAGCAGGTCACGGGGTACTCCGCCGATGAGATCCGGGGGCGTGACTTCACCGAAGTCCTCATTCCCGAGGAGGACCGGGAGCGGGTGAGGGCGGATTTTCAGCGACTTTTACGTGAGGAGGTCTCGGAGTATGAGAACTGGTGGGAGTGCAGGGATGGCGAGCGGCGGCGGATCGCCTGGCGATTGAGCACATTCGTGGACAGAGACGGCCCGCTGGAGTTCATGATCGGGACCGGGTGGGACGTGACGCAGGAGCGGAAGATGAGCGCGGCGCTGCTGGAGAGCGAGGAGAAGTACCGCGAACTGGTCGAGAACGCGCGTACGATCATCATCTGCTGGGACCTTGACGGGACCATCGAGTTCATCAATGACTACGGCCTCGAGTTGTTCGGGTACACAGAGGCCGAGATCATCGGCGAGAATGTGGGCGTGATAATTCCTGACGAAGACAGCGACGGAGTTGACCTGACCGAACTCGTTGAGTCCATCGCGGCGAGTCCTGATGATTATCTGACAAACGAGAATGAGAACGTCGCAAAGGACGGGACGCGCTACTGGATATCGTGGTCGAATCGGGTGATCCGCGATGAAAATGGCGCCCCGAGTGCTGTGATGGCGATCGGCCTCGACCGCACCGAACAAAAGCGCGCGGAGGAGCGTCTGCGGGCGAGTGAGGAGAACCTTCGCGACCTTGCCGCGGAACTGGCGATGGTCGAGCGCAATGAGCGTCGCGAGATCGCGACCATGCTGCATGACAACATCGGCCAGCTTCTGGCCTTCGCGAAGATCAAGCTCGGGAGCATCGCCGAGCAGAGTGCCGACCTCGGCGACGAGCTGGCTTCGGTGCTGCAGTACGTAGATGAGGCGATCGATGAGACGCGCTCGCTGACCAGTCAGCTTTCGCCGCCGGCCCTCGACCAACTGGGTTTTGTGGCGGCGCTGGAGTGGCTCGCGGACGAGTTTTCCGAGCATCATGATCTGCCGATTCACTTCAAGGCCGAAGAGGAGCCGGAGCGTCTGAGCGAGGAAGTGAGCGTCACGCTCTTTCAGGCGGTGCGGGAGCTGCTGACCAACGCGATCAAGCATGCGGAGGCCGGGCAGGTAGATGTTGAGCTGTCGTTGAAGGGTGACTGTGTGCGGATTGAGGTGGCCGATGACGGACAGGGCTTCGATCCGAGCAGCATTGGGGAGCGCAGGGGGCGTGATGAGGGCTTCGGGTTGTTCAACGTGCAGGAGCGCCTCGCCTACCTCGGAGGAGATGTCGCGATCGATGCGACGCCCGGCGAGGGCGCCACGGTTACACTCATCTGCCCGATTGACGTGAGGGAGAAGGGGTCGCCATGAAGCTCAGCGTTATTCTTGCGGACGATCACCAGGTTATTCGGGAGGGGCTGCGCAATCTCATCACCGACCAGTCGGACATGGAGGTCATCGCCGAGGCGTCCAACGGGAGGCAGGCGATCGACCTGTGTGATGAGATGAAGCCGGATATCGTGGTGATGGACGTGGCGATGCCCGACCTCAACGGGATAGAGGCGACGCGTCAGATCATAAGCGACTGCCCGTCCACGAAGGTCCTTGCGCTGTCGATGCACGCGGACAAGCACTATGCGGCGGGGATGCTCGGGGCGGGCGCGTCCGGGTACGTGCTGAAGGACTGCGCGTTCGATGAACTCGCGGACGCCATCCGGCGGGTGGCGAGCGGGAAGAGCTACCTCAGTCCGGAGATCGAGGGCGTGGTGTTGCGCGATTACGTCGAGCGCCTCTCCGGCGAGGGCGGGGAGTCGGCGTTCTCGGTGTTGACGGATCGGGAGCGCGAGGTGTTGCAGCTTGTGGCCGAGGGGCATACGACGAAGCAGATTGCCGCGGACCTGCACGTGTCGGTGAAGACGATCGAGAGTCATCGCCAGAACATCATGGACAAGTTGGAGATACGCTCCATCGCGGCGCTGACCAAGTACGCGATCCGCGAGGGGCTGACGTCGCTGGATTCGTAGCTGGTGACGCACGACGACCCCCATCCTCTCCAGCCCCTCCACAACGGCAACGGCGGATCCTTTCCCGCCCCCCTACAACGGCCTGATCCTTATACACATCTTGAAGCAGCCGAATTCGCGTTGCCGCCGTTGTGGAGAGGCCGCCCGAGACCGTCCTCCGGGCGGGATCGGGTGTGAGGCAGGAACGGCGGGCCGGTCAGGCGATTGATCGTGCGCGAGCAAACGACGCTCGCCCACGATCAACCCCTTCGGGGCCGGCCCCTCCGACGGCAAACGACCTCTGCGTCACTTGTGTGCAAAGGGAAGCTACAACGGCAACGACGGACGGCTCGTCGTTGCCGTGCGGCGTTCTGGAGCCCGGTCGTTGCTTTCGTTGCCGCCTTTTGGGACTTGTCGAAGTGGATACTCAGGGTTTCCCCTATTGTCCTGCTCCTCCATCTGCCGTACCCTTTCCCACACGGACAAACACGTGGTCTGGAGTCGAGGAGGAACCACCGTGGCGAATATGAAGGCGAATTCAAAGAATGTCGGACCGACTATCATGTGCGCGAAAGTTCGCGGGCACAGTTGCTTCACCGATCTGCCGGAGGACATGGGCGGGACGGACACGGCGCCGCTGCCACCGGAGACGCTCTGCGCGGCGCTTGCCAACTGCATCGGCATGGTTGTCACGATCACCTGCCGCGAAGAGGGCATCCCGTATGAGGGCATGACGGTTGACGTTGAAGCTGAGCCGAATGACGCGGAGAACAAGCTCGACAACTTCCAGGTGACGATCACGATGCCTGAGGAACTGACGGCCGAGCAGCGGGCCGTGGTCGAGCAGGCGCAGACCGAATCGAAGGTTCGCGGCACCGTGATGGCGGGGGCGAATGTCGAGGTGACGGTCGCGTAAGCCAATTGCATCAAGGGGGGACGCACTCACATCGGGCGCAGGAGGCGAGGACGGATGGCACACGAACTGCCCCAACTGCCGTATGCATACGACGCCCTGGAGCCCTACCTCGGCGAGCAGACGCTGCGGACCCACCACGACAAACATCACCAGGGATACGTTGACGGGCTGAATGAGGCCGAGGAGAAGGTCGAGGCGGCCCGCCAGGCCGGTGACTTCTCGGCGATTCGGACTATCTGCGACGCACTGGCGTTCAACTACTCCGGACATCTCTTCCACAGCATCTACTGGCAGTGCATGAGCCCTGACGGCGGCGGTGAGCCGGACGGCGCACTGATGGAGCAGATCCTGAACGACTTCGAGGACTTCGCGACCTTCAAGAAGGAGTTTCTCGCCGCGACCGACGCCGTGCAGGCGTCGGGGTGGGGCGTGCTGGCGTGGCAGCCGCAGGGGCGGAAGCTTGTGATCCTGCAGGCGGAGAAGCATCAGAACCTCGCCGAGTGGGGCGCGGTTCCGGTGATGGTGCTCGATGTCTGGGAGCACGCGTACTATCTCGACTATCAGAATGAGCGATCGCGCTTCACCGAGGGCTTCTTCGACGTGGTGAACTGGGACTTCGTGTCCCGCCGGTTCGAGGAGGCGTAGGCTGCCGGGATCGACGGATCGGCGGAGAGCGCAGGAGGAGGAGACGTCGATGAACATTGATGGGAAACGCATCGCGATCCTCGTGGCCGACGATTTCGAGGACGTGGAGTAGACCGAGCCGCGGGAGCAGCTTAGCACAGCCGGCGCGGAGACGTTCATCGTCGGCATCGAGGCGGGGACGACCGCGGAGGGAAAGCACGGCACGACGGTTGAGATCGAGTACGCGGCGGGGGATCTGACGGTGGGTGAGTTCGATCTGCTGATGATCCCGGGTGGCCAGGCCCCGGAGAAGCTGCGGCTTGATCAGGACGTGCTGGACCTGGTGAGAAGGACGGATGAGGCGGGCTTGCCGATCGCGGCGATCTGCCACGCGCCACTGGTGCTGGCGAGCGCGGATCTGCTTGAGGGGCGTCGCGCCACGTCGTGGAAGGGCGTGCGCGATGACATTGCCAACGCGGGCGTGGAGGCGGTGGACGAGTCGGTGGTGGTTGACGGCAATCTGATCACGTCGCGGAACCCCGATGACATTCCGGACTTCGTGAACGCGATCATCGAGGCGCTGCAGTAGGCGGACAGGGCGGACCCTGACAATCGGTCGCAAGTCATCCGGCGCCGTCCGAGGCGCCTGTGGCCGCGCGGGGCGACCTCCATTCGCACCGCGGCAAGCCGCGGGGACAATCGACGGTGTGGTGGCGCGAGAGCTGTCGTGACTCCGATGTACCGGGGAGCATGGAGAGGAGTTGCAGGCCCGGTCGGCGCCGGTTTTTGCAAAATGTGCCGGTGGCGCACACAGCGTCGCCGGCGCATTGGTTACACGGCCGGTCGATCGGGCATTTCGGGATCAGGATGCACGTCTAAGGGCACGCGGAATGCCGAAATGGGGGAATCACCGGATTGTCGAGATGCGGCGTGGCGGTTAGACTCACACTCGAACATTCTCAACTGGTGTCGCACCTGGTCGGCGGCGCGGAGTCGTCGGTCACGGAGAAGTCGCACCCGGTCGGCGGCGCGGAGTCGTTGGCCAATTGACCAGACGAAGCAGCGGGCCTCGGCGGAGTGGTTGGCGCGGTGGCGTGGTGGCGGAGACCTGGCGCGGTGGTGAGGTCCTGATGAGGGTCGAGGCCCGTTGCTTCTTCTATCCGGTTGCGGGGCCGGAGACTGCGTCCGACAGGACGTCCGGGAGGCCCTTGAGCTTGAGGTGGCGAGGTGGCACGTGTGATGGCGAACTGGAGATCGAATGAAAAAGCTGAACGGGCGGCCCGGATTGGCACGAGGTGGCGAGGTGGACGATGCGGTGGCGCGGGCGATGTGCTGTCCTGGACGACGGATGCCGGAAGACGCTTCAAGGAGCGGTTGTGCGGGCGAGTGTGTGCTGGTGAGGTGGAGGTCCTTTCGAGGGCCATTGGAGCGTCTGGCGGAGAACTCGGCATGAGGAGGCGTGCCCGGTGGAGCGGTGGCGTGGTGGAAGTCCCGGAAGGGGCGCCCGAGTAGCGACATCTGCAGGTCGTCGGTGAGAGACAGTGTGGTGGACACGGGCTGGAGAGAGTCTCTCGCGACGCCACCGGCGCCGGCAGTACTTGAGGTCCGCGGCAGACACCCGCCGCGGACCTCTCTTCATTTAACTTTGCGTCACTCTTTCCGCGCGATCTTCGTGCCGGTGAGAATTCTCAGAATAATTGTAACGTACGTCGGAGTCTCTTATAATATGACGGTAGTTGAACACGCGAGGGGGCGACGGCCGCAGTCGCGGCTGATTTCCGACGTCCGTCCGGCGTCGGTATCTGAAGGGATGGTCTCAGATGAGAAAGGTCATGCCCTGCGTCGTGCTGTCTCTGCTGATGCTGACGCTCGCGGTGACGGTCGTGACCGCCCAGCGGCCAACGATCCAGCGCCCCGTGCAGCAGTTCGAGGCTCCGCTCACCGCCCACTCACTGCAGCTTACGCCGGTTCAGCTTAACCAGCAGTTCGCCGAGCTGCTCAAGGCTCGAGGTGTCGCCGGGCAGAAAGCGACTGCGGCCTCGGAGAAGTTCCGCGCGCTCCCCCAGGACCTTCAGATGAATCTGCTCGTGACGCTCGATGAACCGTTGGCGAAGCGGTATCAGCTTGAGGGGCTCTCGATCAGCCGGATCGATCCGAGTATTCTCGCTCGGCTTCAGGAGCTGCGGCTCTTCGTCATCGGGAGTATCTGGCCCGACCAGGGGGCGCCGGGGGCATGGTCGTATGCTTTCGGCAAGGGGTTTGACAACGACTGCAAGGTCTACTTCAACGGCGCGCAGGTCGAATCGTACTACCTCGGCGAATCGATCGAGTTCTTCCCGAACTCGATGGCCTTCAAAGTGCCGGCCGGGGCCACGCGCGGCCAGGAGCACGATGTCTTTGTTCGAAAGATGACCACGAGCGGCGACACCGCGACGGTGAGTTATGAGGTCGTCGCGCCTCGCAGCTACCGTGGCTATCACGGCTGGAAGTTCTCCAACTTTTCGCGCGCGTCGATCGACTGGAAGTTGTACGCCGACTACTTCGGGCGGCTGAACGTGGAGTATGCCGACGGCACACATCGGCCGGCGGCGCAGACGTGGTTCGACAACGCCTACACTCGCGCGGGCTCGGGCGGGAACTGCTACGGTATGAGCGTCTCGAGCCTGCGGGTGAAGAATCGCGAGTTCGACCACATGTTCCACGCAAACTACTTCCAGAACGCGGCGACGGCGCAGTCGCATGTCTGGTGGTACGAGTGGAATGACACCACGCGCGAGACGGTCCAGCAGCAGCAGGGCGCGTGGTACACGCAGCAGGTGCTGGACCTTCACAACAACTACTGGAACAATCAGAATCCGCGCGATGTGTTCACGCGCTGCGACTCGATCATCGGCGAGGTGACGAACCGGCCGGTGCTGGTGTACTGGGGGCAGAACGCCAGTGGCGACTGGTGGGGGCATGTCGTCTGCCCCTACCGGACGGAGACGGACGGCAACGCCCGCCGGATGATCGTGTGGGACAACAACAATCCCTACCGTGAGACTGAGAGCGGATCGGTCGATCCGGACACCGCGACGGTTGACTGGAACGCCAATACATTCTCACGCGGCAGCGCGACGAAGGCGCAGCTTTACACGTACGAGGAAGTGACGCCGAGCAATCCGGAGCTTCCCGGGGCTGAGCACGGCGGGCCGGGCGCGACCTCGGTAGTCGCGGTCTTCAGCCCGAACTCGGACGTGCAGCAGATCACCGATGAGGGCGGGCGCACATTCTTTACCCCGGACGGTTCTCTGAACACGAATCCGGGCACTCGCATCCCGAACTCGAGCATCGTGCCGCCGCTGGTGCAGTTGCAGCCGCAGCCACAGCCGCGAATCCTGCAGCGGCCACAGATCGGCCGGTTGCAGATTCCGCAGTTGCAGCCGCCCGCGGACGCGCCGCTGGTCTTTGTGTTCGGGCAGGCGGGCGGGAAGGATCTGAGCTTCGAGCTCGCCGGGCAGGGCGCGAAGCAGATGCATCTTTTCGCGAACGGGCGGATCTTCAGCGTCGAGGCTGGAGGGATCGGCGAGATTCGCGTGAACGATCTGCTGCTTCCGGCGATTCAGATTCCGAACGCGCAGGCTCTGAACCCCACGGAGTTGAGATTCATCCGCTCGACGGCGGGTGGGGACAGGGTCTTCGAACTGAACAACCTGCGCGATCTCGGCCCGCAGCAGCTTGAGCTTCTGCCGAACGCAGAGGGCACCGCGCTCGAGGTCAACGGGCCGCCGACCCTGCAGTTCAACCTCGAGGTGCTCGGCCCGGTCGGGCAGGGGATGCAGGGGGCGAACTTCGGCAACATCGCCCTGCAGGCCGGCGCGAAGGCGAATCTCAGTCCTCTGAACTGGGGCGCGCTCGGGACGTCAGGGCTGCGGCTGCAGATGATGAATCTGCAGAATAACCAGGTGATCAACCAGGAGACGCTTCAGCGGCTGAATTGAGCTGATTGAAGGCGGGGCAAAGGCAACGGCGGAGGCGCGTCGTTGGTGCGCGTCGGAACGGCGGAACGACGAACGACAGGAACGGCCGGGCTGGCGTCGGATGGGGCCCAACGACGGCCCCATCCTCTCCAGCCCCCCACGACGGCGGCGGCGACGGCAGACGACAAAACGGCCTCCCGCCCCGGCAGGACACTCGCCCCGACACGCCGAAATCGGGGGCGAGGAGGTCGGCACTGTGGACAATGTGACTCTCGGGTTTGAGGGGTTGGGCTGGCTCGCGTGGGGAGTGAGCCTCGTCGGCGTGGGCGTGTTGGCGTGGGGCGTGCTCATCGGCCTGGTGGAGCTTGTGCGGCTTGAGATACACCGACTGCACGGCAGGGAGATCGCGCACGAGCGAGCACTGGTGCGGCAGGACCTCGGGTACTACATCCTGCTGGGGCTGGAGTTTCTGATCGCCGCGGATATCATTCGCACGATTCTGCACCCCGGCCTCGAGGAACTGGCGATTCTCGGCGCGATCGTCGCCATCCGCACGGTCATAAGCTACTTCCTGACCCGGGAGATGCAGGAGGCCGGGCGGCTTGAGAAGCTCGGTGCGTCGCGCGCGGCGAGTGACACTACGGACTGAGCGCCACGCGGAGGATCGATCGGTCGCTTTCCATCAACTCCAGCGCGGCGTCGATGTCGGCGAGATCGAAGACCTCGCGCACGACCGTGTCGAACGCGTAATCGTCGCGGCCGGCGACCAGGAAACGCAGCGCCTCCTGCAGGTCGAGCGGCGTGTAGTTGTGCAGCCCCCGCAGCGTCAGCAGTTTGGTGGTGACCGGGTGCATGTCGATCTCGACGTTCGCTTCCGGGAAGACGCACCCCGCCAGCACGTAGCGCCCTCCGATGCGCAGCGCCTCGACGCCATCGCGTATGACGCGCGGGGCGCCGCAGGCCTCGATGGCCACATCCACTCCGCGCCTCGCCCCTGTGATCGCCCGCAGCCTCCCGACGAAGTCGCCGTCGAGCCAGTCGGCTCCGGCGAGTTGCGTCGCGCCGAAGTCGGGCGCCTGCTTCACTCGCTCCTCGCACGGATCGGCGGCCACGACGAGGTGGGCCCGGTGGTGTGAACTCAGGGCCATCGCGCAGAGCCCGACCAGTCCGGCGCCCTGCACCAGCACCGCCTCCCCCGGCCGCAGATCGGCCAGGCGCACCGCGGCGCACATGGTGGCGAGCGAGCAGTTGGCGAAGACCGCGATCTCGTCGGGGAGTTCGTCGGGGAGGCGGTAGCAGGCGGTTCCGGGCACGAGGTAGCAGTACTCGGCGAAGCCGCCGCTGAGCGGCGTGTCGCCGTCGAGCGGCTGGTGGCCGTACTTGAAGAGGCGGGCGCACTTTTGCGGGATGCCTCGCGCGCAGAAGAAGCACCGCCCGCAGGTCGTGGCGATGCTCCAGGTGATCCTGTCGCCGACCGTCATCGGCTGTCCGAGAGAGTCGGCGTTCACGCCCTCGCCCAGCGCGGCCACCTCGCCGACGATCTCATGCCCGAGCACGAGCGCCCCTCCCGGGTCTCGGCGGCCGCGGATGGTGTGCAGGTCGGAGCCGCAGATGGCGCTGAGGCGCACGCGCGCGAGGATTTCGCCGCGGCGCAGCGGGCGCATCGCAAGCTCGCGCATCTGCAGCGAGCGGTGGGCGGGATCAAAGACGATGGCGCGCGAGATTTCGGGGAGACGCACGGTGGTACCTCTCTCAGGCGGTTTCAGGGGCGCTCGCCGCGTTGCAGTCGCGCCTCGATCTCCTCGATGACCGGCGGCAGGTCGGCCACGGTGGGGATGGTGTAATGCGCGCCGGCCCTCAGCAGGTCGTGGCGGGCGAGGTGGCTGAGCCGCGCCAGTTCGTCCTCGGTCAGATCGGCGACCTCGTCGCGTGGGAGGCCGACGCCGTTGCCTGATTCGATGACGCCCACGGTCCACGCGCCGGCGTTGAGACCTTCCTCGATGTCGGGGACGGTGTCGCCGACCTTGACGACCGCCTCGGCGGGGTAGACGCCGGTTTCGA
>JBKHFA010000071.1:0-13324 GCA_046540615.1 Armatimonadota bacterium | reverse complement strand
GCCTCTCCACAACGGCGGCAACGCGAATTCGGCTGCTTCAAGATGTGTATAAGGACAAGCCGAACGACGACCCGCTGACTCCACGCGCGTATCGCAGGGAGGCCGCCCGCCTCTCTGCGGCGAATCTACCACGTACACTATCTCGGGAGGAGCGCTCATGCCAGGGCAGTTGACGCCGCGCGAGCGGTGCAGGCGCGCGGTGCGCTTCGAAGACGTCGATCACGTGCCGCTGACCATCTACGAGCGGAAGATTCCGCAGTGCGAGGCCGAGCGCGAGTTGCGCAATGACGGCCTGTGCATCGTCCAGCGCGGGCCGAACCCCTACTCAGTGCGCCGGCCGAATGTGCTCGGCAGCGAGAGTCACACCTACTCCGAGGGCGGAAAGCGCCTCGTGCGGACGGTCACTCGCACCACAGACGGCGAACTGACGACCGTCAACGAACCGGCGGGCTTCACCACCTGGCACCACGAGAAGATGTTCAGGGGGCCGGATGACTACGCGCCGCTGCTGGCATATGCGTCGAATGTCGAGGTGGTGGCGGACTACGAGCCTTTCGTGCGCATGAGCGAACTCAAGGGCGGCGACGCAATCATGCGCGGGGCGGTCGGGCTTGAGCCGATGCAGCTTATCATCCACCACTGGATGGGCGTGGAGACCTTCGCGATCGAGTGGATGGAGCGGCGGCACGAGGTTCTGAAGCTCTACGACGCCCTGGTGGAGGAGCGACGGAAGACCTACCCGGTGCTCGCCGAGTCGCCGTGCGAGCAGTTCAACTACGGCGGCAACGTGACGCCCGAGATCATCGGCGAGGCGCGTTTTCGGGAGTACTACGTGCCGAACTACGAGGAGTGCTGCGAGGTGCTGCAGCCGGCGGGGAAGCTCGTCGGCTGTCACTTTGACGCGAACACGCGGGTGATCGCGGAGGCGATTGCCGAGACCTCGCTTGATTACATCGAAGCGTTCACGCCGGCTCCGGACACCGACATGACCCTCGCCCAGGCGCGGGAGGCATGGCCCGGCAAGGCGCTGTGGATCAACTATCCGTCTTCAGTCTGGCTGCGCAGCGATGAGGAGATGGAGGAGGTCACGGCGGACCTGCTGAGGCAGGCGGCGCCGGGGAACGGGCTGCTGATCGGCGTGACCGAGGACGTGCCCGAGGGCCGGCTCTTCCCCGGTCTGCGGGCGATCAACCGGGCAATTCACGAACACGGACGACTGCCTGTCACAACCGAATGAATGATCTGGAGGGAAAGCTGATGGTCTTTCTGCTGCTGACGCCGTGGCTCGCGGTTGCGGGCGATGTGCGCGAGGAGTTCCTGCCGATCGAGGATAACCCGAATTTGCCGCGCGTGCTGCTCATCGGGGATTCCATCTCGATGGGATACACGCTCCCGGTGCGTAAGAAGCTCGAGGGTGAAGCGAACGTTCATCGGCCGGCGATGAACTGCGGGCCGACTTCGCGCGGTGTCAAGCACCTCGACGAGTGGCTCGGCGACGGCGACTGGCACGTGATACACTTCAACTTCGGCCTGCACGACCTCAAGGTCATGGAGGAAACCGGAGAACATCAGGTCCCGATTGATGAGTACGAAGAGAACCTCGAGCAGATGGTCGCGCGGATGAAGCAGACCGGCGCCGAGCTTGTCTGGGCGTCCACCACTCCGGTGCCCGACCCGGTCAACGGGCCGGAGCGGCGCGCGGAGGACGTGGTGAAGTACAACAAGGTTGCGGAGGCGGTGATGCGCGAGCACTCGGTCGCGATCGACGATCTCTACGAGTTCGCGCTCCCGCAGCTTGAGGTCATTCAGTTGCCGGAAAACGTGCACTTCCCGCCTGAGGGCTCCGAGGTCCTCGCACGACAGGTCGCGGAGAGCATCCGGCAGGCACTCGTGGGCCCGAAGACCACCGGCGTTAAGTAGCGGGCGAGTCCACCGGGCCGCGAGGTCATGTGTAATGAGCGGAGGCCGGCTGAGAAGCCGGCCTCCGCTCGGATGTGTATGAGGGGCGCATGTTCACGCGTCCGCGTGGCGCCTGAGGTATGTGTATGTGAGGATGGGTGTGGCGGAGACCCGGCGCAGAAGACCGATGCGCCGCGGTGCATTGGATGGGATGGTCATGATATCACTACGATCTCGTGCTCGTCGATGCGCGGAACGGTGATGACCGGCTCTCCCGCGGCATTCCACCTGATCTCAAGCTCGTGAGCCGCCACTGCCGCCCGCGCCGAGGTGACGTGCTCGCCCGGCAGCGTTATTTCGACACCGAACACCGGAAGGACCTCCTCGATCGTTGCCATCGCGTTGCGATTCATCATCCGGTTGGTCGCGAACGGCATGTTGAGCAGATGCACGCGCAACTGCCCGTCCGCGCGAAATGCGTTCATGTGCAACACCGAGGGGCCGTCCACCTCGATCGGTGGCCGCCGCCGAAGAACCATCCCGGTGAAGAGGTCGCGTGTCCACTGGTAGGGCCGGCTCCAGTAGCCGGTGCCGATGTCCTCCGCGAAGTAGGCGGCCTCACCGGCGCCGAATGCGTTGACGACGACCGCCGGCACGTCCTCGGGGTTGCCGCCGTAGCCGGCGGAGCGCGCGAGGATCTGCGCGCCCTCCGCGGCCTCCACGAGGCAGTGAGCCGCGCCGATCGAGATGTGCGCGATGCCCGACGTCAATTCCTCATCGGCGACGAGCAGGCCACGCCGCGCGTCGGAGCCATCGCGACCGACGGTCTCCTGCCAGTGAGCCCCGAGCACGTCGGCGAGGGCGAAGTCCTCGCGTTGGGCGCCGTGCTCGTCGAAAAGCGTTGATTCGAAGCCGGCGACGAGAAGGCCGCCTTCGGCCACGAACTCGCGCACGCGATCACAGGCGCGATCGGAGAGGCAGGCGGTGTTCGGCAGGATCAGCGCGGCGTACTCCGAGAGATCGTCCTGCTCGAGGTGGTCCTCGTAAAGGATACTGTGCAGGATCTGCTCCTCCGAGAGCATAGCGTGGGTGCCGAAGATCGTGGCGGAGTAGCGCTCGTAGTCGCGTGAGCCGTCGCGGCGACGGTCGTAGAAGTCGCGCGTGTGCTCGCCGACCACCACGCCCGCGAAGATCACCTCATCGCCGCCGAACCACTCCTCCCGCGCCGCGACCGCCTGATTGGCGCGCTTGAGCGGCGCCCAGCGGTAGGTCGGCTGCTCCTCAGCGAGCGATCGGTCGGAGCCGTGCGCCATGCCCCACCACGGCCAGACGCCCTCGGTGATGGCGCCGAGTCCGTGGTAGGTGAGCATGCGCTCACGCGGCGCGCCGAAGCGGAGTTCGCGGCCCGTCCACATGGGCGTCCAGACGTCCGCTTCGCCGCCGGAGTGGGCCTTCGCGAGCTTGGCGTTGATCGGCAGCAGGTTCGGCCCGTTGAAGTCGTAGGTGCCTGAGTGATGTGAGGCGTAGACGCCCTCGAATTTGCGGATCGGAGCGCCCCACTCCCACTCCTGCTTCCATCGGGGCGCGTCCCAGGGGTGATTCGCCGGGTTGATGGTGATCGGCACATCAGGCTCGACGGACCGCACGCGTTCGACGATGCCGCCGAGATTCTCCAGCAGCTTCTCCGCGCGCCAGTCGAGCCACCGGATGAAGCGCTCGTCCTCCCAGTCCTCGCGCTCGGGCAGTTCGAGGCCCGTCGCCTCGCCGAACGCCTCGGCGCAGCACTCGCAGATGCAGCCGGGGCGGAACTCCCCGGGCATCCCGCGAAGTGAGAAGCCGTCGAACCACAGGCCGTCCACGCCGAGGCCGAGGACCTCGCACTGAAAGTCCGCGAGGATCTGCCAGTAGGGCGAGCCGAGCAGGCACATGCCGACCGTGTCGGGATACTCCGTGCCATCGTAGGCCGGGAGGAACTTCATCGCGTATTCCGGCCACTTCTTCGCGGGCGCGTATTCCTCGGCGTCGCGGACATCCTGGATGTTGAAGACCACCCAGCTTGTGACGGCGATGTCGCGCTCGTGGCAGGCGTCGATGAGCCGCGGCACGTAGTCGGGGTCCATCTCCGGGTGGTGGGGCATGATCTCCGAGGGGAAGAGGGCGTGGCCGGTGCCGATGGTCGCGCTCATGACGATCATGTCGCACTCTGCGAACTCGAGCCTCTCGACGAGTTGCTCGACATCGTATTTCACGGGCCGAAACTCGACGCGACGGAGCCGACGGTGGTGGTCTTTGAGCATGAGGCGCCCCTCCCGATGGTGATTTGCGTGGTGTGGTTCGACGCGAGGGGAGGGCGGACCTCCGTCAGATTGCGGAGAAGGAGTTGCTCGCACTCATCACGAATCTGGCCTCTCCTCGCGGAGAGAATCCGATCAGCTTGACTGGCGTCAAGTTATGAGTTAACATTCGGTCAAGGGTGGGCAAATGCACGAGATGGTGAGCTACGCTGTACTGGCCGACACGTCTCAGGTACCGAACGCGAAGTTTGAGATTCGCATGATCAGGAGACCGGCGGAGGCTGTGCAGTCGCTGGTGAAGCAATATCTGGATCACGTGTCGCGACGTGATCATACGAAGATCTACGCAGCGATCATCGAGATGGTCAGGCGTGGTCCGTATCCGAATCCGGAGCGCTACGGCGATCTGGGCGATGGTATCTACGAGATCAAGGTGGGACAGCACCGGATCCCGTTCTTCTACGCCGGCAGGGGTATCATCGTTCTGACTCATGGTTTCTTCAAGACCACACAGCAGGCACCGCCTTCTGAGATCCGGCGGGCACGCGACTTGCGCGAGCTTTACAATGAACGCTACGGCTGGCGGTAGCGGGGCAGAAAACGTTAGGAGCAGAGCAGATGGGTGACGAAGTGATCTATGAAAGCCT
Organism: Armatimonadota bacterium; assembly: GCA_046540615.1. Taxonomy (GTDB): domain Bacteria; phylum Armatimonadota; class Zipacnadia; order Zipacnadales; family UBA5352; genus UBA5352. The sequence continues at coordinate 8,484 of JBKHFA010000071.1, read as the reverse complement.
TGCACCTGAGGGAGCCTGGGACGATCCCGAGTTCCTCCTGATCCTCGCCGCCGAGCGGGTCTCGGCGCAAATCGCCATCGCCATGGACGAGCAGGGCGTCTCGCAGGCGGAGCTTGCGCGGCGGCTGGGGGTGAGTCGCCAGCACATCAGCGCGTTCATGACCGATCCCGGCAACCCGACCCTCCAGACGATCGTGCGGATGGCCCACGCGCTGGGCCTGCGGGTGAACGTCGAGCTGACTCCGGCGGAAGAGCCCGAGGACGAAGCGCCTGAGGCTGAGGAAGCCGCCGAGAAGACGCCCGCCGAGGCGTGAGGCAGGTGCGCCTGCGCGGTCCGGCGAAGGGGCGCCTCGACGTGGCAAACATGAGATCGCGTGGGGAGTGCATAGCAATGTCCGAAGTGAAGATAGGTTTCATCGGCGCCGGCGGGAATGCGCAGGGCCACATGACGCAGCTGAGTGAGGTCGAGGAGGCGAACATCGTCGCGATCTGCGACATCTCGGAAGAGACGGCGCAGGCCGCGGTGGACACGTTCGGCGGCTCGGCGTACACCGACTATCACGAGATGCTCGAGGACGCGGAGATGGACGCGCTCTACGTCTCCATCCCGCCCTTCGCGCACACCGACGCGGAGATACTCGCCGCCGAGGCGGGCCTGCACCTTTTCGTCGAGAAGCCCGTGGTGATGGACGTGGAGCAGGGGCTCGAGATCCTGTCGGCGATCGAGGAGGCGAATGTGCTGTCGTCGGTGGGCTACCAGCTTCGCCTGCTTGACACGAGCCAGCGGATCAAGTCGTACCTGGCCGACCGGACGGTGGCGATGATCAGTTCGCACCGCTGGGGCGGCCTTCCGGGCGTGCCGTGGTGGCGCGTGATGGATCAGTCCGGCGGCCAGCTTCACGAGCAGACCACCCATCAGATTGATCTGATGCGCTACCTCACCGGCCATGAGATCGTGGAGGTCTACGCGCAGTATGACCTGCTCGTGATGGACGACGTGGAGAACATCACGATTCCCGACAGCCAGGCGGCGATGTTCACCTTCGACAACGGCACCATCGCGACGGTGACGACCAGCCCGATGATGACTCAAGGCGGCGGGAAGAGCGATCTGAACTTCCTTCTGCGCGATCAGATCATCGGCTGGTCAAGCGGCGCGGTGGCGGTCAGCGGCGAGGACGCCCCGGAACTGCAGGGCGAGCCTGAGGAGACGCCGAACATCGACGAGACTTTCGTCCGCGCGATCCTTGCCGGCGATCAGTCGATCATCCCGTGCTCATACGAGGACGGTCTGCGGACCGCCGATGTGACGCTCTCGGCGAACGAGTCCGCGCGCACCGGCAAACCGGTGCAGCCGCAGATGGCCTGACGCGGACGCTGAGACACAGCGAATCACAAGCCCCGCCTTCGCGCGAAGGCGGGGCTTTTCGTCAACGCGACACGTTTCACTCCTCCGGCAGCAGCGATCTTTCCTCGAAGCGGTTGGTCGCCTCGTCGTAGTGGTAGTACGAAAGTCCGGTGTCCTTCGCGATCGCGGTCGTCTCGACAGACGCGTCATGGTGAACTTCCGGAAGGGCGTCGAGGACAAAGTCACCGCTGAGCGTCCCGTCGATCAGAATCGCCACCGGACGCTGCTCGTAGACGAAGCCCTCCTCCTGCTCGGGCTCCGGTGGCGCCTTCTCCTTCACACCGCCCGGGCCCGGCGGGATGGGAACGTACTCCCAGCGCTCGCCATCCTCGGGACGGCGGAACCAGGCGTCCACGGCAGCGTAGCGGTTGTTGCGCATCTGAAGCTCCTCCGCGCCGCGGATGACGACACAGGCGTTGTCCGAGAAGTCGTTCTGGCGCCAGGAGTGGCCGTAGTACCCCCAGAAGAGATTCGTGTCCACCGTGACCTCCCACGGCGTCATCACCCCGAGGTGGTTGCCGTTCGCCTCGAAGTAACACCCCGTCACGACCGTCTGCGCGCTGCTGAGCAGCAGCAGGCCGTAGCCCTTGTTCGCTTCGAAGATCGTGCCGGAGATATGCTGCGCGTTCGAGCCCCACTGTCCGCGATCCGGGCCGATCACCAGCCCGTGATAGTGATTCCGGCGGAAGGTGCAGTTGGTGATGCCGATGTTGTTGCCGTGATTTTGAATCACCATCCCTCGCTGGTTCCCGCGGAACATACACTCGGTGAAGAAGATCTGCCACTGGTAGTTGATGTGCGCCCCGACGTTCTGCCCCATCACCTTCACGCTGCGGAGCGTGGTGTTCTTGGCCACGCCCTGACCCATCGGAAATGAGACGCCAACACCGTTGCCGCGCTGTGCGCGATCGAAGGTGAGGCCCTCGATGGTGAAGTTGCCGCCCTCCATCCCCTCGACTCCGTGGATAGTGAGGATCGGGACGCCGATCTCGGCCTCTTCAGGCTCGCGTTCGGGCATCTCGTACTCGTCGAGCGCCTCGGTGCCGAGGAGCGTGGCGCCGTGGCCGATGATGTGCAGTCCCCACTTGCCGCGATCGGTGCCGAGTGTGACGGGACTGTCGATCGGGTAGACCCCCGGTGGGATAGTGAGCGTCCCGCCGATCTGCGCGCTGTCGTCTGAGGCGAATGAGTCGATCGCCGCCTGCAACGCGGTGCCCCAGTCTCCGTCCTCGACTTCGTCGGCGAAATCGGCCAGACTGACGGTCCGGTGGCTCTGCGGTCCGATCTGCGAGACCTCGGGCTCCTGTGCGAAGCCGGCGACTGAAGCGAACGTGAAGATGACACACACGGCGATGCGCATGGGTGAACCCTCCATCTGATCGGCACACTCTGTCCGCACGGTGTCATTCGCCGGGTGACGGTCATCATCCTGCATGACCGCGCGCCGGAAGGAACAGCGCCTGCCGCGGGCGAAGTAGAGGCACGGCCTCACTTTCATCATTGTGACGCATGAGGAGACGGATATGACGCGCGCGCAGAAGATGGTTGCCCAGGCGCTTATCACGATCGGCCTGCTGGGCGCAGTCTGGGTCGCGGTTGAGCGAGTGATGGTCGAGCAGACCAACAACACGGTCGGCCTGACCGTGGACTGGGCGGAGGTGGAGGAGAGCGCCGCGGCCGCCGGAGTCTCCGCCGCGGACATGCTCGTCGCGCTGCAGTCCGGTGGCGCAACCCATCTGGCCGTGGCTGAGCCCTCGATCGGCGAACTGGTTGAACGTGGCGAGATCGCGCTTTTCAGAAGTGGCGATCGGGTGGACATACTCGCCGGCGATGCGAACGTGATCCAGCAGGTGACGCGCGCGCTTCAGGCGCGCTTCCCCGGGGACTACGAACGCCGGCAGGCGGCGGAGGGTGAGATGTGGCTCAATGCGCCCGCACAGGCCGTCAGCAGCGGCAAAGCGGGCGCGGGCTATCCGCGCTCGGCGCTCGAGGCCGCGGAGCGGGCCGGCTTGTCGGTCGTCGCGCGACCGGCCTCCGCCGGCGTCCGCACGTCGCAAGCCGCGCAGAGGGTCATCCAGCAGGCGGCCGACACCGGCGCGGATATGATCGTGTTCAGCGGCGACGCCATCGTCGGATTCCCGCGGATGGTGGAGACCACCGCGGCGACCATGCAGACGCGCGAGTTGACCTTCGGCATGATCGAGATGTCGCCTCAGCGGGGCGCGGCGGCGCTCTCCACGCACCTCGATCATCAGGTCGTCCGCGTTCACAGCATCACCGCCGAGGAGATGGCGACCTACCCGCTCGGCCGCGCGGCCGAGCGCTTCGTGCGGGCGGCGAGAGAGCGGGGCGTGCGTCTGCTCTACCTCAGGCTGCTGCCGAGCGGGCCGGAGGGGCTGGTCGAGGCGAACGCGATGTACCTCGCCCACGTTCGTGAGGGGCTCAGGGAGATCGGTCTCACACTCGGCTCGCCCGACCCCGCGGAGCCCTTCAGCACGCCCCCGTGGCACCTCGCGATCGTGACACTCGGGGTCTGCGGCGGCTTCCTGTGGCTGCTCCAGGCGCTCTTCGGGCTGCCGGGGCGCTGGTACTGGCCGATCGCCGGAGTTGTTGTGCTGGTCGGGGCGGGCGGGATGTTCGTTGCCGCCGGTTTGCTCCGCGATGTGGCCGCCCTCGGGGCGGCAATCATCTTTCCGATCATCGCGGTCGCCTGGTGCGCGCGCGGATTGACGGCCGGCGCAGAGGGCCCGAGGAACATCGGCGCCGTCCTGCCACGTCTGCTGGGGACCTTCCTCGCGGTCTCTGGCGTCACCGTCTTCGGCGGCCTGCTGGTGGTCGGACTGCTCGGCGACTCGGGCTACCTGGTGAAGGCTGAGCAGTTCCGCGGGGTCAAGATCGCGCATCTGCTGCCGATCCTCGCGGTCGCCGCGGTGTGGCTGGCGCGGTCGATGGACGCGTACACGGACCGGGTCGCCGACGCGGGCCCTGACATGGTGGACTATCACACCGGCGACACGGTGCCGGAGTGGCCCGCGCTGTGGGCGGGGCTGCGCCGCGCGCTGAACGCGGTCGTCGTGTACTGGCATGTCGCGGCGGCCTTCGTCGCAGTGGCGGTGCTTGGGATGCTCCTGCTGCGCTCCGGGAATGAGGCGACAGGCGCGATCCTGCCGATGGAGATGGAGGTGCGGTCGGCGCTGGATCGCTTCCTCGGCGTCCGGCCGCGCACCAAGGAGATACTCCTCGGGCATCCCCTGATGGTGCTGGCGATCCTCCTTGCAATCAGGCGGGCGCGCAAGGGCGTGTGGGTGCTCTTCGCGGTCGGCGTGATCGGCCAGGTGTCGCTGCTGAACTCCTTCTGTCACATCCACACACCGCTGATGCTGACGCTCCTGCGCGTGTTCAACGGCCTGTGGGTCGGGCTGCTCGGAGGCCTCGTGCTGTGCGGGCTGTGGGACCTTCTCGGCGGCGCTCCCGAGCCGGAGCCTGAGCCGCAGCCGCAGGCCTCGCTCGAACTCGATGAGGACGAAGACCTGATATGAGGATCGCCATCTCCGGATACTACGGCTTCGGCAACGCCGGAGACGAGGCGGTGCTGGCGGCCACGATCGATGAACTGCGCCGACGCCTCCCCGATGCTGAAGCGATCGTGCTTTCGGCGGACCCGAAGGCGACCGCGGAGTTGCATAACGTCGAGGCGCGCCCGCGATGGCCGCTTCGACCGCTGCTGAAGACCATCAACTCGGCGGACCTGCTGCTTTCCGGCGGCGGGAGCCTGCTGCAGAACGCGACAAGCTGGGCCTCGCTCGGGTATTACCTTTTCACGCTCGATCGTGCCCGCCGCGCCGGCGTCCCCTGCGTCATCCACGCGCAGGGCCTCGGGCCGCTCAAAGGCTGGCCCGCGCGGAAGCTGGTCGGGCGCTCGCTCAAGCGCGCAACGGCCGTCACGCTGCGCGACCGGAACTCGATGGAGCTTGCGCAGGACCTTGGCGTTCCCGACGAGCGGCTGACGCTGGCCGCCGACCCGGCATTTCTCCTCCAGCCTGTCGGCCACGCGGAGGTCCGCGCGACGCTCACGGACGCCGGCCTGGAGCCGGAGCAGCCGCTGGTGGGGATGGTCGTGCGGCAGTGGCGAGGCGCGAATGAGGCGCTGGGACCGCTCGCGAAGATCGCCCGGACGGCGGCGGAGCAGTGGGGGGCGCGCGCGGTCATCATCCCCTTCCACTTCCCCGATGACCTCGAGGTCAGCCACGCCCTCGCGGCGCTCGTGCCCGATGCCGCGTTGATCGAGCGCGAACTGCACCCGCGCCTGCTGCTGAGCGTGGTCGGCACTCTCGACCTGCTCGTGGGGATGCGGCTGCACGCGTTGATCTTCGCGGCGGCGACCGAGGTGCCGGCGGTCGGCCTCTCCTACGACCCAAAGGTCGAGGCGCTCTGCGAGGCCGCGGGGCATTGCTGGGCGCCGCTCTCCCGGCCGCAGGACGTGCCGGCGCTCTCGGCCGAAGCCTGGGAGCATCGCGAGACGACGGCCGATCTTCGCGAGGCCACCGCGAGTGATCTGCGAACGCGAGCCGGGAGGGCGTTCGATGTGATCGAAGAGATATGCAGCGAACTCAGGCAGTGAAGGTTGACGCAGGCGTTCTTGCGAACGTCCTCGATGCGTCGATCGCATAACGCCGATGGGAGTTATTCAAATGCGAATGAGCATTGTTGTCATTGTCCTGACGATGGTTGCCAGCACCATCCCGGCGATGGCGGAGCCACTCGAACTCACTGGCGACTGGTGGCGCGGGCCCGCTGAGGTGAGTCGGCACTCGACCCTTGTGTGCAGCTTTGACAGCGCGGAGGATCATGATGCCGACTACGCCCGGGAGTTCGCCGGAGCGGGCGGCTTCGGCATGGACCCGACCGCCGAGGGCGCGCACGGGCTCTGCACGACGGTCGCGGAGCCGGGCGGACACCTGAACTTCCGTGGTGACGGCAACTTCCAGCACCTCCACGGCACCGTGCGTCTGCTTGTGAAGGGCGATGCGTGGGCCGATGAGACGCCGCGCTGGTTCTTCGAGGCGCGCGGGAACGACCGGATCGGCATCCTCCGTGAGCCGGGCGTACTCTCGCTGGTCGTCAGCCCCGGCCGCAGGACCGACCAGCCGATCGCGAAGCTCGACCTCGAGGTGGGCGAGGTCTCGACCGATGAGTGGCACTCCATCGTCGCCTCGTGGGACCGTGACGAGGGCACCGGCTGGATCGCGCTCGACGGCGTCGGCGTCAGTGGGCAGATGGAGTTCTCCGAGGACGATCGCGCGGCATGGGCGGTCTACGTCGCGGGCGGCTTCGGCGGGCGAACCGGCGGGTTGAACCTGCCGGGCCTGGCGATCGATGAGCTTGTGCTCTACGACGCCGCACTGCCGGTGCTGGAGGCCGATGTGCCTCTGCCCGAGGAGGACGAGCAGTTCCTGCCGGTGGCCGAGGAGGGCGCTCGGGATACACTTTACTTCCTCGCCGATCTGCAGCGCTTCGGCGGCTGGCAGTGCATATACACCTGGCCGACGCTGATCGGCTCGTCCGCGCAGGGGCGCGAGCATATCACCGACGAGTTTTACATCGACAATGACAAGGGCAACGGCAGCCCGCGGACAGCGATCAACCTGCTCTACGGCTACGAGGTCCTCGGTGACGCGCGCTTCCTCGACGCCGCGATGCGCACCGCCGAGTTCCTCCTCGCGGCGCAGGATGAGCGCGGGTTCTGGGTGCACGGCTACCGGATGACCGTCCACGGCATCCAACCCGCCGCCAGTGACCGACATATCAAGCTTCAGGACCTCGTGCAGGCGCATCCGTCTTTCTACCTCGCCTACGTTCATCGCGTGACAGGCGACGAGCGCTACCTCGACGCGATCAAGCGCGCGGGTGAGTGGTTCATCGAGGCGCAGAATCCGAACGGAAGCTGGTCACACCACTACGACGCCGAGGAGGGCGTGGGCAAGAACGCGCGTGGTGAATCGGGCGCGGGGGAGATCAACGATGCCACGATGAACTCGGGCATCGACATGATGGCGTTCATGTACCACATGACGGGCGAGGCGAAGTACGTAGAGGCGATGAAACGCGCGGGCGACTGGCTGATCGAGGCGCAGGGTGACGAGGTGCCGCTGTGGGCGATGCAGTATGACCCGGAGGACAACCCCCAGTGGGCGCGGCATTTCGAGCCACCGGCGTGGAGCATCGCCGGGACCAGGCACGCGATCACCGCGCTGCGCGAGATGTACCGCTTCTCGGGCGACGAGCGCTACCTCGATGCGATCAAGCGCTCGCTGGCGTGGATGGAGGAGAACCTGCCCGAGGGCAGGATGTACAATCACGTGGAGCCTGAGACCGGTCGGCCTGTCGCCGCGTGGCAGCGTGAGATCTACTACCTCGACAATCCCGAGCATGTCGCCTACCTGGAGACCGTGCCGATCGGCTCCGGATACACGAAGGAGGGCGAGGTGCTCGAGTGGACGCGCGAGAAGGTGGAGCAGGCGCAGTCGCTGCCGTCATGGCCGGAGAGTACCCCCGAATCCGCGCTCGAATCGCTTCCCGATCGGCGCGGGGGAGCGCAGAGCGCGCTGGAGACACAACACCCGGAGGCGCCCGTGTGGATCACCGAGCGCTTCGCGAACTTCATGGGCTCGATCGGGCGGGCGTTCGCGGCGTACAGTCCGCGCACGCTGCTGATGCTGCGCTACATCGAGCGCGCGCGCATCGCCAAAGGCGAGATCGAGCCGGTCTACCGCGGCGACGGCGACCTGCAGCGCGCCGCCTACCCGCAGGATGACTGGTACGAGGTGGACTGGGCGGAGTGTGTCGGGGAGGGGTAGGGGTTGACCGCGGGCAGGATGGCTCCGCCACATGTCGGGAGATGTGGGAGCCTGTCATCCATGTGGGGCGGCTTGCCCTTATACACCTTGTGTTCGAGCGGAGTCGCGTCGTACACCGCGAGGGGCCGCCCGAGATCGCCCTCCCAGGGCGGGATCGGGTTCGCGGGGTCGTCGTTTTCCCCGCCGAAGGTTCCACCCCGGCCCACGCCGTATGCCGTCC
>JBKHFA010000070.1:0-13504 GCA_046540615.1 Armatimonadota bacterium | reverse complement strand
GCGGGGCGCAGGCCGGGAGCGGAGTTTGGGCTCGCCAGATATTTGCAGCACTCGCGGAGGTTCGTGAGACCACCGATGGACAACGCCGCGCTCTCCAGCATCCGCCGGACTATCCGCGCGCTGCGCCTCGAACGCAGGCGCGGATGCGACGATTCGGTGCCGGGTGGCGTGGAGGAGATGATCCGCCACGTCGTCGGGCAGCTTTCCGGCGCGGGCATCCCCGGCCCAGCGCGCGAGTCCCTGCGCCGGCTTGAGCGCGATGCGCGTCGCTACCACCAACTCCCCGTCGCACAGCGCGAGCCGCTGGTAACCCGCGCGGAGAAGCTGCTGGACGCGATCGTTCCCGATCAGGCGATGACGCGCGATGAACACTCGCGGCAGGAGCGACCTCAGGGCGATGCTGACCGGAAGGACGCGGATGAGGGCGGAGCCTCGCCACTGGCGCTGCATGACAGCGTGACCGAACTGAAGGGCGTCGGGCCCTCGCGGTCGGAGGCGCTGGCGCGTCTGAACATTGAGTGTTTCGGCGACCTGCTGCTGCACTGCCCATCGCGCTACGACGACCGCCGCCAGGTGCTGACGATGCGGGAACTGAGGCACGGGCAGAGCGCGGTCGTGCGCGTGACCATCTCCGGGAAGGGGCGTCGCACGAACCCCTTCCGCGGGGCGGCGGCGGTGATCCCCGCTCGGTCGGGCGGCGTCGAGGGCGAACTGCTCTTCTTCGGCCGCCCGTGGCTGGTCGAGAGCCTCTCCGAGGGCGATGAGTTGCTCGCGATCGGCACGGTGAAGATCGACGACGGCAAGCCGACGCTGTCGGTGAGCGAGTTCGAGACGCTCGCCGGCGACCTGAGCGAGGCGGCGCGGATCGTCCCCGTGTATCCCACCACCGACGGTGTCTCACAGAGCATGCTGCGAAGCTGGATGGAGCAGACCCTCGAACGCTGCCCGCTGCCTGATGATCCGCTCCCCGAGCGCCTGCGGGAAAGGCGCGGGCTGATGGCGCTGCCGCAGGCGCTGCGCGAAATGCACTGTCCGTCCGATCTCCCCGCCACGCGCGCTTCGCGCCACCGCCTCGCCTATCAGGAGCTGCTCGGGCTGCAACTCGCGCTGGCTCTGCGCCGCGGAAAAGCGAAGGCTCCCGCGCCGGGGTCGGCGCTGGAGGTGGCAGGGGCGCGGGACGAGCTTGTGTCGGGGCTGCCCTTCACGCCGACCTCCGCGCAGGATCGCGTGATGGGCGAGATCGCGGCCGACCTGGGCTGCGACGCGCCCGCGCATCGGCTGATTCACGGCGAGGTGGGATCGGGGAAGACGGTGGTGGCCGCGCTGGCGCTGGCGGCCGCGGCCCGCGCGGGCGCTCAGGCGGCGATGATGGCGCCGACGGAGATACTTGCCGAGCAGCATCACGAGAGCCTGCGCGAGTTACTCGGGCCGCTGGGGATCGAGCCGGTGCTGCTGACCGGCAGCCTGCCGGGGGCCGAGCGCGTGGCGGCGCTGGAGGCGCTCGCAGAGGGCCGCACGTCGTGCGCGGTCGGCACGCACGCGCTCTTCTCCGAGGGCGTCGAGTTCGCGAACCTCGCGGTGGCGGTGATTGACGAGCAGCACCGCTTCGGCGTCCGCCAGCGAGCGCGCCTGTCGCGTAAGGGCGAGCGGCCGAACGTCTTCGTGATGTCCGCCACGCCGATTCCGCGCACACTCGCGCTGGCGGTGCATGGTGACTTCGACATCTCGGTGATCGACGAGCTTCCACCGGGCCGCCGGGACCCTGAGACGCGGCTGCTGCCGGAGGGGCAGCGCGATGCGGCGTGGGCGTTCGTCCGCGAGCGCGTCGCTGAGGGCCGGCAGGCCTACGTTGTCTGCCCGGCGATCGATCCGTCGGAGGAGATGGCGGCGGCGACGGAAACTTTCGAGGCGCTCGCCGGCGGACCGCTGGCCGACCTGCGACTCGGGCTGGTGCACGGGCGGCTTGAGGCCGAGGCCCGCCACGAGGCGATGCGGGCCTTCCGCGAGGGGGAGACGGACGTGCTGGTCGCCACGAGCCTGATCGAAGTCGGGGTGAACGTCACGAACGCCAGCACGATCGTGATCGAGAACGCGGAGCGTTTCGGCCTGGCGCAGCTTCACCAGCTTCGCGGGCGCGTGGCGCGGGCGGGGTGGCAGCCGCACTGCCTGCTGCTGACCGGCAGCGGGAAGCCGGAGACGCTGGATCGGCTGGCGGTGCTCACACGCACAAGTGACGGCTTCGAGATCGCGGAGGAGGACCTGCGGCGTCGCGGACCGGGTGAGCTTGACGGCGTGCGGCAGAGCGGCCTGCCGGACTTCCGCATCGCCAGCCTGATCGCGGACACCGGGGCGCTGGTGGACGCGCGGGAGGACGCATTCGCGATCATCGAGCGCGACCCACTCCTCGAGCGCCCGGAGCACCTCGCCCTGCGAGAGCTTGTTCGGAGGGCGCGAAGCAGCGACATGTGGACGCTCTGAGGGGACCCTCTGAGGCGAAGCACCGGGACGTTGAGCCCTGCAGCACGCGACGCCCGTCCGCGGCGGAGGCACCTTCGCGGACGGGCGTATTGCGTGACCGCGCGTCGGACGGCAGGAACCGCCGAGGCGGGCGGTGAAATCCTACCCGGACTGAGGAGGAGAGAGATCGTGGGCAGACGGGCAGCCGTCATCGCGCTGATTGTCGCCGTCATCGCCGGTGCGTGGTATTACTTCACCGTCTACCGCCCGCCACGACGCGGGACCGACCGTCAGCAGATCATGCGGGTCATTGCCAACGTGGAGAGGGCGGTCGAGCAGAACCGCGTCTCGGAGGTGATGGACCACATATCCGAGGAGTACGAGGATCCGCAGGGGCTGGACCGCCGCGCGATCCATCGGATGGCGCTCGCGGGGGCGCGCAACCGTCGCAACATCGATCTCTCAGTGCAGGTGCCTGAGATCGAGGTGACCGACGACACCGCGCGGTTCGTCGCCGATGTGCAGATGAGGGCGGACGGCGGGGATTATGAGGAGTTCACCGTCAGCGGCCATCTGCAGCGCGAGAGCGGGCGGTGGATGGTCGTCAGCGCCGAGGGATGGCAGAGAGCGCGTTCGGCGTATTACTGACGCGCGTGAGATGCGACACGTGGATGAGGGGTTGATGGCCGATGTATCAACGCGGCATGATCGTCGTATTGATCGCACTGCTCGCCTGCGCTGTGGCGGGCGCTGAGGTGTTCGTCGGGCCGCAGGCGCCCGACCGCGGCCTCGGGATCGTGCAGAACGCGTCCTTCGACAGCGGCGGGATGTCCTACGCCGATCGCTGGCGGCCGCTGCCGGGGGCATTCAGGATGCACCGCAAGCCACGCGAGACGGGCGGGCACTCGCTCTTCCTGCAGCTCCGCGAGGAAGGCGATGGCGGGGTCATTCAGGCGGTGGACCTGCCGCCGCGGCGCACGCTGAGTCTGCGCGTGCTCGCGACCTGTCACGCCAGCGCGGAGTGCGCGCTGGTGGCCACGCTGACGCGAGCGGCCGACGGCGCGGTGCTCGCGGAGGTGGTCGTGGACGGGATCGAGCGCGGCGTGCTCGCGCAGGGCTTCGAGACCGGCGCTGGCGGCGCCGCGGAGTTGATGGTGCGGGTGGTCGGCGAGGCGGGCGGCAGAGCGCTGGTCGATCGCGTTACCATCGCGGAGCCCGTCCCGTCGCGCCACGCGCACAGTCCGGATTACTCCGGACGGGACCTGGTGCTCGCGCCGGGCGAGGGACTGCGAGTTGATGCGGATTTTGAACCACGCCTCCTGCCGCAGGCCGCGCGGATGCTGCAGGAGGCGATCGAGGATATGACCGGCGCGCCGACCACGACGGTCGTGTCCGCGGTGACCGTGACCGTCGATGAGCCGCAGGCGACCGAGTGGCCGGAGCGCGAATCCTTCCGGCTGACGGTCGGCGAGGGCGGCGTGAGGATCGATGCGGCCGCCGAGCAGGGCGCGCTGTGGGGGATGATGACGCTGATCGACCTGCTGCGGCCGGAGCCGGACGGCGGCGCGCGCGTGGTGGCGGTGGATGCGCGCGATCAGCCGGCGCTGCCGTGGCGGATCGCCGCTGATCCGCTCAGGGGCACGGCGCTCAACGCGGCGCGATCGCTGGCTCGGCTGAAGGTGAACATGGCGGAGGTGGATGCCGACCGGGAGGACGCGCCGGCGCTGGTCGAGGCGCTGCGGTCGGTCGGGATCGAGCCGGTGCTCAGGGTCGGGGCCGGGGATGCCGATGACATCACTGACGCGATGCAGGATGGGGTCGAGCGGATGGGGGCGCGTTATCTGCTCGTGAGCGCGCCCGGGACAGACGCAGAGGCGGACGGAGAGATGCGCCCGCACCACTGGGACAGGCCGCCACTGTCGCAGGTCGCGGAGTTTGCCCGCGAACATGCGGACGAGGTCGCGGTGATCGTGCCGGCGAGTCCGATGGCGCGCATTACGCATCAGAGCGTGGAGGAGTTCTCCGTCGGGGCAGGTGTCCGTGTGACACCGGAGGGGTGGCCACCGGAGATCGTCGCACTGCTACCGGTGGCCGCGGACGATGATGAGCAGTGGCGGGAGTCGTGGCGGGACGCGGGTCTACGCTTCGTCATGAGCACTCTCCGCTCCGCCGAGACGGTGGCGGTCGAGCAGGCGCTTGAGGCGCGCGCGGCCGGTGCGGAGTGTCTCGGAGCGCGGATGCGTCGATGGGACGCGGAGACGCCCGCCGCGCCGCGCGTCGCGACACTCCAGGAGCAGGCCGATCGCGCGTGGGGAGGATTGCCCGAGCAGGAGTAGAATACCTCCATCCGGGGAAACCTGACAGTGCGTTTCATCGTCAGTTAAGATGCGAAGATTCCATCAATGACCCGGGGGAGGTAGCTCGTGTGCAAGCATCAGAGATATCATCGTGTTGTAATTTCCGTCATCGCCACCGCGCTTTTCGCACTCACAGGGGCGACCTTCGCTCACGCCAGCCCCATCGGCTACCGGGTTGAGTTCGTCAACGGCGTCGGCGTTCACATCGTGCAGGTCAACCTCGGCAGCCCCTCCGTGAAAGTCACTCCCGTTCTCTCATCGCGTTACCCGGGTGGCGCAGAGCCCTTCGGCGTCATCTGCGCGCGTGAGAAGCCGGTCGCGGCGATCACGGGCACGTTCTTCTCCCGGACCTCGCTGCTTCCCATCGGCGACATCATGATCGACGGTCGTCTCGTACATTTCGGTGGGATGGGCTCAGCGCTGGCGATCACGCCTGACAACCGGGTGGATTTCCGCCGGATACCGTGGGGCCGCCAGCAGGACTGGGGCATGTACGAGATGGTGATGGCGGCGGGTCCGATGCTGCTTGAGGGCGGGGAGGTGGCGCTCGCGCCGGCGCACGAGAAGTTCCGCGACCCCCGCGTGCTGGGGCGGGCGAGTCGCGCGGCGGTCGGGGTGACCGCGCACAACAAGCTGCTGATGGTCACCACCCGGCAGAGCGTCAGCCTCTGGCAGCTTGCGAGAGTGATGCGCGATCTCGGCTGCACCGCCGCGATCAACCTCGACGGCGGCAGTTCGACCGGGCTTTACTACCGCGGCTCAAGCATCGTCCGTCCGAGCCGCTCGCTGGTGAACGTGCTCGCGGTCTACGCGAATGCTGATGCCGAAATGCGCGTGTGCCAGGCGGATCGGATGGAGCGATTCACACAGGCCGACAGCTTCCGGAGAGCGAAGGCCCACGAGGCGTACATGAAGGCGCAGACGCCGCTGGCGACCGGGCAGCTCGCCGAGGCAGTTCGGCTGCTGAGCCGCGCCATCGAGCTTGATCCGGGCAACGCGTCGTATCACGCGCGCCTCGGGGAGGCCCTCGACCGTCTCGACGACGGCCTGTCGGCGGCCGCCGCCTGGACGCAGGCGGGCGAGATCCTGCTGGAGAAGCAGCAGTGGGACCGCGCGCTGACGCACTTTCAGGCGGCCCTTGAGCGCGATCCGGACAATCAGCGGGCGAAGGAGGGTCTCCCGGCCGCCTACCGCGGTCTTGGGATGACAGCCCGGGCGCACGCGGCCGAGGGGCAGTTGGCCTTCGAGGCGATCCAGGCGAGTCTCATCAGAGCCCCGCGCAGCCTGATGGCGGACCTCGTGCATGAGAGCTTCAAGCTGGCCGGGCTGCCGGTGTCGCGTAACTTCAAGGCCCTTTCCGACGGGTAGAGCGCGGCCCGGCCGGTCGTACACACGAACGCCGCGCCCGCTCGGGCGCGGCGTTCACGCCGCCGGCCGTCTCCTCCGGGGCGTTTTACTCCTCGATGAGCACCCACTCGCCGTCCTCGATGGTGACCATCGCGAAGGCGTCGGGCGAGAGGCCGTAGTGATCGTCCGGACCGTAGGTGAAGATGCCGCCGATCCCCACGAAGTCCTCGGTGGCCTCGATCTCGTCGCGGATGGCGGCGGTGTCGGCGTCCGCGCCCGCTCGCTCGATCGCCGCTTTGACGATCTGCAGGGCGTCCCACGCGTGTCCGCCGTAGTGATCGGGCTCGCGGTCGTACTCCGCCACGAACATGTCGTGGTATTCGTTGAGCACCTCGATCTGCGGCTCGTCCTCGGGAAGCTGATCGAGTACGATCAGCTTCGCGGCCGGCATGATGACGCCGTTGGCAGCCTCGCCGGCGCCCTCGATGAACGCCGCGTTCGCCACGCCGGAACTCTGGAAGAGCGGGATCTCCATGCCAAGCTGCCCCATGTTCCTCGTCAGCAGCGCCGGAGCTTTGCCGACGCCCCAGCAGACCACCGCCTCGGCATCGGTGCTCCGGATCCGCGTGAGCTGGGTGGTCATGTCATTGTCACTGTCGTTGAAGGACTCCTCGGCGACGATCTCGATCCCGGCGTCGGGGGCCTGCTCGGTGAGCTGCTTGTGCCCCTCCGCGCCGTAGCCGCTCGAGGCGGTGATGATCGCGATCTTCGAGATGTCCTCGGCGTTCATGTATTCGTAGATCCGATGGACCGCGTCGGCGTCACCGGGCGGCACCTGGAAGACCCAGTCCTTCACCGGATCGCTGATCGCGCGCGCCGCCGCGCACGAGATCAGCGGCACCTCCGACCGCTCAACGAAGTCCACGATCGCCATCGTCGAACCCGAGCGACTCGGGCCCACCAGCGCGACGACGTTCTCTCGCTCGACCAGTTCCCGGGCCACGCTGAGCGCCTCAGTCTCCCCGCTCCTGGTGTCGCGGATGATGATCTCGACCGGCCGCCCGTTGATGCCGCCGGTCTCATTGAAGTGCTTCTCGAGCATCTTCGCGGTGTCCGCCTCGGGCTCGCCGAGCGACGACCCGGGGCCGGTGATGGCGAAGATGCCGCCGATCTTCACCGGATCGCCCTCAAGCTGCGCCTCATCGCCGTCGGGCGGCGAGGTGTCGATGACCGGCGCCTCCGGATCGACCGTCTCCTCGGGCGCCGGGCATCCGGTCAGCGCGACCATCATCGCGACGCTGATAAACGCCGCCAGTGACACAACCAGTAGACCACGTGTGTGATGGTTCATGTTTCTCTCTTACCCTCCTGAGCGGCTCACGGCCGCCGGTCTCTTACTGCTGAAGTCCACGGACCATCGACACGACCTTCGCGGGCAGACCGAAGAGTTCGATGAACCCGCGGGCGCTGCTTTGATCGAAGATGTCCTCGTCGCCGTAGGTCGCCAGCGAGAAGTCGTAGAGCGACTCATCGGCCTCGCGGGCCACCGCCTCGGCGCGGCCTTTGTAAAGCTTCACGGTCACGTCGCCCGAGACCGGCTTCTGCGTCTCCGTCATGAACGCGTCCAGCGCGAGGCGCAGCGGGGTGAACCACAGGCCGTAGTACACCAGCTCCGCGTACTTCAGTTCCATCCGCTGCTTGAAGTGCATCGTCTCTCTGTCGAGTACAAGGCTCTCGAGGTCCTTGTGCGCCTCGAGCAGGATCGTCGCCGCCGGGCACTCGTAAAGCTCGCGCGACTTGATCCCCACGAGCCGATTCTCCATCATATTCACGCGCCCGACGCCGTGCGCGCCGCCGATGGAGTTAAGCTCGGAGACGAGATCGACGCCGCCCATCGCGTTGCCATCGAGCGCCACGGGGACGCCTGCGTCAAAGGTCACGGTCACGTACTGCGGCTCGTCGGGCGCCTCAAGCGGGCTGACCGTCCACTCCCATGCGTCGTCGGGGGCCTCCTGCGAGGGGTCCTCGATGACGCCGCACTCGATCGAGCGGCCCCACAGGTTCGTGTCGGTGGAGTAGGGGCTCTTCTTGCCGACCGGCACCGGGATGTCATGCGTGTTGGCGTAGTCGATCTCCTCTTCGCGGGTCATGCCCCACTCGCGGGCGGGCGCGATGATCTCAAGCGAGGGCTCCAGGGCCGCGTATGAGACCTCGAAGCGCACCTGGTCGTTGCCCTTGCCGGTGCAGCCGTGCGCCACCGAGTTGGCGCCCTTCTCCAGCGCGACCTCCACCTGCTTCTGCGCCAGCAGCGGCCGCGCCAGCGCGGTGAACGCCACGTACTTCCGCTCGTAGGTCAGGTTCGCGGCCAGGGCCCGGGTGATGTAGTCGTCGAAGAATTCATCCTTTGCGTCAACCACGATCGACTCGATCGCGCCGACCTTCTCGCCCTTGGTGCGGATTCCCTCGTAGTCGGCCTCCTCGCCGACGTCCACCGCGACGGCGATCACGTCCACGTCGTAGGTCTCGGCGATCCAGCGGATCGCCACGGAGGTGTCGAGGCCTCCGGAATACGCAAGCACACACTTATCTGCCATCTCAGTCACTTCCCTCGGTCATATCTCATATTGAGCGCGCGAAGCGCGTTATCTGCGGGTCTGGCGGGATGCATCGTTCCACGCGCAGGCGGGCCTCACCTGCTTGTGAGGCCCGCCAGTGATGGTATGCGCTTTCTCGTGCGGGGTCAAGGTGTCCCCGACTCGCCCGGCGCTTACTCCTCGAAGCCGATCCAGTCGAGGAAGTTCTGTCCGAAGATCCCGCGCACGTCGTCCTCGATCTGCTCCGTGGTGAGCGTCCATCCGGTGGCGCACAGGTCGCGGTACTTGTCGGTGAGCACATCGGCGATCGTCTTGCGCGAATGCTCCCACTTGTACACAAGCTGATCGAGCACGCGGCAGTCGGAGTGCTGCGCGACGTAGCTCAGGCCCAGCAGTTCCAGTCGCTCGCGGGTCATCTCGTCGATGATGCTCGGGTCGTTGAGGAACCACCAGCAGCCGAAGGGCATGAGATTCGGGAACTTGCGCGCGGCCACGCACAACTCGTGCTGATTCTCCCGCGAGAGCAGCGTGACGAAGAAGTCGCACTCCGGGTGCGTGCGGCAGAGCCGCTCGATGACGCCGATGTCGCACTTGCCGACAGCGTCGCCGGCCAGCTTCAGTGAGGGATTGACCTGCCGCTTCACGCCGATCATCGGCGAGAAGGGAATGCCAAGATCGATGCACGCGGGTACGATCGCCTCGTCGATGATCGAGGTGCTGGAGTGCTCCTCGTCGGGATACTGGAAGTTGAAGCCCAGCGACGCGGCCATGTAAAGCGGGTCCATCCGCTCCGCCCAGTCCATCAGGAAGCGCCGGACTTCGCCGAGCGTGTTCCCCGACAGGTCGAGCGAGACGTCGTAGCCCCACTCCGCAAGCTGCGGCTGCGCGTCATGCCACGTCACCAGCAGCGGGTCGATCCGCAGGGCGGCGAGGAAGCGCTCGTCAGTCTCCGGACCCTGGTCCCAGACAGGGCGCTCCTCGTCGTCGAAGGGGTCGTTGGTCATGATGACCTTCTCACAGTTCGCCATCTCGAAGACCCGGTCGATGTGCTCCTCGACAGTGCTGGAGGCGAAGAATTCGCGGTATTCCTCAACGTTGCGTCCCTCGACGTCGAGGCCGTATTTCTTCAGGCAGGTGAGCACGCCCCGCCGCGCCTCGGAGATCGGGCTCTCGTCGATGAACAGGCTCTGCCAGATGTGATCGGCCTGCTCGGGCTTGCTCATCTCGTAGAACTCGTCCGGGCTGACCGACCGGTTGGTGCGGCAGACCTCCGCGATCAGGTAGTGATAGGTCACCAGTTCGTCGAACCCCCACAGCAGCAGGTCGCCGAACCGCGCGGAGTAAAGGTGGGTATGCACGTCCACCGGCAGCGGAGTGTCCAGGCAGATCCGCTCCACCGCGTTCTTGATCTCCGTCGGTCCACACAGGATCGTCTCGTTGGTTTTCGGTGTCATCTCGATTCCTCTCCCACGGCGTCGGCTGATATCTGGTGTATACTTTGCCCATCGCGGCCATGATTCCTCCCGTGCGGGGTTTCCTCACCGGGAGCAATCTCAAGAAGCATGCGTTTGACATGCGGCGAGGTCGAATTGTCGCAGTGCAGGAAGGTCGTCGGTTGCGTCGAACACTCACACGGAGATGACGATGAAATCCGAAGATCGCGGCGATGTCAGGATCGACCATGTCGCGTTCGTCCTCAATCCGTGCTCGGGTGGCGGCGGGGGCGGTCGCATCTACCTGGCGGTTGCGAACGAGTTGCGCCGTCACGGGGTGCAGATCGCGGTCTTTGAGACGACCCTCGAGGGTGGCGCTCGCCCTGCCGCGCAGGCGGCCCTGCGCGCCGGCTTCACCGAGATCTGGACCATCGGCGGCGACGGCACCATCCAGGAGGTGCTTGAGCCGGTGATCGATGCGGGGGCGGTGCTCGGCCCCCTGCCCGGCGGCACCGGGAATCGCCTCGTCGAGGTGGTGGGGCGCCATCAGGACGACCCGGTGGCCCAGGCCCGCTGGATGATGCGCCGGCCCGCCGGCCGGATGGACGTCGGCAGGTGCAACGGGCGTTACTTCACCGTGCGGGCGGGCATCGGCTTCGAAGCGGTGGTGGCGGGCGAGACCGAGGATGACAAGTCCGGTCTCGGCAACTTCGCCTACGTGCTGGCGACGCTGCGCGCGGCGCGGCAGATTCATACCTGGCAGGTGCGGCTGACCAGCGCCGATGAGGTCGTCTACGAGGGCCCGATGGTCGCGGGAATGTTCGCCAACGTGCCCGTGCGCGTGGTGCTGCGCGTGCCGGCGCTGGAGGCGGCGGACCCGGTCGATGGCCACCTGCACGCCATCATCGTCCCCGAGCGGCCCGGAATCGAGGCGCTGTGGCGCTGGCTCACCGGACTGGGCCCCGAACCGGCGGGCGATGAGGTGCTCGAGCACGGCGCCTGCGCGTACGAGATGTCGGTGGAGGGGGGCGCCGCCCTCCACATCGACGGCGAGGCCGCCGGAGTGCCCGAGGAGATCGACGTGCATTGTGTGCCGGGCGGCCTTCGCGTCCGCGGTCTCGATCTTTCGACCGCCGTAGCGGCGCCGGAAACCGAACTCGGCTGAGTCCGGGCTTCCGAGCCCCCCGCCGAAGACGACAGGACGGATCAACAATCTGCGAGAACCACCGATCGACCGCGTCCGGTGGGCCACGCAATACTCATTACTGACAGATACTACGATCAGGCGCGTTTGCGGAGGAGAGTTCTACCGTGACTGATGAGAGCAGGATTCCTTTCGGCATGACCCGCGCTTCCTCGAAGGAGCCGGGGGAGCGCGACGAAGCGATCGCGTACTTCTCGATGGAGATCGGCATCAATGCGGATATCCCGACGTACTCCGGCGGCCTCGGTGTCCTTGCCGGCGACACCGTGCGCGCCGCCGCCGACCTGAACATCCCGATGATCGTTGTGACGCTGCTCTACCGCAACGGCTACATCACCCAGCACCTCGACGCGGAGGGCAATCAGACCGAGTCTCCGGTCAAGTGGAGCCCCGAGAACGTGCTGCGACCGGTCTCGCGGCGGGTGACCGTGGAGATCGAGGGGCGCGAGGTGCAGGTGCGGGCATGGCGGCACACCGTCGAGGGTGTGTACGACGGCCACGTCAACGTGCTCTTCCTCGACACCGACCTCGAGGAGAACGACCCGTGGGATCGCGCGCTCACCGATGATCTCTACGGTGGTGACCGGCGGTACCGGCTCGCGCAGGAGGCGCTGCTGGGGCTCGGCGGCGTGGAGATGCTCCGGGCGCTTGGCCTCGACGGCGGGCTCATCTACCACATGAACGAGGGGCACTCGGCGCTGCTTACGCTGGGACTGCTCGAACGCGCGGTCGGCAGCGAAGCGCCCGACGAGGTCGGCGAGGACGTCATCGACAAGGTCCGCAACACCTGCGTGTTCACCACGCACACGCCGGTGCCCGCGGGGCATGACAATTTCGCGTGGGACCTGGTCACCCGCGTCCTCGGGCCGCGTCGGGCGCGAACGCTGGAAAGCGTGGGCTGCAAGCATGACGGGATGCTCAACATGACCTACCTGGCCCTGCGCTTTTCGCGCTACGTCAACGGCGTCGCGCTGCGTCATGGTGAGATATCCGCCGACATGTTCCCCGACTATCCCGTGGACTCGATCACCAACGGCGCGGACGTGGACATGTGGACGGCGCCGCCCTTCCGACAGCTTTTCAGCGAGTACATTCCTGAGTGGAAGCATGACAACCAGTACCTCCGCTACGCATTGATGCTCTCGCCCGAGGACATCTGGGATGCGCACATGGAGGCCAAGCAGGCGCTGGTCGATGAGGTCAGGAGCCGCTCGGGTGAGGAGCTTGACGCCGACGCGTTCACCATCGGCTTTGCGCGTCGCGCCACGGAGTACAAGCGCACCGACCTGCTCTTCGAGGACCTTGACCGCCTCAAGCGTATCTCGCGGAAGGCCGGACCGCTGCAGATCCTCTACGCGGGGAAGGCCCATCCGCGCGATGAGGGCGGGAAGCGGATGATCCGACGGGTCTTCGACGCCGCCAGGGAGCTTGAGGGCCACGTGAAGGTGGTCTACCTCGAGGACTACGAGATCGATCTGGCGAAGTACCTCGTCTCCGGAGTGGACCTGTGGCTGAACACCCCGCTCAAGCCCCACGAGGCCTCGGGGACCAGTGGCATGAAGTGCGCGTTCAACGGCATCCCGAGTCTCAGCGTGCTCGACGGATGGTGGCTGGAGGGGCACATCGAGGGCATCACCGGATGGGCGATCGGCAATCGGGACAGGACGTCCGAACCCGAGAGCGAGCGCGCGGACCTTTATGACAAGCTTCAGCACACTATCATGCACATGTACTACGATCACCCGATGGACTACGCACTGGTGATGCGCTACTGCATCGCCTTCAACGGCTCGTTCTTCAACACTCAGCGGATGGTCTCGCAGTACTGGAAGAGCGCCTACCATCGCGTCATCACCGAGGCCGGGCCGCTGGTGGAACGCGAGTAGCAGCGGCGACTGGCCCCTGCCCCTGCATCAGAGCTTACCTTTACATACATCTCGGCAGGGGCCGCAGTGGGCCGTGAGCCGTCGGAGGGGCCGTCTGAGGCGCGAATGTCGTTTGTTCGCGCCGAAGCCGGCCCGCGATCTAACGATACCTGGCGGGCTGGAGGCACCCTGTTGTCGCAAGGCCGCGGGCCGACTTCGCCCTCCGCAAACGACGCGGAGCGCTCAG
>JBKHFA010000069.1:0-13534 GCA_046540615.1 Armatimonadota bacterium | reverse complement strand
ACGCATCTTCAGATGCGTCCGCGTTTGGACGATGCCGTTCGCCACGCATCAGGAGGAGAAGATGAAGCGAATCGTGTTGCTCAGACATGGGGAGGCGGAGCACGCCGAGGAGGGGCTGACCGGTGGATGGACCGAGTCGCACCTGACTGCCCTCGGGGAGAAGCAGGCGCACGTGACCGGCGGTACGCTTGCGAAGATGCTTGAGGGGGCGGAGTTCGGCTTCTACTCATCGAACCTCGCCCGCGCAAGTGAGACCGCGCGGATCATCTGCGGACAGCTTCCGGTGCAGCCGAAGTTTGACGGCGACCTGCGCGAGTTCAACAACGGGCAGGCGGCGAACATGACCGTCGAGGAGGCGGCGGAGATTCAGAATCCGCCGACACAGCCGCTGGTGGACTACGTGCCCTACCCCGGCGCGGAGAACTGGCGGCAGATGAATGAGCGCGTCGCCGGCTGCATGGAGCGGATGAGCGAGGAGTGCCCTGAGACCGCGGTCGTCATCACGCACTCACTGTCGGCAACCGCCGTGGTGCACTGGTGGCTGGACCTCGGGCCGGACCAGTGGGGGCGCATCTCCTACGACTTCGCGCCGGCCTCGATCACGCTCCTGAGCATCAACCAGTTCGGCCAGCGCACGATCTCGCGGCTCAACGACACGCGGCACCTCGCGGCAGTAAACTGCGAGAGCGAGGTCGAGTCGTTGCCGGGTGTGAAGGCGCAGGGACGCCAGGAAGAGGACTGACAGTGGTGGTGGCGCGCCACGGCGGACGCGGATCGACCGGCCCTCGTTGGCTATGAGCCGATCACGTGGACCTTCATCGTGTTCGTAGTGCCGCGGCGGCCGATCGGAGTGCCCGCGGTTATCACGATCACGTCGCCCTTCTCGCAGATCCCAAGGTCGCGCAATTGCTGATCCACGTTTTGAATCATCTGATCGGTTTGATTCACCGGCTCGATCAGGAGCGGCTGCACGCCCCAGTAGAGGTTGCACCGCCGCGCGGTTTCAGGCAGCGGCGTGGCGGCGATGATCGGCATCCGTGGTCGGCACTTTGAGGCGAGTCGGGCGGTGCTTCCCGACTGCGTGAACGCGAGAATCACCTTAGCATCGAGGATCTCCGCGGTGTTGGCCGCCGCGCGGCTGACGGCATCGGCGAAGTCGAGGAAGTCCATCCCGACCAGCGGCGCGGAGGTGCTGACATCTCCGCTGCGCAGTTCTTTCTCGGCGATCGATGCGATGGTTCGCATAGTCTCGACGGCCCCGACGGGGTGATCCCCGATGGCCGTCTCCCCTGAGAGCATCACCGCGTCGGTCGCGTCGAGGACGGCGTTGGCGACGTCGGAAGCCTCCGCTCGGGTGGGCCGCGGGCTGTTGATCATCGATTCGAGCATCTGTGTGGCGGTGATCACCGGGTCGCGCTGGCGGCTGCATTCCTGGATGATTCGCTTCTGAAGGACCGGCACTTCCCCGGGGGACGTCTCCACGCCAAGGTCGCCGCGCGCGACCATCACGACGTCGGTCTCCGCGACGATCTCGGAGAGTTCCTCAAGAGCCTCGGGCTTCTCGATCTTCGCAACGACGGGCGTGTCGGCGCCGAGGTCGGCGATACGCCGCTTGATCTCCCGGATGTCGGAGGCAGATCGCACGAAGCTCAGCGCGATGTAGTCGGCGCCCTGCTCGATGGCGAACTCGAGGTCGCGCAGGTCCTTCTCCGTCATCGTGGGAGAGGACACATGTGTGTCCGGCAGATTCATCCCTGCGTGCTGGCGAACTATCCCGCCGTGGACGACCTCACACACAAGCTCGGTGTCGGTCGTACGCAGAACCTTAAGCTCGACAAGTCCGTCCTGGATCATGATGCGATTGCCGGCGGCGACATCGCGGGCGAGGTCGGGATATGTCGTGGAGAGTCGGCTGGCGACACCGCCCCTTTGAGTTGTGTCGATGACGAGCGTGTCGCCGGTTACGAGTGTGACCGGACCGCCGTCCTCGAGTTCGCCAAGCCGAATCTTGGGCCCCTGCAGATCGGCGAGGATGGCGATCTGGCAGCCTGTCTCATCGGCGATACTGCGGACCATGCGGAATGATTGAGCGTGGGTCTCGTGATCTCCGTGCGAGAAGTTGAGACGGGCTACGTCCATCCCGGCCTCAATCAGTGCGGCGATCATCTGCTCGCTGTGAGTGGCCGGTCCGAGGGTGCAGACGATCTTGGTGGGGTTGGGATTGCCGACCAGCTTCGCCAACGACTTCACGCTCCTCGTGGTGACTTCTCGGGACGGCACGCGCACGCGGGAGGTCTTCTCCGCCTTCGACTTGACCTCCTCCCCGGCGGGCACGGGACGCTCGGTGAATGATGGCACGCGGAATGCTCGCGAGGAAGGAGGTTGGCCGGCGACAGCGAAATACCGATTGATCTTCCTCGTCGACCCCGCAATTTGCGGGCGAAACGTTTGATGGGGGAAGGGTGGTAGAGACATGAGAATTGACATTCGCAGCAAGAACGGCAGTGTGCCTCAGTACTTCCTCGACCATGCAGAACCGCGGTTGGAGAATCTCACGCAATATCTGAATCGCCTTCAGGAGGTGGGTGTCGTTCTGAAGGAGAAGCGCGGCTTGTACACGGTGGAGATCACCGCGGAGGAACCGCGCAACGTCTTCCGGAGTGAGAAGTCCGCGGGAGATGTTCTCAACGCCTTCGACGAGGCGTACGAGGCGATTGAGAAGCAGGCCCGCCGCCACAAGCGGCGGATGCAGGACCGCACGAGGCGGAGTGTGCGCCAGCTTGAGCCGGTCCCGGCTGTCGAGGCGCCTCCGGAGGAAACCGGCGGCGATGAAGCGGGCAAGAATGAAGGTGAGCCGGACATTGTGAGGGTCAAGAGCCATGCGGTGAAGCCGATGGTTCCTGAAGAGGCCGCCATGCAGATGGAGATGGTCGGCCACGACTTCTACGTCTTCACCGACGCGCGGACGGACAACGTGGCGGTGGTGTACCGCCGCAAGTCGGGAGGCTACGGCCTCATCGAACCGGAGACACAGTAACCCGTTCGTCGGCGAAAAGACAGCAGCGTCGCGCGCTGCCGGGCGGTCTTCATCCGGCTCGCGCGGCGCTGAGTTTTGTTCGCGTTGCCGAGGCCGCCTCCCTGAGCACCATCATCATGAAAACCGCATGAGGAACGCGATGAAGAGAGCCGTCGAAGGCCCGGTCTGGGCGATCACCGCGACATACAACGAGGCCGACAGCCTGCCGGAGTTGGCCGAGGGCATCGCGGCACTGGGACGTGACAGAGGCGGGCCACTCGATCAGCCTCCGAGGCTGCTGGTGGTCGATGACAACTCACCTGACGGCACGGGGGGCATCGCCGATCGGCTCGCGCGGGAGCGTCCGGGGATGTTCGCAAGCCTTCACCGTCCGGCGAAGATGGGCTACGCGTCGGCGCATCAACTCGGGATCGGCTACGCCCTCGATCACGGCGCGCGGACGGTCATCACGATGGACGCCGACCTCTCGCATGACCCGGAGCGTATCCCGGCGATGCTGGCAAAGCTCGAGGAGGCGGACGTGGTGGTGGGATCGCGTTACGTTCCCGGCGGCGGCACCGTCAACTGGGGCGCCGATCGCAAAATCATCAGCCGCACTGCGGGCGCGCTGGTGCGGCTGGCGTCAGGGCTGAAGGTCGCGGACCCGACGGGCGGGTTTCGCGCCTACCGGGCGCCGATCCTGCATGCGGCGAAATTCCGGCAGATCTCTCAGGAGGGGTACTCGTTTCTCTCCGAACTGCTCTTCCGATGCGCCCGCTCGGGCGGCGAGATCGCGGAGGTGCCGATCATGTTCGTTGACCGCCGCTTCGGTCAATCCAAGCTGTCCAACCGGATCATCCTCGAGGCCATCGGTCACCTCTTCACGCTCGCCCGGCGGCGTATCACGCGCTGGCGCCCCTGAGTTCAGCCCAACTCCTGATGCGCCGCGGCGATGGCGGCGGCGTAGATGGCCTTCAGCGGGACCGCGTGCTCCTCGGCGGCGCGGCGGCAGTCTTCATACTCCGGAGAGATGGTCACGACTTCGTCGCCCTGGTAGCCGAGCTTCACCGCGACCTCACCGAATTTCGTGCCGACCGTCATCCGTCTGCGCGCGAGGCAGCGCCGCTGCATCTGCGTCATGCGGACGCCGAGCGTCGTCGTCTCTCGCAGGATCACCGACGCGACCTCCTCCGCCCGCCCGGGTTCGCAGATCGCGCGGAGCAGCAGCGCCGGGCGCCCCTTCTTCATCACGATCGGCGCGGACCAGCAGTCGAGAGCGCCGGCTTCGAGCGCCCGGTCGATCGCGTTCGGAATAAGCTCGCCCGTCATGTCATCGATGTTCGCCTCGATCACCGTCACGAGACGCGCTTCGTCCGACCGCGCCTCTTCCTCCCGCCGGCTGAGCGTCAGTCGTACAATGTTCGGGACCGGATCGAAGTCGGCATCGCCGCAGCCGTAGCCCACCGCCCCTGAGATGAAGCCGTCGGGACGCCCGAAGTCGTCGGCCAGCACCGCGGCGAGGGCAGCGCCCGTGGGGGTCACCGTCTCACCCTCGATGTCAACCGACGTGGTCGGCACGCCGTGGAGAAGCTCGGCGGTGGCCGGCGCCGGGACGGGCAACCGCCCGTGGGCGCAGTTGATCCAGCCGTGGCCGATCGGCAGCGGTGAGACGTGAAGCTCGCCCACGCCGAGCCTGCGCAGGCCCTCCACGGCGCCGACTACGTCCACGATGGTGTCGAGGCCGCCAAGCTCGTGGAAATGCACCTCCTCCGGTGTGCTGTCGTGGATCTTCGCCTCGGCCTCGGCGAGCCGTCGGATGATCCCGACCGAACGCTCACGAACGCCGTCGTCGAGGCCACCGGCGGCTTCGATGACTTCGATCAGCTCCTGAGCGCTCCGTCCGTGGGAGTGCTCATGGTGCTCATGTTCGTCGAGGTCGCCCTCGTGGTGGTGATGATGCCCGATCTTCTCAACGTCCACCTTTGTTGCGGCGATGCCGCACTTTCTGAGCGAACGCGCGCTGACGCGGACTTCGTCGCTCAGCCCGAGCATCTCGATCGTCTCAGTGAGCGCCTCGAGGGGCAACCCCGCGCCCACCAGCGCGCCCAGCATCATGTCGCCGCTCAGTCCACCCACGGCCTCAAGATAGGCCTTCTTCATCGATCAACGGGCCTCAGCCGGCCCTGTCTCCCTTCGGGTGCGATCAGGGTCTGATGATTGCGGTCTCCGTCACCGCGATGCGCTCGCCATCGGCCACGATCATCCCGCCGGTCATGAGGACGCCTCCGTCGGGCAGGAGGGTGGCGGTGTGCTCATGCACGGGCGCATGGAGGCTCTCGGCTGGCGCGAATTCGCCGGTCGCGGGATCGTAGACTTCGCAGGAGTCGAGCGTGTGCGGGGCGCCGACGCCGTTGAATCCGCCGGCGATCAACACGCGCCCGTCAGGCAGCAGCGTGGCGGTGTGATCCATCCGCGGCTCGCACATCGACGGGCCCGCGGTGAAACGCCCGGTGGCGGGATCGTAGATCTCAGTGTCGGCAAGTTGGCCGTCTGCCTCGATGCTGTTGCCGCCGGTGATGAACACGCGGCCATCATCGAGCACGGTCGCAGTGTGCCGCGCGCGCTCCTCCGCCATCTCGGCGGCGGCGGTGAATCGCCCGGTCGCCGGATCGTAGATCTCCGCCGAGCGGAGCGTGATCTCGCCCGGGAACTGAGAGCCGCCGGTGATGAGTACGCGGCCGTCGCGCAGCAGGCTCGCGGTGTGTCCGAAGCGGCTTTGCGTCATCTCGCTCGTCGGGATGAATCTACGCGTATCAGGCTCGTACACATCGCAGCCTGCCAGCGATGTCACGCCGCCGACGAAGCCGCCCGCGATCAGCACGCTCCCGTCAGGCAGCAGCGTCGCGGTGTGTAACTCTCGCGGCGCGGACATCCTGTGCGGCAGGAACGTGAAGCGCTCGCCGTCGAAAAGCTCGGCGGTGCTGGCGGTGGAGTAAGGCAGGATGAACCCGCCGGCGATCAGCAGAGCGCCATCCTGCAGCACGGTCGCGGTGTGAAAGGCCCGGGCGCGGTGGATTCGGGGGCCGGGTGCGAATGCCCCAGTGCCCTCCCCCATCTCGGCGCCGAGCATGAATGCGTCGGAAGGACCGAGGCCGCCGCAGACCATCACCCCACCCCCGGGCAGAGCGGTCGCAGTGTGCGCGTAGCGGGGCACATCAAGCTGCGCGTCGGCCTGCAGTCCGGCGAACAACGCGATCGCCACGACGCCGGCCGCATTCATTCTGATCTGCACCCGCACCGCGTCCCTTCCGCGCGTGATATCCGTGAGAAGCAATGTTCACCTTTGCGGACCCCGAGTCCTGCTTGAGCGGCGGGCGATGGGCGGAGGAATCGCGCGGCTGGACAGCGAATCTACCGGCGTATGAATAAGCTTCGAACAAAGATGCGTTCCGTGTTCGCCCTCGTCGGCGCCGTCCTCCTCGGCTGGTTCCTTCATGGCGCGGGCTGGCCGTGGTGGGCGTGGCTGCCGGCGGCGATTCTCGGAGCAATGACGGTGTACACGGCGTTCGTGCTCACCTGGTTCGTGTGGCGGAAGCTGACGTACCAGGCGGTGGCGCGGCGGATGAAGCGCCGCAATCAGGCCGAGCCCACGCGGGGGGAGGATTGACCGTGCGCCTCGGCTTCCACGTCTCCATCGCCGGCGGCCTTGA
Organism: Armatimonadota bacterium; assembly: GCA_046540615.1. Classification (GTDB taxonomy): domain Bacteria; phylum Armatimonadota; class Zipacnadia; order Zipacnadales; family UBA5352; genus UBA5352. Next base: position 6,808 of record JBKHFA010000069.1, on the reverse strand, counting down.
GAGATGTATCCGCCGCGCGGTCGTCCGCCGCTGCACCACACTGCAGATGTTCACCGGCGCGCCGGTGCAGTGGGCGCGCCCGGGATTCACCGACGCCGAGGCGGCGGCGTTCGCGGACGGCCTCGCAGAGCGCGGCATCACCCCGCACTTCGTTCATGCCAAGTATCTGCTCAACGTCTGCTCGCCCGATGAGGACCTGCGGATGAAGTCAGTGGCGGACCTCTGCGAGGAGATGCGGCTTGCAGCGAAACTCCGCGCGGGAGGCGTGATCATGCACCTCGGGAGCGTGGGGGCGGAGGGAACGATCGATGAGGGGATCGTGCGGGTGGCGCAGGCCGTGGATGCGGCCTGTGACGCTACGCCGGACGGCCCGGACGTGATCCTCGAGAACTCCGCGGGCCAGGGGAACATCGTGGGCGCGGAGTTCGAGCAACTTGCCGCGATCATCGCGGCGACGGACTGCCCCGGGCGCGTCCGCTGCTGCGTGGACACCGCTCACGCCTTCGGCGCGGGTATTCCGCTTCACACCGAGGAGGGCCTTGAGGAGACGCTGGCGCTGATCGATCTGACCTTCGGGATGGAGCGCCTGGCGCTGCTGCATGTCAACGACTCAAAGGTGCCCTTCGCCTCAGGCCGCGACCGCCACTGGCACATCGGGCGCGGCGAGATCGGGCGGGACGCGATGGCGCGCATCGTGAACCACCCGCGGCTGGCGGATCTCCCGTTCATCATGGAGACACCCGGCACGGAGGCCGACGACGTCACCAACATGCGGCGGATACGCCGGCTTATCCGCAGGGAGAATCGCCCGCCGATCCCGCCACTGCCGGATGAACTTCGGAGTGAGCAGAAGATGCACGCAGGTCTCCGGACCGCCGACGGAGAATCCACCGCCACTGCGCAGCCTGATGGAAATGAGGGAGCAGAGATGAAGAAAGCATTGATCGTGTGGGGTGGCTGGGAAGGTCACGAGCCGGAACCGGTGGCCAACATACTCGCCGAGGCGCTCAGAAATGAAGACTATCAGGTCGAGGTCTCCGACACGCTGGAGGCGTTCGAGGATGAGGACAAGCTCAGGGGCCTCGACCTGATCGTGCCGCAGTGGACGATGGGCGAGATAAGCAAGGAGCAGCTTGATCCGGTGCTCGCGGCGGTCAGAAGCGGCGTCGGCATCGCGGGCCTGCACGGCGGCATGGGCGACGCATTCCGGCAGTCCACGCAGTGGCAGTTCATGGTCGGCGGCCAGTGGGTCGCGCATCCCGGCGGGGCGGACGTGACGTACGAGGTCGAGATCGTGTCCGATCACGCCATCGTGGCCGGCATCGAGGACTTCGAAGTGACCTCCGAGCAGTATTACATGCACGTGGACCCGAACAACGAGGTGCTGGCGGTCACGCACTTCCCGAAGTTCGGAAAGAATCCGGTGCCCGTCGTGTGGAAGAAGACATGGGGGCAGGGGCGGGTCTTCTACTCGTCGCTCGGGCACAACGCCGAGGTGGCCGCGCAGGAGGAGCCGCTGACGATCATGACGCGCGGGATGAAGTGGGCCGCGCGGGATTTGTAGTCGCGCCAGGCGCCAACGCGCCGCAACCAGGCCGGGAGCCAGCGTTCATCAGCGAACATGCAAGCGAGGAGAACACGCAAATGTCATTGACATCCGGAATAATGTGGTACGGCAAGCAGATCCACCCTCCGACGTGGGAGGGCGAGGAACTGACGGTCGCCGAGCTTTTCGGCAAGCTCAAGGGCATGGGTCTTGAGACGGTGGACATCTTCGGCCGCAGCTTTGAGACGTGGGATCAGGAGACGATCGTCTCGGCGCTCGATGAGAGCGGCCTCAAGTGCGCGTGTTATTACATCGGCGCGGACCTCGTCGCCGATGACCCCGACAAAGTCGAGGCGGCCGACGAGGCGTTCGCCGTCGGGATCGAGCGCGCGCAGGCGCTCGGCGCGCCGATCTGCTTCTCATGCGGCAGCCAGCACTCGCACCGCGGCGAGGAGGACTTTGTGCGTTACATGGATCGGCTCGGCGAGAAGTTGCAGCTTTTTAAGGACATCGAGCAGACGCTCGTGATCGAGAACGCCGGCCACCTGCTGCACACCGGCGAGCACATGGTGCGCGCAGCGGAGACGCTCGGCGACGAGGGCCTGCGGCTCTGCCCGGACACCGGCAACTTCACGCTCTGGGGCGTCGATGTCATGGACGCAGTGACGAAGTGCCTGCCGTGGTCGGCGCACTTTCACATCAAGGACTACGCGGAACGCTGGGAGGAGGAGGGCAACCCGCGCGGCAAAGAAGCCATCCTCGGCCAGGGCGTCACGCCCGTCGAAGAGGTCTTCGACCTGCTGCACGCGGAGGACTGGGACGGCGTCGTGGCGTGGGAGCCCGGCCCGCAGGACGAGGAGGGCGTCACGGAGAGCGTCCGGGAGTTGCTTCGACTGATCGGCTGAGAGGAGCCGCGACGATGGCGGTCATACCCGGGATCATGTGGAGCAGCCCGCTGTCGGTCTGGCACGGTGAGAAGCTCGACCCGATCGGGCTGATGAACCTGCTGGCGGAGATGGGCCTGTGTACGATCGACATCTTCATGCGGCATGTTGACACCTGGGGCGTCGATGCACTGCGGGCGGCGCTTGGTGAAAGCGGCTTGCGCTGCTCATGCTTTTACATCAAAGGCGATCTGCTTGCCACGGGCGAGGAACTCGAGAAAGTCGACGAGGACTTCGCGCGGGGCATCGAGGCGGCGAAGGCTCTTGGCGCGCCACTGATATTCACGCACGGGACCCAGCACACGCGCGAGGGCGAGTCGGCGTTGAAGGCGTACATCGGCGCACTCCGCGAGCGCAACGCCCAGGTGCGTGACGCCGGGAGGATCCTGGTGATAGAAAACGCGGGCCTGCTCGCGCGCACGCCCGAACACCTGCTGACGATCATCGACGCCCTCGGCGACGAGGGACTCTCGCTCTGCCCGGATGTGGGCAACTTCTCCATCTGGGAGATCGACGAGGTCAAGGCCGTGCGGCGGCTCCTTCCGTGGACGGCGCACCTGCATCTCAAGGACCTCAGCCCCGAGTGGGTGGGCAATAAAAAAGCCCGGGGAGCGTCGGCCGTGCTCGGGCGGGGCGTGACCCCGATCGCCGAGATCGTCGAGTTGCTGCAGGCGCGGGCCTGGGAGGGCGCGGCGGTCTGGGAGCCGGGGCCGCAGGATGAGCAGGGCATCACGAACGGAGTGAACGAGTTACTGCGACTTGCCTGCAGGGGCGTATGAGGAGGCACGGGACGATGGCGGATATGCTGGTGACGTACTTCTCGAAGACGGGGCACACCGAGGCGATGGCGGAGTGCATCGCGAAGGCCGCCGGCGAAGTTGAGGGTGTGAAGGTTGAGGTAAGGCCGGTCGATGAGGTGACCCCCGACGACCTGCTGGACTTCGACGGGATCATCATGGGATCGCCCGTGTACTACGGGACGATGGCGGCGCCGCTGAAGGCGCTGATCGACGCATCCGTGAAGCACCACGGGGAGCTTGAGGGGAAGGTCGGTGGCGCGTTCTCGTCGTCGGGCGTGCTCGGCGGCGGCAACGAGACGACGCTGATGGACATCATCGCATGCCTGCTGGTGCATGGGATGATCATCAAGGGCGAGGCCAGAGGTCCGCACTACGGCCCGACCTGCCAGGGGGAGCCGAATGAGCAGGCGATTGAGCACTGCGAGGACTACGGCCGCGACATCGCGGAGTTGTGCGCGCGGTTGTTCGGCTGAACGGCAGCGGACAGCTACCAGCGGCAAGCACAGCACTCAGGGCAACGGCATCAGGACGAACGCCCCGTCCGTGGCTGGTCACTCATCTGCCCGCGAGGCTGCGGAGGTTGACGACCTGCGACAGTTCGATTCCCGACAGGCGCATGATGCGACGCGTGAAGTAGTTGTTGCCGACCCCGGCGGCTGAGCGGGCGCCCGTGCCGGCCACGAACTTCACGTCCTCGATGGCGAAGACGGCAAGGATCGACGACCACGCGCGCTCGAACTCCCCGATGCTCAGTGATGGATGCCACCACCACGCGCGCGCTGAAAGCTCCAGCGCCACCTCGTGCTTGACCATCAGCCGCGCGAGGTCGCGGACATGGGCGCGCGGGAGGTCGGCAGGTCCGAGCGGCGCGGGAAAGCGGCCGAGGTTGAAAGGATCGGCGATCACATCGACACGCTCGGCGCGCACCACCGAGGAATACGCGCCGAAGACGTTCTCCATCATGCGCGACCCGCTTGCCGGCACCTCGCGCGCGATGCCGCGAGTTTTCGGACCGATCGAGGCCAGCACCAGCGGCAGCGTCTCCTCCGCCCGCGGCGGAAGGCTGATTCGACCGGTCACATCGAGGATCTCGCACTCGCCACCGGGGATGACGGCGATGCTGCTGCGCGAAGCGACCTGCTCGATCTGCTGCCGTCGGGCCGCAAGCTCATCGGCGGACGTCTCGAGACGCACCTCGTCGGTGATGGCGATCGCATCCAGCGCCAGTGCCTCGGCGGCGCGCACCATCACCGCCACAGTGTCGGCGCCGTCGCTGAGGACGGTGCGGGTGTGGGCGTCATGCGGCGGGACGGGTCGGGGTAGATCCTCCATCGCACCGGGTCTCCGAAGAGAGTGTCGCACTACTCGCTCACAAGCTCACGCACGCGCGCCAGGGAGGCCTCCGCAGCCTGATCCGGCGCGTCCGCGATGTCGAAGAGATCCACCGTCAGCCATCCGTCGAATCCGATGTCGTGCAGGGCCTCAATGATCGCCGGCAGATCCATGTCGCCCTCACCGGGGATGAGGTGGCGGTGCTCCCCCCGGGGCATATCCTCGATGTGCGCGGCAACGATCAGATCGCCGAGACGCCGGATCGCCGCCGGCACGTCGTCTTCGGTCAGGAAGGCGTGACCGACGTCGAGATTCACGCGCAGGTGCTCCGAACCCATCTGCTGGATCAGCGCGAAAGCATCGTCCACGTTGTCCACCAGCAGGCCCGGCTCCGGCTCGATCGCGAGGATCACACCGAGGCGCTCGGCCCGCTCAAGTTGGTGCTCGAGCTGATCTTCGAACTGCTGCTGAAGGTCGCCGGGGGCATCCGGTCCGGGGCGAGGGGCATTGATGATCAGGATGCCGGTGCCCATCGAGGATGTCAGTTCGATGGCCCGGAGGGCGCGTTTCCAGCGGAGCCGAAGCGGGTCGCGGTCGCCGTGGTAGCTGACGGTCGCGACCTCAATGCTCTCCCCCGCCGCGACGGTCGCCAGCGCGGCGCCACGCAGGACGTTGATCTCCTCCGGCTCCAGTCCAGGATGCTCGAGGCATACCTCGACGCCTTCGTATCCGATCGCAGCGATGCGTCGGATCGCGGTGTCGGCGGAGAAGCGGCGGTAGCCGATGGTGCGAAATGCTGTCCGTGCAGTCACGTGCTGTCCTCCCGCTGCCGCTTGCCCGGCAATACGAAGGTTCAAAGCATGCCCGGCGGGCAATATTAAGAGCGTGTTTCGGTCTCGTCCGGTGTGGCAGGTATTCGAGGCAGCAGCGAGGAAGTCCTTGTTCACGCCGTCAAAAGGACGGGTCCGGTGTCCGGGCCGCCGAGCGCGCAGACAACCCGGAGAGGAGGTGATGTCGGTTGCGGGAGAATGAAATGAATGACGAAGGGCAGTGGGGGCATGGCGACGAGTCGGACATCATCGTGGCGCTGGTACGAAGCGCAATCATCATTGCGATCATCGTTTCGCCCGCTCTCGGTCTCATGCGCCAGACCCCGCTGCAGATGCAGATTGCATCCGTGGTCGCGGCGGTGTACACACTTGCGCTTTTCATTGCGCGCCTGAGCGGGCGGTGGCTTCCGGCTCAACGCCCGCTCGCGGTCATCGTGGACATCTACCTGATCACCACGGCGATCATCGTGTGGGGGGGCGAGAACCTTCAGTTCGAAGCGGCGCAATACGTTCAGAACCGCATCGTACTCTTCCAGCTTTATTACATCGTGGTGATCGTGGCCGCGATGTGGTTCGGGCGTCGAGGAGCGGTGCTGTCCGCCATCGCATCGCTTGGAGCCTACGTGCTTGCGGAGGAGTGGGTCGCGCAGTGGCAACTTGGCGCGGTCCCGGTGCTGGCGCTGCTGTGGAGCAACGGGGCTCCGGTGCTGCTGGTGCTGGCGCTCGTGAGCAGTTACGTGCTGCGAGCGCGCGAGCGAGAGCGCGCGCGAGGGCTTCGGCTGGCGCACGAGTTACGACTGGCGCGGTCGATGCAGGCGGAGATGCTCCCGGATAAGCTTCCGGAGCTTGACGACTACGAGATGGCGATCAGGCTTGAGGTGGCGAGGGTCGTCAGCGGCGACCTTTACGACGTGATGATCGTGGACGGTGACCGCCTGCTGCTGTGGGTGGCGGATGTGGCGGGGAAGGGCGTCCACGGGATGATGCACGTGTCGATGATGCAGTCACACCTGCGCGCGGCCAGCCGCGAGGGCCTCGGACCCGCGGGCGGCGGCCACCACGGAGGCGCCCCCTTCGGCGGCCATCAGGGCGGTGGCGCGGCCGATGCCGCTGGAGGCGCCGAACACGACGACGACCTGCTGGTCGAGGGGCTTCAGGGTGACGGACATGCCCGCTGCCTGCCCACGAGGGCGGGTGTGCAGACCCGCCGACATCACCCGTCCCCGCCCGATCTGCGCGCCTCGACGTCCGGACGTCGGACGTGCGCCCGCGCAGATCGGGGGTCGGTCAGGAGTGGCCGATGGTGAGCAGGTCGTCCGGCCCGGCACTGGTCTGGCCGAGGACGCTCACCACCGC
>JBKHFA010000068.1:0-13550 GCA_046540615.1 Armatimonadota bacterium | reverse complement strand
CGCGACCAGTCCGGCGCCGTCCGCGCGATGATCGCGAACTACGCCATGCACGCGGACACCGTCGGCGGCAACGGCATCTCCGCAGGCTGGCCGGGCAGGCTCTCGCTGGCGATGCGCGATGTCTACGGCGATCAGTGCGTCACCGTCTTCCTGCAGGGCACCTGCGGCGACATCAACCACCACCACTGGCGCAGCAGCCGCTGGCCCTCCAAGGGCATCGAGAAGGCCGCGCAGATGGGCAGGGGCGCGGCGGGCCTTGCCGTCAATGCCACGGAACTCGGCGAGCCGCTGGAGACCGGCGAGATCGGCTGCATCTTCCGCCGCATCGCGATCCCCTACTACACGCGCGACGAAGAGATGCGCGCCGAGGTCGAGGAGAAGCGCGCGATGGAGGAGCGGCCCGGCCGCTGGGATTACATCATCAAGCGCTTCGACGAGTGGGACCTCGACGGCGAGATCGCGCAGGTGCCGATCCAGGTCATCCGTGTTGGCGAGGTGATGATCGTCGGCATCCCGAGCGAGGTCTTCGTGGAGTGGGGGCTGGAGATCAAGCACTGGTCCCCCGCGGAATACACCTTCGTGGCTGAGCTTGCGAACGACTGGTTCGGCTACATCCCCACCACCGACCAGGCCCATCGCGGCGCATACGGCGCCCTGCCGATCCTCTCGCGGCGCCTTGAGGCCGATGGCGGCCGCAAGATGACCGACGCGGTGCAGGTCGCGATGTGGGAACTCTGGGAGCAAACGTAAGGCTGGCATGTCGTTCGTGGCACGGGCGTCTCGCCCGTGCGCCGTTCGGCAACCAGACCAGTGACCGCGACAGCACGGGCGGGGCCCGGTACTCCTGCGGCTCCGCCCGAAGACCACGCTTTGCCCTGTCGCATTCGCAGGAGGAGACTGACATGAAGGTTGTCACGATCCACACGAGTCCGAATGAAGGCGGCCTCACCGCGAGCCTCGCGGAGGCCGCATCGGAAGGAGTTCGGGAAGCCGGCGCGGACACGGAGATGATCAAGCTGACAGACCGGGAGATTGAGGCCTGCCGGCAGTGCGGCAACGGCTGGTACAAGTGTCGGGAAGAAGGCTGGTGCATCATCGAGGATCAGTTCGAGGAGGTCCGGGCGGCGGTGCAGGAAGCCGACGCGTGGATCTTCGTGACACCCGTGTACTTCGGCGACCTGAGCGAGTCCGCGAAATGCTTCGCCGACCGCCTGCGGCGCTGCAACACCGGCATGAAGGGCGATGGGCTGGCCGACAAGCCGGTGATCGGCGTCGCGGCGGCGGGCGGGTCAGGCCGCGGCACGGCGACCTGCTTGCTGGCGATGGACCGCCTCTTCGGGCACATCAGCGCGGAGGTCGCCGACCTGATCACCGTGACCCGCCGCTCCGCGGAGTACAAGCGGGAGGCCGTCCGCGCCGCCTCGCGCGCGATGGTGGAGGCGATCGAAAAAGCATAGACCGCCCGCGCGCTACTCCGTGATCTCCACCCCGTCCACCGTCACGCGCGCGGCCTCCGCCGCAAGGCATCGGATCGGGCGCTCGCCGTCGAGTTCCACCAGCGCCGCCGAGCCATCGAGGACCGTGTCGCCAAAGGTCGCCTCGCCATCGGCAAGCGTCAGCAGCAGCAATCTCCGCGCGCCGACGGTCACCTCGATCCCGACCGCCTCGTTGAGGGCCAGCTCTTCGCCATCGCGCGTCCCGCGCAGCAGCGCCACCTCAGGCTGCTCATCGCTGCCCCACCACGCGGCGGTGCCCCACGCCGCGTCCGCCGTGTTCGCGCGGGTCATCATGAACGGATCGCGCGCGGAGGCGGGGTTGCCGCGGCCGATGGCGGTGAAGACCTCCGCCGCCGGCGTCACCGTGTGCGCGATCCGGATCGTGACATCCTCGTCGATCGCCCAGTCGCCCGCCAGTGCGCCCACTTCTCCGGCGGTGCGCCAGTCCTCGGCCCACTCGTACATTCCTTCGCCGGGAGCGGCCTCGAGCGGCGTCATCTCCGCCGCCGGCGTCAACTCGCCGCGACCGTGCAGCGCCCAGTCATACTGATGCTCGTCATCAGACAGCGCCAGCGTGATGTCCAGCATGCCCTCCGGAAGAAGCGCCATGACCCGCCGGAGCGTGACGCCGTGGTAGGCTTCGTCGCTCTCGACACCGACGAGACCGACGTTGTCGCCGAAGACGTGGAAGAGCAGGTCACCCTCGGTCGGCTGCTGACTGGCCCCGTCCACCACCACGGTGTTGTGACTGAGCGTCTGCTTGTACCAGCCGCGGTGGGCGGGATTGCCGTATTTCACCGAACCCGCGTCGGTTGCGAAGAGCCGCCCCATCACGTGCATCTCGAACGCCAGTTTGTCGGGGTGGCCGTGGCCGCCGCCATGCGGACCGTAGTCCAGCGCAAGGCAGTTGGCAGGGACGCCGTGGATGAGGTCGCCGGGCCTGTCATCCGGGTCGGTGCGCAACATCGCGACACCCGCCGCGGGGAAGATCGTCGAACTCAGACTCGTGGCGCCGGTCGGGAGTTCATCCGGCCCGAAGAGCAGCGCCTGGTAGCCCGACCGCCGCCCGGCAGCGGCGAGCACCACCGCAAGCTCCTCGGCCTCCCAGTGCGAGGCGGCGTTCTCGTACAACTTCGCCCGCCCGGTTCCGACGGCGCTTGTGCGCCCGGAATCATTGAACGCCGGCAGCGTCCCCGTCGGTCCCATCATACGCACGGGCGCCGTGAACATGCTCAGATAACGATCGGAGTAAAGATCAATCCCGACATGCTCGGCGGCGACCGCGAGGGGCTCGAGCGCGCTCATCGTGTAATAATGATATCCCCACGAGCCCTCGTACCAGACGCCGTCGTCATCTACGCCCTGCTCGATCTGATTGCGGAAGCCGAACTCACCGTTGATCGCGTCGGATGCGAGATCGCTCACCCCGAGCGTGATCCCGGCCATCCCGTAGGCCGCGTTCTCCCAGCACGGGATGTTGTGAATTGAGTTCGCGTAAGAGCGCACCAACTCAGCGGCAGGAAGCAGGACCCTCTCCGCGATCTCGGCGCGCTCGTCTTCACTGAGAAGATCGAAGATGCAGTCGAAGCCCTGCACGATGGGGATCAGCCAGGTGGCCTCGCTCAGAGGCTGCGCCCCGACGTGACAGGCGCCGCGGCCGTCCTCGCCCTGCTTGTTGTGCAGCGGGTAGTCGAGGTAGACATCCGCATAGCCGAGCAGTATCTCACGGGCCTTTGCGGCGTACTTCTCATCCCCGGTGACCGCGTACGCAAGTCCAAGGTCGCGCGTCGCGTTGGACAGGTTGTTGTGCCTGCGCATGATGACGACGTCGTCGTAAGGCCATCCGGTGTACTCCGCGCCGCAGGCCCCGCACACGTGCTCGGTCGGCGACACCGTCTCGAGATTCCCCCCGCACTCGTCGCAGGTATACCAGTGATACCACTGCCCGCCACGGTCGGGCATCTCGATCTCGCGCTCCGACCAGCGATCGGCACTGCGCAGGATCGGCTCCCACGCCTCGCGCGCCCAGTCGAGCGTCGCAATCCGCTCGCGGACACGCGGAAGATCGTCGCGCGTCACCAGCAACACCGGATGCTCCACCTCCGGCAGCGGCACCGACACGGTCAACGCCTCCTCCACGCGGTCGTCATCGTCGCTCATCGCGGCGAACGTGGCCTCGATCTGCGTCAACGGCGGGAGTTCGCCGGGGATCGACATGCTCGCGACCGCATCCCTGCGCTCCCCGGCGGGCAACTCCAGCGGATCGGGCAGTTCCATGGTGGCCCCATCGGGCAGATCCGCACCCTCAAAGCCGACGGCCATCGGCTGCTCCGCCGCCGAGCGCACTTCGATCGTGAAATCCCGCCGCCAGCCGTCGCCCGCCGGCAGGATCTCGCCCGGCTCCACCGACATGTGCAGCGCATCGCGCGCGACGCGGAGGTCATCGACGAGGAAGACCGGCGCATCGCCCTCAACGCCCGATGCCCGCAGGATGACCGTCTGTGCGGTCTCGTTCGGTGCATCGCCCCACTTCATCGGGATCGGATGCAGCGTGAACTCCGCGGTCGCCCATTCTCCGATGGCGACATCCTCCTCCGGGACGCGGTAGGGGATCTGATAGCCGTCGCCGAGCGGGAAGTCCACCACCTTCACGCCCCACCAGTCCACCGCTTCGGCGCCCTCGATGCGGTAGCGGAACTCAAGCCGGTCCCACTCATCAAGCTCGACTCCGGAGAACGAGATGTCGAGAAACCACGGCTCCTCGCGATCCGGCGCCCACCGCAGAACGCGGTTGCCGTCGATCTCAACCACGTCGGCCTCGTCCGCAAGCGACGGGGCCTCCCCCTCGAAGTCCTCGACCACCCTCACCACCGGGGCGGCCGCGCAGGTCGTCACCAGCAGCACCAGCGCAAAGACGGCGATCACGCGCATCACTCATCAACCTCCCGGCGCATCCCAACTGACCTCGCTGAGCGCTTCAATGTACTCCGCCAGCGCGTGGCTCCCCTCAACACCCGGTGTTCGCGGCTGGTAGATGTCCTCTTCGAGGTGCTCGCCGAACCAGTAGTTCCCGTGGTAGTACCACGTGCCGGGCGTGTAACGCAGGTTGTCCGCCGTCCGGCGCGCAAGTTGCTCTGGCGTATGCCAGATCGTCGCGAGACCCGGCACGAAGAGCAGGTGCAGACCGTCCTCCCGCAGCCGACGCCCCGGATCGATCGAGATCGTCGGGGCGAAGGGCGCAGCGTAGGCCTGCTGCGAGCAGACGATCACCGGCTGCTCGGCGCTCCCGAGGCCCTCGATCCACGCGCGGTAGTACCAGCTTTGATCGTAGTGTCCCGACGTCTCCGGCAGCGCAAGCACCGGCACAAGCGTCGGCTGATGCTCACGCGCCTTCAGCAGATACTCCCGCGCCAGCGCCGCAAAGCGCGCGCGCTGATGATCGACGTACGCATCCCACAATCCGCGATCACGCAGCCAGTGGTGGCGGTTCCAGCCGTCGATCTCCATCCCCCGCGCTTCCTCGTTGTCAATCTCGCGGTGGTCGAGAAAGCGCTCCCAGCAGTCGTCGCACATGCATACATCTGACGCGTGGCTGATGTTCGAGCCGCTGTAGCCGTCGCCCATCTCCAGCACGAATCCGGCGATCGGCGCCTCGGCCGCCAGCTTCCCGAACTCCTCAATCTGATAGCCGAGCGTCAGTTCCCAGTACCCCTCGTCGAAATGACACGGGAACTCGCCCCGATCATATCCCTCCACGTCGCGCTCGGACTCGTATGCCCCGATCTTCCCCGAGGGTGTGATGAAGCGGCGGTACTCGTAGTCCCGGATGCGCTCATGATTGAACTGACTCCATCCGACCTGCCGGCCGGTCGCAAAAAGCGCGACGCCCGCGTCGTCAGCCCATCCCGCGACCTCGCGCAGATGGTCGCGGACGTCCAGCGGCGAGTAGAACTCGCCGTGCTCGATGTAATAAATCTGATAGAAGACCGCGTTGATGCCCGCGCGCGCGAACTGCTCCATCGCCTCGGGAGTCGCGCGACCGGCGTTTACGTAGATCGAGCGCAGGCGCTCGTCGCGGATCATGTCGTACACGGCACCCTCACCCGCGATCGCATCAGGCGTAAGCTCGCACTGCTCGAAGCCCTCGTCTGTCACGAACTGCCCCGACTCGGCGCTGCTGAGCACATCGAGGCCCCACCGTCCGCCGAAGATGAGATGATCGGTGCTCGGGAGGTACGCCAGTCCCGCCACCGCGGCGACCGAGCGGTAGGTGTGCAGCGCAGGCTCCGTCATCGAGTTGAGGTAGCCGATCTCCTGCCAGGCCGCCGGATCGCTCGCCGGGGCGACCGCGACCACGTGTGTCCACGTCGGCACGTAGAGCACGTCGCGCCGCGTATCCACCGTCACCGGGAAAATGTGCTGGCCTGCTACGTTCGGCAGCCGGTCGGGGTTGCACGTGTGCGCGACGCCCTCCTGAAGATCGACAGCGACGAGCCCCTCGCCCGCCGTCCCGGCGTAGAGCCAGCGCCCGTCGGGATGGACCGCCAGCGACTTCTGCGGCGCGCTGAAGGTCTCGCCGTCTGCATCCATCCATGCCACGAACTCGCCCGCATCGCCATCCCAGCGCCTCAGGCCGCGCCCGCCGAATGCGTACACGTCGCCGGTCGCCGCACACGAGGCCATGTACACCGCGTCGCCACCGAGCGAAGTCCCCTCGACCCGCTCGGAAACGCCCGCGGCGACGTCAACCCGGTAGACCCGGCCGTTGATGCTCACCAGCGCCGCCCTCTGCCCGGGCACTCCCGCGATCGCGCCGCGCGCGCCGATCGGGCAGGCGAGATCGTGGCTGACCACGCGCTCGCCGGTCGGTTTGATCATCAGGAGCTTCTCCCGGTCGAGCGCGACCACGGTGTCATCGGCCCACGCGACGGCCTGGCCGTCGTTGAGGGGGTGGCTCAGCCCGGCCTCCCACGCCCCGTCGCGCAGGACGAAGGTTGAGACGCCCTCGGCGGTCAGCGACGCGAGCCGCCCGTCTTCCCACGCGAGACGGTGCGTCGCCTCGTAGGCCAGCGGCGGCTCCGAGCCGTCGTGCAGCAGGTGCACCTGATCCCACGGCAGCGCCTCAACCTGCGCCGGAAGCAATATCAGCATGAGTGCGGCTACTATGCTCGACATGGTGGAGACGATTCGTCGACAGAAGACCACAGCAATCACCCGAATTGTGCGCTTCTTCACTGGGACACCGTGGACCAGCACGCTCTCCGATCATTTCATGGAAAGCGGGGAGATACCTCCGACAAAGGGCAGTTCATCTGTCGCGGAGAAGTGACCTCTGCCGGGCACAGGAACCTGACGCGGCCGGAGGCATCTCGATGGCATCGGCAGGCAGTGAGATGAAGTGTCCTTCATGCGGGGAGAAAGTGTACTCGACCGACCAGCACTGTCTGTCATGCGGAGTTCGGCTTGACGAAGGCAGGCTCGTCGCTGAAGCCGCGCACGCCGAGGACGTTCAGGCCCCGCCTCGCGGTGAACCGATGCCTCGAACTGCGTTCCCGACTGAAAGCCGCGCCGCAGAAAGGGCGGCGAACCAGTCGGCGGCACAGCCGGCGCCCGGACAGGAATCTCGCGCGGAGACCAGCTACGAGACAAAGCGCGGGCGCTGGGACCCTTCGCGACTCTCCGGCGAACGCGGCTTCATGGCCTCGCTCAAACGCGGATGGACGTTCCTCAAAGAGGCCGTCGCGATGGCCTTCCGCGACAAAGACCTCTTTATCCCTTCGGTGTTTTCCGTGCTCGCGAACATCGTCCTGATCGCCATCCTCGGCGGGGTGCTCTACCTCACCGGCGACCTCGCCGCGGCGCGCGCCGACGACGAGGCTATCAGCGCCGTCGGATACGTGGTGCTGATCGTTGCGACCCTTCTGATCCACGTCACCACCTACTTCTTCACCGGCATGACGGTCCATCTTGTCGATGTCCATCTGCGCGGGCAGGACGCGAAGCTCGGCAGCGCTTTCGCCGACAGCGTGAAGAACGTCGGCGGGATCATCTCCCTCGCCGTAGCCACGCTGGTGGTCGGCCTGATCACCGGCGCGATCCGCGGCAAAGGCGGCCATGGAGTGCGCCGCGCGGCCGCCGACACCATGCAGCGCGGCTGGACGGCCATCACCTACCTGCTCCTGCCGATCATGATCCTCGAGGACTCGCCCCTGATGAAATCCGCCGACCGCGCGAAGGGGCTGCACTCGCACAACATCATTCAGATCGTCGTGGGCGAGCTTGGCCTGATGCTGACCTCGCGGGTCATCGGCGCGGTCGTGGTCGCCATCGGCGTGATCGTCGGGGCCACGGTCTTCTTCGCCACCCCCGCGCTGCTGCCGCTCAGCATCGCTCTCGTGCTGCTCTTCTTCGTGCTGGCCAGTGCGTTCAACGCCTACGTGCGGACCGCCTTTTACACCTGCCTCTACCTCTGGGCGGTCGCGATGGAGACCGTCGGCGAGGAGGCGCCCGCCCCCGCTCCTCTGCAACCAGCGCTCTCGGCGGGCTGGTAGCCTCGCGCCGGCCCCCGACTTCGGCCCCTCATTCCCTCGCTGGAGCGATGTTCGAGTGAATGACCTGCGTGTGCTGTCCTTCCCACCCGTTCACTCCGCGCTCCAGCAGTGACGCGGGGGCGGTCGTATCAGAGGCCATGCACGAAATCACGCTGCCGGCCTCCGTGCCCTCGACGAAGACCGACCGGCCGCTGCGTATCTCAACCCCGCTCAGCACGGCGTCGATGACCGCCGGGGAACCGACACTCGTCAGCAGCGAGCGATCCTCGAGTGAGATAGAGCAGTTTGAGAGGCCAAGGTCGAAGCCACCGCCCCTGATGCCGAGGATGGCGCTCTGCCCTGCTTCCCCGCCGCCATCTGCCACAGCGAGGTCCACGCCACGGAACGTGCAGCCACCACCCGCGAACTCCAGCGGCGTCTCGCCCGCAGCCCCCGCGCTGAAGCGCATGACCGGACGCGCGTCGCCTCCTTCGCCGATGAACGTGATGCTTCTGTCTGCCAGGTCGAAGCGCCTGGTCACGTCGCACGTCGCACCCTCCGCGATCGACACAGTCCACTCGCGGCGGTCCGAGGCCTCGATCCGCTCAAGAGCGGTCATCAGATCGACGCGAGCCGTGGTGTCGGCGAGGCGAGTGTTGTCCACGTCCTCGGAGCCGTCAGCGGCAACGCGCACGTGGCCGCTCTCGCGATTCGCGTAGCTCACCACCGCCGGGTAGTGCTTCCACCCCGCTCTGTCGGGGTCCGGGCCGAGCACCGTGATGCGGTTCGCCGTCGCCGAGCCCCATGTGATGGGGAAAGCCGGGCTGTTGCTGACGGTAGCACGCACATTCGTGCCGGCTCTGAGGAAGCGTCCCTCGCCGGTCATCGCGGGCTGGTAGATGTGCGGGTTGCGCAGGTCGAGATCCGCCGTCACCAGCGCGTATCCCAGCTCATCATTGCCCTCCAGCCAGCTTCCGGTGTCCGAGATCTGCCCGTGGATGTGAAAACGCGCGACCTCCCAGTGCTCGGTGATCACGTTGTTCAGCGTGATGTTGTGCCCGTAGTGACTGAGGATGCCCGTCTTTCTGAAAGGATAATCCGCGGGCATGCTGCCGCCGGTCCCGCGATCAGAGAGATTGCCGGGGGCAACGTTATCCTCATCGATCACCCGGTCGGAACTGTGCATGTTGAGGTAGCAGTTGTCGATGAGCAGTCCGTTCACGTTGTAAAGCGCGAGCAGACCGTAGAGGTAGGAGCCTGAGGCGCAGTCGCGCATCGCCAGTCCCCAGCCGGCATTGAGCATGTACGCGATGTCCACTTCGAAGACGCCCACGCCCTCCAGCACCGATCCCGGGCAGGCCTGCAGACGAATCCCGCCGTAGGGCGGATCGCCGGCGGCATTTTCCTCGCCGATGAGCAGCAGATCGCGGATCTGAATTGCGTTGGCCCGTGAATGAACGCCACGATCGTACGTCCTGCCGCTCACGATCTCACGCGGCGGCACAAGCTGCCCCTCGTGCTCACCCTCCCTGAAGTACACCGCCGACGAGATCATCCAGCGCTGGGGATCATCGAAGCGAGCGATGATGACCGATCCGGCGTCCCGCTCAACGACACCTCGTCGCTGAAAGCCCAGCGCGCTGCCGGTGCCCGTCAGCGTGGTGTTCGGGCCCACCAGGAGTGTGTCGGTGATGCGGTATTTCCCGCGTGGGAAGTGAACTGTGCCTCCGACCGTCCGGTCCTCCTCGAAAACTACGCCGGGCGCGCCCGTCGAGGATACCGAGTCGATCGCCGCCTGGATGGCGGCGGTGTCGTCGGCGATGCCATCGCCGCGCGCGCCGAAGTACCTCACGTTCGTGTCATCCGCGACGCGGGTCCATCTGCCGTCAGCATCGCCCGCGGAGGCGATGACCGTGCCACCGTTGTCCTCATCGACACAGCCGGCGTCCCACGCGAAAAGTCCTCCGCCCCCGTCGCCCACCGCGTGGTATCCGAGCAGCCTCATGACGTCGCCATCCTCCGCTTCGGTGGCGCGAAGATCCTCCATCGTAGACACCGTCTCGATCGGATCAGCAAGAGTGCTGCTCGCCGAAAACATGCACAGTACGACCAGCCACACACCGAAAGTCCGGCTTCTCCTGCGGCACATGCGCGGCACCCGCGTGCTCTTTTGAGTCATGGCCAGCCTCCATCTTTGATGGCGCTCAGAGCTTCTCCAGCATCAAAGCAGTATTCCGCGCATTCCTGCTCACTACCTGCGCTGCCAGGGAGGGAATCCCGCCCGCGTCCGGAAGGTCCGCGAGAGAGTCGTGAGATGTCGCCTTCGCGTAAGGGGCTCCCGTCATGTCACAGACAAGCCGACAGGCATTCAGGCGCTCGGAGACCGATGCGCCCAACATCATCCTGTTGTACGCCGACCAGATGCGCGCCGATGCGATCGCCGCCGCAGGCAACCCGGCCATCCACACCCCGAACCTCGACCGCCTCGCCGCTGAGGGCGTGCTCTTCTCGCACTGCTGCTCGACCACCCCGGTCTGCGTTGCGGCGAGATACTCGCTCCTGACGGGCCGTCGCGAGAATGAGACCGGAAGCTGGGCGAACAACCGCCCGGAGGTCGAGCCATTGCTCAACACGATCCCCGAACTGCTCGGCGCCCGCGGGTACTACACCCACGCGATCGGCAAGATGCACTTCTTCCCCACCCGGCGCCACTACGGTATGCACAGTCGCGAGGTCATGCAGGAGATCCCGCGCTGGCCGCAGGATGACGACTACCTGACGTGGCTCATCGAAGAGGGCTACGGTCACAAGCGCGAGATACACGGGGTCCGCAACCTCCTCTACGTGCAGCCGCAGACCTCGCCGCTGCCACAGGAGGCGCACGGGACCTGGTGGTGCGGCGACCGCATGGAGGCGTTCCTGCGCGCGAATGCCGGGCGACGGTTCTTCATGTGGACGGGCTTCATCGGCCCCCACCCGCCGTACAACGTCCCGGCGCCGTGGGAATCGATGTATGACCTCGACGAGGTGCCCTTCCCGATCCAGGTGGACCGCGACCCTGACACGCTGCCGCTCCAGATGCAGATGCTGCGCTACTACGCCAACTACGAGAACGCGTCCGACGACCGCCTCCGGCGATGCGTGGCGCTCTACTACGCGGCCTGCAGCCTCATCGACCACCAGGTCGGCCGGATGCTCGACACGCTGGAGGAACTGAACATCCTCGACGAGACGCTCATCGTCTTCACCGGCGACCACGGCGAGATGCTCGGCGACTTCAACGCCTGTCAGAAGATGAGCCCCTACGAGTCATCGGTGCGAGTGCCGCTTCTGATGCGCTGGCCCGAGCGTCTCGAGGGCGGACGCGTCTGTGACGATCTCGTCGGCTGCACCGACCTCTTCCCGACCTTCATGGACGCGGCCGGCGTCGAGCACCCGGTGCTCGAGGACCTGCCCGGCGCGAGCCTGCTCGGCGCCGACGGCGGCGGCCACGCCGATGCGCGAGACGAGTGGGTGACGTGCTTCGGCGCAGGCCGAAGCCGATGGCTTTCGTTGCGCCGTCCGGGCGTGAAGTACACATACTACTGCGACAACGGCTTCGAGGAACTCTATGATCTCAGCGCGGACCCGATCGAGGAGCACAATCTTCTGCTGGAGGGCGCGGATGGAGCGCGCTCAACGGCCGACGAGATGCGCTCGAGGCTGGTCGAGTGGGAGAAGGCGAACGGATTCCCGGACGGCACCGTCGAGGGCGATGACTTCAAGAACTTCGGGGTCGAGGAGCCTGTGCGCCGTCGGAACAACCAGTTCCCGCAGTGGGTGGATTACATCCCCGACGAGATGCGAGATCAGCTTGAGCCGCCTGGCAAAGCCGTCGAAGAGGCGCTCGCGCGGGAAGATACGCTTGACATCGAGGAATTGGACCTGGCGTGGTTCAAGGAGAACGGCGGTTCTCTTGAGGGCAGCAGGTGGGAGGGGCTGCTTGAGGATTACTGAGCGGGCGGGGGCATCGGCGCGTCGGGGCTTCGATCAGTCCTCGGCGCGCCAGTTCTCAATCGCGACAGGCAGATCTTCGAAACCGCGGAGATCGGCGGTCACGACCGTCGCTCCGCGGTTGACCGCGTAGGCAGCGATCATGAGATCCGCGTCGGTGCCATGTTTGCCAGCCCCCTCACGCCGCGCCCAGAAAACGGAGCCGAGGTTCCAGTCGCTCCTGTCGATCTCATCCCACTGCCACTTCTGCGAAAGCGTTTGATACAGGCGCTCTCGCGCTGCGACGGGCCGGTGAAGAAAGCCCCTCGTCACTTCAAAGTGCACGAATGGGCAAAGGTAGATCAGCGCGGCGGCCTCCATCGCGTTTGCCAACCCGGAGGCGACGTCCTCTCGTTGGCCGAGAACATCGAATATCACGTTGCTGTCAAGGACGAACGGCTTCCTCATCGTCGCCCTCCCCGCGGAAAGTGAACGGATGGTCCTCGACGAATTCTCTCAGTTCACGCCAGTACCGCTTCTCCTCTTCTGACAGCGGCTTCGACATGTAGTCCCGCAGCCACTCAAGCACTGCCCGATTCTCAGGAGGCAGACTTGCGTACTCGCTTTCTGTGAGCTTCTTATTGTCGCCAGTCTTCGTGTCCGCCATCATCTCACACTCCTTTCTCTTCCAGTATACCCGCCCCTCCCCGGCGCCTCAACCCTCGTTGTCCGGATCGTTCAGGCCGACCTCGTTGTAGTAGGGCACCACCCCGCGCTCGTCCACCTCGTAGCCGAAGCGCTCCACCAGTTCGTCCTTTGACGCGCCGTCGTCGCCAATCTCGGCCATCCACGCGACCAACTCCTCGTGAAGCTCTCTCCGCACATTCGCGACATCCGGGTCGTCGATCAGGTTCGTCTGCTGATACCGGTCGGCCACGTTGTCGTAGAGCAGCCACGGGCCTTCCTCGTCCTCGACGTAGGTATGCGTTTTCGTGCGCACACCGCGCCACGCCCCCATGTCATGCTGGTCGCCCGGGAAGGGCATCGGGTTCGCGATGTAGGCCGAGGTCGGTTCAATCCCGCCCTCATTCCGCGCGGCCCGCGAGAGATCGTAGCCCTGCGCGGTGTCCGGCACCTCCACGCCCATCAGCGACAGGAGCGTGGGCATGATGTCCGGCGCATTGATGAGCGTGTCCGTGCGCAGGCCCGCCGGAAGCTCGCCCGGCCACTGCATCACCCACGGCACCATGATCGACTCGTCCCAAGGTTTCTGCTTGCGCTCGAGGCCCTGCGCGCCGAGCATATCCCCGTGATCGCTGGTGAACACCACGATCGTGTCCTCCGCGATCCCCTGCTCCTCCAGCTCCAGCAGCAGCCGCCCGAGGTTCCGGTCGAGCGCGGTGATGTGGCCGTAGTAGCCCGCGATGTCCTCGCGCGCGAACTCCTCGGTGTTCGGGCGAAGGTCGATCTCCTCGGGATCGTAGCGGTCATACTTCTCCGGCATCTCGTGGTAGGGGTTATGCGGCGGCGCCCATGAGATGAAGAGGCTGAA
>JBKHFA010000067.1:0-13552 GCA_046540615.1 Armatimonadota bacterium | reverse complement strand
CGGTGTGATCGGCGGAGCGACGGGCGGCGGCTTTACGACTGTCGAGGATGACGAGTGCGCTGCGATTGCCTGCGGACATGATATCACCTGTGCCCCGGGAATCACCGGCCGGATGATGCGGGGGCTGATTCATGGCGACGCGCCCGGAATCCTCCTCCGGGCGCGTCGCGTGCCGCGGACGGCATCGATCCGCGCAAGCGCCGTCACGGCATCTCGACCACGTCGATCAATCGCCCGTAGCGCATGAGCTTGACGCACGCTGGGTTCGCGTCGGCGAACCCCGGGATCACGAGGTCGGCGGAGCGCTCGGCATCCTGCTCGGTGAGCGCCGCGCCATCCGCGTCGCAGACCTGCACTTCCATCCCGCCGAGGTCGCCGGAGACTTCCACGCGGTAGCCCCCGGGCGCGCGCTCGACCCTCAGCCTCTCGGGGAGGCGCGCGATGGCGGCCACATCACCGGGCCCGAGCTTGAGCCCCACCGCCGGGCCGTCATCGGCGCGCTGCGGTTCAAGCTCCCGGCAGTTCAGCAGGTCGAACCAGTGCCAGCCATCCTCGCGCTCGATCGGCAGCAGAGGGCCATCGACGGTGAAGTCGGCGTCGTTGTAAAGCGTGGTGATCCGCTTGTCGCGCCCGTCAAAGCGGTTCGCGTAGACATGCTCGCGAACTGTCGGCACCAGGGGAGTGATGTCGCGGCCGTCAAAGACCCCCGTCGACTCATTGAGGACGCGGTAGTACGCCGCCGGCTGCTCACCGCCGAAGCGGCCCATGCCGTTGAAAAGCTGCCAGTCGAGTGAATCGCCGGTGTTCCGGTCGAGATCGTAGACCTTGCAGCGCGGGAAGTAGAAGCGGAAGAGGTTGACCGGGACCGGCCGGATCGGCCTGACGTGCGACATGCTCTCGTAGACGATGGCGCCGTCGATGAACCGCGCGAGGTGATCGTAGCCGGGGAACTCGGTGGTCAGCACCAGCTTCGGGTCCACCTCATCCATCGCCTGATGGACGAGGTCGCACGCATTCGAGACCGCCTGCAGCCACGCGTTGTGACCGGGTTCGGCGTAGACATGCTCGTGTTTGTCCGAGGTGCAGACGAAGCCGCGGTGGCCGTATTCATCGAGGCGCACGCCCGCCACGCCGGTGTCGCGGCAGACGCGCGCGACGGTCTCGGCGAGGTAGTCGGGCCACCAGTGCGTATCCGAGCACATGTTCCACGAAGCGTACGAGCCGACGTAGCCCTCCGGTGTCTTCCCGGTCTTGTACGCGTCGGTCCACAGGTCGTTCATCACGCCGTACTGCTCGCCGAACTGCTGCCCTGTCCGCGTGGTGTCGCAGCAGAGGATACCCTCCATGTAAAACATCGGCAGGTGGCCGGCGTCGCGGTGCTGCTGGACGTAGTCTCGCAACGCGGGCAGCCCGCCCCAGTCTTCGTTGTACGCGTAGTCGCCACGGTTGAGCGGGTATTCGAGCTTCCCGGTCGCGGGGTTCGTCACCCAGTATGACTTGTAACGCTCGTAGAACGCGTCGCCCAGCTCCTCGCGGATGCGGTCCATCGGCACATTCCACGGCCCGACCTCCGACCACTCCCACCACGACATCATCTCAAGGACATCGCGCCCCTCCTGAAAGAAGTCGGTGCGCCACCCGTCCTCGTTGTGAAGCGGGCTTTGTCCCCAGCCGGTGGCGATGATATTCCACTGCCCGGCCAGCGCCGACGGATGCGGCCGCCACTCCCAGACATCGTGCGCCCAGCGAGAGTAGCGGTCCATCGCCTCGTGCCAGTCACCCGGATGCACCTCGATGAGCGCGGAGGGCGGCGTGAAGCCCTCGCCCGGCTCGCGGGTGCGCCGGAGGTACTCGAACGTCATCGCGGTGTCCTCGCCCGGGTCGAGGGAGTTCTGCCAGTACATCTCAGGCTCCATGTAACGTCCGATCTCAGTCATCACGTAGTCAGGCACGAGCATGACGCCCTTGCGCAGCGCCGGGCACTTGTAAAGGCCGGTCTCATCAAGCGAGCGCATCAGCACGCCGCCGCCGCGCCCGGGTGAGTACACATCGATCATCTGCCACCACGCGGTGTTCTCGCCGTAGGCGGTGCGCAACTGCGCGTTCCCCGACGCGATGACGCCGCCCCACGCGGGGAACATGTAATAATCTCTCTCCGCCTGCTCCGAGAGCACGAGGCCCCCAATGTGCGGGAAGGCCGTCTTGAAGCTCACCGGCGCATCGCCGGCATTCGCCAGCGCAAGGTACATCTGAAGCTGCCCCGGGTCGGCGATGGCGACCTCGAAGGTGGCGCGTATGTCATGCTCGTCCAGCAGCAGCGACGCGACGAACCCACGGCCGTCGTCGTTGAGAGACACGACCTCGACCTCGAAGTCCGCGGCGCCGAAGCGCTCACCGTCAATCTCAAGCAGGAAGAGGTGTGTGCGTTCCGGCTCATGCAGCATCTCGGCGTTGATCCACTCATTGCGGAACGAGGTCATCTGCAGTGCGGGATCGGTCGTGAAGCTGACCTCCATCAGCCGGTCCTGCATCATGATGGTGTTCCCCTCGATCACGCAGCGCGTGGCACGGCTTGCGCGTCCTCCTGCGGGTGCGGCCATCTTCGGCGACATATCCACCGGTGGCGGGTCAAGCGAGTAGCCGAGCGAGTACTCGAAGGTGACGGACTGGATGAAGGCATCCGCGACCTCCGACGCGCCGACGTAGAGCACATCGGGCCGCGCGCCGGCGGGCACGCTGACCGTGAAGCCGCGTCCGGTGGGAGCGATCGGCGCATCGAGCACTTCGCCGGACTCGTCGCTGACGACGATCCGCGGCACCGCGGCCACCGACTCGACGGTGATCTGCATCGGCTGGTCGGCGTCAAATGCCCGCGGGTCAAACTCCATCTTCAGGTAGTCATCGTCGCGCAGGCGGATGATGTCATTGCGCGGAGTGGACGTTGAATCCACGTAGCCAAGCGGCGCGACCGCCCCGTCGCCGGGTCGCCAGACGCTCTCCGTCCGCGTCTCGCGCTCGAGCAGCAGCAGGCGTATCATGTACTCACCGGTCGCGCCGATCGCGTTGAGTTGCCGATCGGTCCAGTCCTGCCCCTCCGCGCGGTACTCCGAGTGACCGTGGCTCTCGGTGTTATCAATGCCCACGTAGATGTAATCATCAAGGGGCGGAGCATCCTGCTCGGACTTGCGTATCTCGATGACGTTCTCACCGTGGTTGAGATGACGCACGGGCACTTCGAACTGATGCCACTGCCACGCGAGCGGGGCGTCTTCGTCGGCGCGCGCTCCCGGCACGTCAGAGGTGCGATGGTGATAGACGTTGTCATTGACGACGATCTCGAAGCTCTCGTCGAGGCCGTTGTGCTCCACGTCCTCGATGCTCCACGAGTAATCCTGCGCGGCGAAGTACACCAGCAGCCTCGCTGCTTTCGCGCGGTTGAACACCCCCTGCGGCACCCCGGAGAGATCGAGGCGCTTGCGAATCTGATAGTCGGGCTCCATCTGATGCGAAGTGCCCATCGAGGAGCCGCCCCACGCGCCGAAGTCATCGTAGACGACCGTGACTCCATCGGCGGGGCGGTCGATGCGAGGCCAGTCTTCGGCGGACGCGAGGCTGGTGACGAGGAGCACGGCAGCGACGATCATGACGAGAAGACTTCGGTCAGACATGCGATCACCTGTCCCGGGCTGTGATTGCAGGGTGGTGGTGGGAGTTCCCCGGCTACGTCCTTTCCCGCTGCGCCGCAAATTGAAACGCGGCAGGGATCGCCGCGGGCGAGATGAATCCTTTCACGAGGCGGACCTCATCGCTCCATCGATCCCGGTCGAGGTGAACCGCAACCCATCCTCCGGCGTCCTTGCATCATGTGAGCCAGGCGGCGTATACTTGCACACACCGCCGCCGCACGCAGACGAGGAGCAGCTTACGATGCAGCAGACGAGCGGCGCGCTTGTGCGCGCGAGGCAGCGGATGGCAGTGATCACGATGGCGCTGGCGATGTGCGTGCCGGCGCTGGCAAATGTTGATGTGCGCATCCTCGGGGAGCCCACCACGCTCTCCCCCGCGCCTCAGATGAGCGACGGCGTACTCGTCGGCCCCCCCGCGGCGATCGCCGGCAAGCTCGGCTGTCGGTTCATACGCGAGGGCGACGAGGCCCTGCTGATCGTCACGCCGTCCGGCAAGCGCGTCACCATCACCACGGGCAGCGACATCCTGCGCGTTGACGGCGTGGATGTGCCGATGCAGCGCAAGGCGCTCCTTGCCGCCGGTGAGATCGTCAGCCCGCTGCGCCCGGTGCTGCGCGCCATCGATGCCGGCCTTCACTGGGACGGCGAGACACAGACCGCGCACATCGGCACGCGCATCGATGCCGTCGAGGTCTTCGCCGACGAGGATGGAGCGCGTGTGCAGATCACGACACCGCTTCGCTCCGAGGCGACGATCACGCGCGTGGATGACCCCGAGCGAGCATGCGCTGATCTTCCCGGCGTGAGCGTCAATCTCGAGCACGAGCGAACGCTGGTGAGCCTCGGCGACGTGCAACGCGTGCGCTGGGGGCAGTTCGAGGATGACCCGCCGGTTGCCCGCGTGGTGATGGACCTTAGCAGGGAAGCGGATCTGCGGTGGGAGCCGCATCCTGACGGCCTCGGCGGCGCAATGATCGTCGGCGACCCGGCCGATGACGCGCCCCTGATCGAGCGCCGCGCCCCGAAGATCACCGGCATCAGCACGAACACCCCCGACTCTGACACCACGCTCGTCCGGGTGCGTCTGTCCGATCCGACGGAGACGAAGCTCAGCGTCCAGCGCGAACCCGCGCGCGTGACGCTCTCATTCCCCGACGCCGCCCCCGAGAGCCCGGTGGCGCCGACCGGGGTGGACGGACCGTTCGTCGGCTCTCTGCGGCTGCACGGGGCCGCGGGCGTCCCCGGCGCGAAGCTGATCCTCGAGATGAAGCAGCTTATTCACTTCGACATCGACGCGGCCGAGGAGCCCCCGGAGGTCACCCTCGTGTTCAAGCGCGGAAGGCTGGCCGACAAGCGCGTGGTGATTGACCCGGGGCATGGTGGCCGCGACACCGGAGCCCGCGGCCGGCAACTGCTGGAGAAGGACATCAACCTTGACGTAGGCCGACAGGTGGCGGCGAAGCTGATGGCCGTCGGCGCGCAGACGATCCTCACGCGAGATGGCGACACCTACGTGGACCTTTACGACCGGCCGGGGCTGGCGAACCGCATTGACGCCGACCTCTTCGTCAGCATCCACGCCAACGCAATGCCGAAGCGCAACACCGGCCACGGGACGGAGACCTTTTACTACCACGACCGCAGTGTCTGCCTCGGCGCGGTCATCCACCACGAGCTGGTTGGGGCGATGGGGCGGGCCGACCGGGGCCTGAAGTGGGCGAACTTCTGCGTCACGCGCGAGTCGCATATGCCCGCGGTGCTCGTGGAGTTGCTTTTCCTCAACTCCGACGTCGAGGAGGCACTGCTGGCCCGGCCGGATGTCCGAACCGCCGCGGCGGACGCGATCGTCGAGGGCCTCCGACAGTACGTCGAGGGCACGGACAGCATCGCCGAGGACGTTGAGATGGGCATGTGAGAGGCCCGCCGGACCGGACAGTCAGCATTTGCGGCAATCTCACGAAAGCGCAAGGATAATCCTCCGACCGGGGCGAACTGTCTCCTGACAACTACTGCATCGGCGCCCCCCACGGAGGTCTTCCAACGTGCTGCGAGACGACGGACGTGACAACGACGAACTTCGCAACTGCCGCATCACCCGCAACATCAACAAGTATGCCGAGGGCTCGTGCCTGATCACCCTCGGCAGCACTCGCGTACACTGCACCGCCTCGGTCGAAGACTACCAGCCGGGCTTTTTGCGCAACACCGATCAGGGCTGGGTCACCGCCGAGTACGCCATGCTCCCCCGCGCCACCGGCGAGCGCACCCGCCGCGCCGCCGACCGAGGCATCTCCGGTCGCACCCACGAGATCCAGCGGCTGATCGGTCGCTCGATGCGCGCGGTGTGTAAGCTCGAGCTGCTCGGCCCGATCACCATCAAGCTCGACTGCGACGTGCTCCAGGCGGACGGTGGCACCCGCACCGCGTCGATCACCGGCGCGTGGGTCTGCCTCGCCGACGCCTGCCGCTGGCTCATGAACAATCGCGGCATGAAGCGCTGGCCGCTGCAGGCCCAGGTGGCCGCGATCTCAGCCGGCGTGGTCTCCGGCGAAGTCATGCTCGACCTCGCGTACTCCGAGGACGCGACCGCCGGGACCGACATGAACGTCGTGATGACCGGCGATGGCAGGCTCATCGAAGTGCAGGGGACCGCCGAGGGCGCGCCCTTCACCGACCAGCAACTCATGTCGATGCTCTCCGTCGCCCGCTCGGGCTGCGAGACGCTTTTCAACCTCCAGCGGGAGGTCCTCGGCGACGTGCTGCCGTGACGCGGTGAGAAGACCGGACAGGGGATGGGGCGACGGGCTGATGGCAACGCGACTGATGCTTGCGACAGAAAACGAGCACAAGGTCCGGGAGATCCGCGAGTTGCTCGCCGATCTCGACGTCGAGGTCGCGCACATCGGCGAGCGTGAGGATCCGCCCGAGTTGACCGAGACCGGCGAGACATTCGCCGAGAACGCGCGGGAGAAGGCGCTTGCCTGCGCGGCGACGACCGGGCTGCTCTCACTGGCCGATGATTCGGGGCTGGTGGTCGATGCGCTCGGCGGCGCGCCCGGCGTGCGTAGCGCCCGCTATGCCGGCGAGGACGCGTCACAGCAGGATCTGATCGACAAACTGCTCAGCGAGCTTGACGGAACCTCAATCTGCGACCGCAGCGCGCGCTTCGTCTGCGCGCTGTCATTGTGCGCACCGGACGGTGAGATCGGGCGCTGGGAGGGCACCGTCGAGGGCGTGATTACGCTCGAGCCGCGTGGCGAAGGCGGCTTCGGCTACGATCCGGTCTTCCTTTACCCCCCGGCGGAGAAGACATTCGCTGAGATGGAGCCCGACGCGAAGAACGCGGTCAGCCATCGGGGGCGCGCGCTGGAGAAGTTCCGCGCGGACCTGCCGGAGATTCTCGGAGCGGGCGATGAGTGACAGGCCGAACAACGGCGCGAAGGGGTTGGGCGAGATGGCGAACTCCGAACGTTGCGGAATATCCGGATGCGGCTGGCTGCTGCTCCTCACGGGCGGCTTCGCCGCGGGGGTCGCGCTGCTGGTGTGGCTGGTGCGCCTTGAACTGGACGGCGACGGGGAAAGCGGCGCTGGAGTCTGGGTGACTGACTCGGGAACGCGCTACCACCGCCGCGAATGTGCGGCACTGGCGCGCAGCACGCCGCATGAGATCAGGCTCGACGAGGCCCGCGAGCAGGGCCTCGCGCCGTGCGACCTCTGCGAGCCGCCGGGATCATCTGCGAGATCGTGAATCCGACGCATGCGAGGGGATCGAAGATGGAACTGAAGCTCTCAGCCCGCGAGTATCTCAGTCGCGGGGACAGCTACGAGGAGAAGATGCAGTACCTGATCGACGCCGGCTACGACGCGATCGAACTGACGGGCCGCGAGGACATCCTCAAGGTCACCGATGAGATCGCGCGCGCATCCCGGAACACGGGCTGCGCGGTCAGCACGATCTGCAGCGGCGGGCGCGGCGCGCTGATGGCCGCTGAGGCCGATCAACGAAAGCTGGCGATGGAGGACCTCAAGAACTTCCTCACCGCCGCCGGGCAGATCGGGGCGGTCGGCGTCATCTACGCCCCGCTCATCGCAGTGAAGATGAACCCCGACAGGTACTCGCGCCTTCCCGACCTCTCGCCTCTGCGCGGGCAGGAGGAGCTGGAGATGGACCTCCTCGCCGAGCTTGGCGCGGAGATCGCCGGGCATGCCGAGGCGCACGGCGTCTGCGTGCTGTGGGAGCCGCTCAACCGCTACGAGCAGTGGTGGTTCAATCAGCTTGCCGACGGCGCCGCGCTCTGCGACAGAGTTGACAGCCCCGGCTGCAAAATCATGGCCGACTTCTTCCACATGAGCATCGAGGAGGACACGATCGCCGGCGCGCTGGAGGAATACGCGGCTGATTACGTCCGCCACATCCATCTCGCGGACAGCAACCGAGCCACCCCCGGACACGGGCACACCGACTTCGCCGCCGCGTTCACCGCCCTTGATGAGATCGGGTGGGACGGGTACATGGCGCTTGAATGCAGCCCGCGAGGCGATCTCTCCGAGGACATCGCGCGAGCCGCCCAACTGCTGCGATCACTTGCCTGAGGTGCAGATGCTGACTGAGACAGAAAGCACGAGACCCAACGACCGTCCGCTCACCGTGCTGACGGTCATCACTCCCTCACGCTACTCAGGCGCTGAACGCATAGCTGTCTACCTGGCCAACGGGCTCCAGCGCCGGGGGCATCGCGTCGTGTGCGCGTGCAAGCCCAACAACAAGCTCCTCAGGGCCCTTGAGGCGCGGGGGATCGAGGCACACGCATTGCCGATCTCGGGCAAGGGCAACCTGATGGCTCCTTTTCTGCTGGCATGGTTCGCCGAGTGGGTGGGGGCGGATGTCATACACACACATCTGTCCACCGCGAGCCTGTGGGGCGCGGTGGCCGGCAAGCTCGCCGGCATCCCCACCATGGCCTCCGTCCATGCCCTCAACGCGAAGACCTGCTACATGTACTCCGACATGCTCGCCACCTGCTCCGAGGGCGTGCGGCAATACATGATGCAGCAGGGCATTCCGGGTGATCGGATTGAGGTCATGTACAACGGCCTCAATCCGGAGCAGTTCGAGGACCTGCCTGACGAAGAGGCCGTGCGTTATGAACTGGGCCTGCCGCACGATGTCCCGGTGATCGGGGAGGTCGCGCACCTGTCGCCTCGGAAAGGACATACCCATCTGCTCGACGCCCTCCCGATTCTGCTTGGGCGCTGGCCGAATCTCGTCTGCCTGATGGTCGGGGAGGGCGAGGATCGAGAGGTGCTGACCGAGCAGGTCGCGCAGTTGGGCCTCGGAGACCACGTGCGCTTCCTGGGCTACCGGCCCGACGCGCGGAAGATCATGAAGGCGATGGATGTGGTAGTGCTGCCATCGGTGGCCGTCGAGGGCTTCGGAATCGTGCTGATCGAAGCGGGGTTCCTCGGCAAACCCGTCGTCGGCAGCGACGCGCCGGGCATTCGCGAGGCCGTCGTGGACGGGAGCACCGGGTTGCTTGCGCCGCCGGGTGATTCAGAGGCCCTCGCCGAGGCGATCGGGACGATCCTGCAGGACCCGGCCCTCGCGACGGCGATGGGGTTGCGCGGGAGGCAGCGGGCGTACGAGATGTTTACGCTCGATCACATGGTGGGTCGCGCCGAGGAACTCTACCGGCAACTGCTGCGCGAACACGGGCAGCAGTGATCGGCGAACATCACAGCCGTGGGACGCGTCAAAGAGTATGAATATGTTGTGAAATCAACAAATGACCGCGCCGGCGTCCTCGCAACTGCTTGACTCTGTCTGGCAGTGTGTTATAGTTCGATGCTGTGGGGCGCAATTCTAACTGCGGCGTGTTCAAATGACGTAAAAGGCTCCTGTGCGGCGATCCTGGCGGTGGAATGATGGAGTCCCTCGTTTCTCCAGTCAGCCCCGTGCATGGTGGGAGGTGTGTGTATTGGCAGATTTGAACTTTGTTGCGCTCACTGGCTTTTCGACACGTGAGCCCGCACTGAGACAGAAGTCATCCGGCCAGATCAAGGCTGAATTCAGCTTCGAAGTGGACCGTCCGTTCCTGCGGGCCAACGGAGAGCCGGTGTCCGATCTTTTCCTCGTGGACGCCTGGCAGGAACTCGGCGAGTGGGTCATGGAGAATGTGAAGGCCGGAACTCGCCTGATGATCGTGGGTACGCTGAACAAGGAGAGTTACAACAGCCACGGCGCCCGCGAGCACATGACAATCGTCAAGGCGAAGTACATCCGCAAGACCAGCGGCGGCCTCGCCGACCAGACCGGCGACCTTGCCGGTCTCAAGGGCGACTCCTGGGACCAGGAACTGCTGCTGACCGCGTGTGACATCATCCACGAAGCCATCGAGGACGAAGAAGCGTCGGCAACTCTCGACAGCGTCGAGATCGCCGGCCGAGCCTGAGAGACCAACGGCGACAAACCCGATGATGGCTCCTCGGCAGCCCGCACTCCGGGCTGCCGATTTTCCTGGGGGAGGGCACGATCAACGAAACCCGGGGCGCATCAAAGGCGGACACGACGGCCTACCTTCATCTGTGTACGGACGGCGCAACCACCCGGCTGACCGCCCTCGGCGCCTGTCAGGCCTCGGCTGCGTGGAAGGCCACCGCGCGGCCCGCGGAGATCGACCGGCAACTGCTCGACCTCGCCACCGAACTTGACGCCGATCGCGTGATGGTCTACGACGCCAGGCTCCCGGCCGCACTGCTCTCGCGCGACTCGATCGCGGACGCAACCGCGAGCCTGCGCACTCGGATGCGCGACGTGATGACGGGCGCGCTGCTGGTCTGTCCCACGCTCCGCGATCTCTCCCTGCCCGCCGTCGCGCGCACACTCGGAATGCCGGATGCGGACACACCGGCGGTCATCGCCGACCCTGCCGAGGGCGCGGAGTTGTGCCGGCGTGTCGTCGAGGCGCTCAGGACGCGCCTGGCGGAGATGTCGCCGCCGGTCCTCGCGCTGCTGAAGGATCTGATCGGCTCCAACGGCGACCTCGCCTGGCTGGACTGGGACGAGGTCGAGACGCCGCCCCTTGATGGGGCCGCGCTGGAGATGCTCCTTGCGGGCCGCCCCGGCAGCCCGGCAAGCCGCCGCCGCGAGCGTCTGCCGATGGAGGCGCCGCTGCCCGGCGCAGCCGCGGGCCTGCTCGGCGAGGACGGGCCGGTGGCCGCGGCGCTGGAGCGTTACGAGCACCGCCCGGGGCAGATAGAGATGGCGGAGGGCGTCGGGATGGCGCTCGAGGACGGTGGGATCCTGATGGTCGAGGCGGGCACCGGGGTGGGCAAGTCACTCGCCTACCTCGTCCCCGCGATCCTGTGGTCGCGCGCGAACCTGCAGCCGGTCATCGTCTCCACCAACACGAAGAATCTGCAGGAGCAACTTATTGAAAAGGACCTCCCGCTGCTCCGCGGGAGCCTCGGGATAGACTTCGAAGCCGCGCTGCTGAAGGGCCGCACGAACTACGTGTGCGTTCGCAGCTTCGTCTCACAGATGCGCGATGCGATGCTGTCGATGATGCCCGACGACCGCACGGCCGCGGCCTACCTGATCGCATGGTTCGCAGCCAGCGGCAGCGCGGACCTCGACATGATCCCCGCGGAGGCCACGACGGCATTCAGGGGCCTCGGCCGGCTGATCGGCCGGGTGCGTTCCGACCGCGCCACCTGCCTCGGCCGGGGGTGCGATCATGCCACGCGCTGCCCGCTGCGGGTCGCCCGCGCAACCGCCCGCAACGCCGACATCGTAGTCTCCAACCACGCTCTCACCCTGGCGGACGCGCAGTTCGACGTGCTGCCCGAGGCCGGACGCGTGATCTTCGACGAGGCGCACAACCTTGAGAACGTAGCGACCGATCAACTCGGGCACGAAGTCTCGACGTACGCCTTTCGCGAACTGCGACGTACGCTGACCGGCGGCAGCCGCAACGAGGGCTTCCTCGACAGCCTCGCGAAGCGTCTGCCCGAGGCGTCAGCCGACAGGGCTTCCGAGATCTCCGACGCCCGAGCCCGGCTGGGCGCGGCGGCGGAGGGACTGGAGGCATCCGCCGAGGAGCTTGGGGGCGCGGTGATCGACCTGTGCGTGGCGCTCGACGACGAGGCGCGCGCGGGGCGGGCGCGGATCCGGCTCGGCGCACAGGTCTACGCGAGCGGCGAGTGGCAGAGGGTCGGCGAGGCGGTCGAGGCCGCGCGGACGCTGCTGGCCACCGCCGAGGATGCGCTCGGGGAGATCGCGGAGACGATGGCCGAGGGCGCCGAGCGCGGCACCGCGGACAGCGACATCGCGATCGAGGCGGCGGGCGCGCGGGTGCAGGTGGCCGAGTTGCTGTCGGCGCTCGGGACGGTGACCGATGATGAGCCGGGCGCGGGTTACGTGCTGTGGGCGGAGACGGTGCGCAACCGCCGCTGGGGCGAGGTCTGGCGGCTGGCCGCCGCGCCGATCGACGTGGGCCCGGCGCTCCAGCGGGCGGTCTACGACCGGCGCGACGCGGTGATCATGACCTCGGCGACCCTGACGGTGGACGGTTCATTCGCGTATATGAAGCAGCGCCTCGGGCTGGACGGGAACGAGATCGTGCCGGGGGAGCAGGTCGTCCCGTCGCCCTTCCACTACCCGGAGCAGCTCATGCTGTGTGTGCCGCATGACATCCCCACGCGTGGTGAAGAGGGCCGGGACGAGGCGCTCTCCGAAGCGCTGCTGGACATCGCGGAGATCGCGGAGGGCGGGGTGCTGCTGCTCTTCACCTCTCGGGCGCAGATGGACCGCACCTTCAACGCGATTCGCGAGCGGCTGGTGGACAGCGATCTCGCACCGATCTGCCAGTACACATCGGGCCCGCGCAACTGGCTGCTGCAGCAGCTTCGCGAGCGTGAGAACACGGTGCTCTTCGGCCTCAAGAGCTTCTGGGAGGGCGTGGATGTGCCGGGGCAGGCCCTGCGCTGCGTGGTCATCACCAAGCTGCCCTTCCAGGTGCCGACCGACCCGATCGTGCAGTCGCGCTGCGAGCTTGCCGAGAAACGCCGGGCCGAGGGCGGCAGTGATTATTACATTCCCGAGACGATCCTTGCGTTCAAGCAGGGCTTCGGGCGACTCGTGCGCTCGACGACGGACTCGGGCGTGGTATTTGTGCTGGACAACCGGATTATCACGCGGCGCTACGGGCAGAGGTTCTTCGCGTCGATTCCCGACTGCCGCAATGTGGTGGCGCCCTTCCACGAGTGCCTGCGAGAGGCCGAACGGTGGCTGGAGAGAAACAGATAGTTGCCAGTTCCCGGTTGCCGGTTGCCGGCAACGATCTACGACTCGCAGGCTGGAAGTGTAAGCCTGCGCCACATGGATGACGGTGAACCGTTTGTCGGCTCCGTCACTGGGAACTGGGAACTGACAACCGGCAACTTCCACAACGGAGGCGCGTTTTGATGGCCGATGCCGAGATGGTCTGGACGGACGATGGCTGGTGCATGGCCTGCGGGGAGAAGAATCCCCGCGGCCTGCACATGAAGTTCCGGCAGGAGGGCGAGTACTACGTCTGCGACTTCACTCCCGAGCGCTTCCACCAGGGCTGGGAGGGGATCGTGCACGGAGGGATACTCGCCACGCTGCTTGACGAGGCGATGAATGACATGCTCAGCCGCAACGGCGAGCCGGTCGCAACCGCGGAGTTGTGCGTGCGTTACAAGGAGCCCGCGAAGGTCGGGGTGCCGCTGCAGGTGCGCGCATGGATGACCCGTGAGCGTCCGCCGCTGTGGGAGGCCGAGGGTGACATCACCGACGCGGACGGACGCGTCGTCGCCACCGGCACCGCGAAACTGATGCGAGTCAA
>JBKHFA010000066.1:0-13605 GCA_046540615.1 Armatimonadota bacterium | reverse complement strand
AGGGCGAGGCGTCCGTCTCGGGTCTGCAGCGGCGCTTCAAGATCGGCTACGCGCGCGCCGGCCGGATCATGGACGCGATGGAGCAGCGTGGCGTGGTCGGGCCGCACTTGGGGCCGAAGCCGCGCGACGTCATTATCAATCCGGCGGCCATGCACGCGCACCTCTCGGGAACCGAGTACACGCACCCCTCCGAGATCAACCTCGACGAGGAAGATCTCACGCCCGAGGAGCCGTTTTCGGGCGCGCCTGGCGAGGGCGCGGATGATGACGGCGATGCGGAGTTCCACGAGGCAGGGGCGACCGACGACGCGGATGATTCGGAGGAGCCCGACGTTCAGGTCGAGGAAGAGGAGGCGGCGGCCGAGAGCGCCTGAAGCACGCGTGGCCCGGGGGAGGCTTCGTATCAACGGTTGAGGTGGTGTGACACGGGTAACGACTCTCCAGGCGAGGGCGCCTGGAGTCCAGAATCGCAAGAAGACCCGGATTCCGGGCGCCCCCGCCCGGACGTCGTTCCGTCCCCTCGCCGTTGATACGCAGCCGAGGAGGGATCGGCGTTCCCCGCGACGAAGTCCCCGTCCATGACAGGAAATCTCCGCCTTTTCAACGATGATCCGCCTGAGCCGGAAAAGACCGAGGAGTCGGAGGGCGGCCGGCGCAACCCGCGCAATACGCTCAATGACCTCACCGGCAAGGAGTGGATCAAGGCCACCAAGTCGTGGCTGATCTGCGACTCGCGCCGCTACCATCAGAACCGCGACACCGAACTTCACCCCGCCCGCTACCCTGAGGAGCTTGTCGCCGACTTTCTGCGGTTCTTCACGAAGCGCGACGCCTGGGTCCTCGACCCCTTCTGCGGCAGTGGCGCAACCCTCGTCGCCGCGCTGGAGGAGGGCCGCAACGCAGTCGGCGTCGAGATCAGCGAGCGCTACGCCGCGATGGCCGCCGGCCGACTCACCGGCCTGGACGGGCAGTGCGTCGCCGAGGTCCTCCGCGCGGACGCAAGGGAGATCGCGTCGCCCGAGGTCTGGGCGGACGCCCCCGTCGCCGTCGACGGCGACGGCCTTCCGCACTTCGACTTCATCATGACCTCGCCGCCCTACTGGAACATGCTGCGCAAGAGCCGCGGTGGCGTCCACTCCACGCATAAGGAGCGCGCCAGGCAGGGCCTTGACACCGACTACGGCGAGAGCGACGGCAACCTCGGGCGCATCGAAGAGTACGACGATTTCGTCGAGCAGCTTGGCCTGATCTTCGCGGGCTGCGGGCGTGTGTTGAAGCCGAAGAAGTACCTCGTCATCGTGGCGCAGAACGTGCGCGTCCCCGACGGCTGCGTCAGGCCGCTGGCGTGGGACATCGCCCGGCGCGTCAGCGAGTGCGACGGCCTCAGCTTCCAGGGTGAGCGCATCTGGTGCCAGGACAGCAAGAAGCTCGGCATCTGGGGCTACCCGACGACCTTCGTGCCCAACTACCATCATCACTACTGCCTGATCTTCCGCAGAGAAGACTGAGAGCGATGGCGCGTGTCGCGCTGATATCACTCGGCTGTCCGAAGAACCTCGTGGATTCGGAGGTCATGCTCGGCCTGCTGCAGGAGGCCGGACATGAGATCGTGGAGGAGGTCGAGGCGGCGGACGTCGTCATCGTCAACACCTGCGCGTTCATCGAACCCGCGGTGGAGGAGGCGCTGGAGGCGCTGCTTGACACCGCCGAGTTGAAGGCGCGCGAACGCGGCGGCCCGAGCATCATCTGCGCAGGCTGCCTCACTCAGCGCTACGGCGGTGATCTGCAGGTGGAGCTTCCTGAGGTCGATGCGTTCATCGGCCCCGACTCGCTGGAGGAGATCGCCGACGTCGTCGCCCGGTGCGCCGATGAGGGGCAGTTGCTGGTGCAGGCCGCGTCGCCGTGGATCTACTCGGCGAAGACCCCGCGCCTGCGAACCGGCCGCGAGTGGCTGGCCTACGCGAAGATCGCGGACGGCTGCGACCACCACTGCGCGTACTGCATGATCCCGAGCATCCGCGGATCGTTCCGCAGCAGGTCCGCCGATGATATTCGGTCTGAGATTGACGCGCTGATCGCCGACGGCGTGCGCGAGATCTGCGTCATTGCACAGGACACGTCGATGTGGGGGAGCGATCTCGAGGATAACTTGACGCTGGCGCGGCTTCTGCGCTCGCTCGATCTCGGTGACTGGGATGGGTGGCTGCGGCTTCAATATCTGCATCCTGACGGCATCACCGATGATCTGCTGGAGGCGGTCGCCGATGTCCCGCAGGTCGTCCCTTACTTCGACATCCCGCTGCAGCACGCCTCGCGAGATGTTCTGCGGAGCATGGGCCGCCGCGGCGACCCGGTGAGTTACCTCAGTATGATCGAGCGGACACGAGGAATTATCCCCGACGCGGCGCTTCGAACCACCTTCATCGTCGGCTACCCGGGCGAGACCGAGGAAGATTTCGCCACGCTTCTCACATTCATCAAAGAGGCGCGCTTCGACCGACTTTCGGCGTTCCGCTACTGGGATGAGCCGGGTACGCGGGCCGCCGAACTGCCCGACCAGGTCCCCGAGGGCGAGGCGCTCGATCGGCTTGAGGAACTGATGCTGACGCAGGCCGCGATTTCGCTGGAGATCAACCAGGAGCGTGTCGGTGGGGCCATCCGGGTGCTCGTCGAGCGCGAGGATGAGGAGACCGGGGAGATGGTCGGGCGATCATACCGCGACGCGCCCGACGTGGACGGCGAGATCGCCATCGAGGGCAAGGCGATGGCGCCGGGGCAGTTCGTCACCGTCGAGATCACCGGAGCGGACGAGCACGACCTGCGTGGCGTGGTCGCAGAGGGCGATGGCACCGGCTGAGGATGCCCGGACAGGACTGTCCGCACGAGGGAACTGCGACACAAGCGCCACGCCGACCCCTTGCGCGGGGCGTGGAATGCCGCTATGATAGTCACGCCTGCCCGCGGCCCGCTGCCGCGGGCATTGCTGACTTCGCCGGATATCTCAGCACCGACAGGACTCGCAACGCGAAAAAGGTGACGACCACCATGTCAGAAGTACGCACGCACGAGGCGCGCGCGCACGAAGTGCGCACGCGATTCGCCCCATCCCCGACCGGAACTCTTCACGTCGGCGGCGCGCACACCGCGTTGTTCGCGTGGCTCTTCGCCCGCCACGAGGGCGGAAATTTCGTCCTCCGCATCGAGGACACAGACGAGGTCCGCTCCACCGAGGAGTCCCTCGCAGCCATCTACGACGGCCTCAAGTGGCTCGAGATCGACTGGGACGAGGGACCCGACGTCGGCGGCCCCTTCGGCCCCTACATCCAGTCGGAGCGGCTCAACATATACTCACAGTACATCAACCAGCTCATCGAAAGCGGCCGCGCCTACCGCTGCTTCTGCACGCCCGACGAGCTTGAGGAGCGGCGCGAAATCATGCGCGCCCGCGGCATCCCGCCGGTCTACGACGGCAAGTGCCGCGAACTCAGCGAGGACGAGCGGGAGCGTCTGCTCGCCGAGGGCAAGCCCTACTGCGTGCGCTTTGAGATCGACAAAAGCGGCGTCACGGTCATCGATGACATCGTCCGCGGCCGCGTCGAGTTTGAAAACGAGTTGCTCGGCGACTTTGTCATCCGCAAGACCTCCGGCTATCCGACCTACCACATGGCGGTCGTGGTCGATGACTATCTGATGAATATCTCGCACGTCATCCGCGCCGAGGAGCATCTCGCGAACACGCCCTCGCATGTGCAACTGATTGAGGCGCTGGGCTTCGAGCGCCCGCTCTACGCGCACCTGCCGCTGATCCTCGGGACGGACAAGACCAAGCTGAGTAAGCGCCACGGCGCCGTCAACCTGCTTGATTACAAGGAAAAAGGCTTCCTGCCCGAGGCGATGCGCAACTTCCTCGCGATCATCGGCTGGTCGGCGGGCTCCGAGCAGGAGATACTCGACCTCGACGAACTGATCGAGAAGTTCACACTCGAGGGCGTCAGCAAGTCACCGGGCGTCTTCGATCTTGAGAAGGCCACGTGGCTCAACGGCGAGTATCTGAAGGTCGCGGACGCGGAGCATCTCGTCGATCTGCTCCTGCCGATGCTGCGCGAGGAGGAGCTTTTTGAAAAAAACCCGAGCGAGGAGCGGATGCAGTGGCTGATCGACGTCGTCGATCTGATGAAGGAGCGCACGCGGCTGCTGACGGACTTCGTGACGTGGGGGCGCTACTTCTTCACCGATGAGTTCCCCTACGACAGCAAGGCGCGGAAGAAGTGGCTGAACCGCGACGATGTTCCGGACCGTCTCGACGCCCTCGCCGACCGCCTCGAGGAGGCCGAGCGGTGGGATGTTGACACCATCGAGCAGGTGATCCGCGGGCTTGCCGACGACCTCGAACTCGGCGCGGCGAAGGTCATCCACCCGTGCCGGGCGGCGGTCACCGGCCAGACGATCGGCCCGAGCCTCTTCCATCTGATGGAACTGCTTCCGCAGGAGACGGTCGTCGCGCGCCTGCGGAAGGCCGCGGAGCTTGGCAGGGCGGGCGAGATGGCGCCGCTGCCGACTGAGGGCGACGGACAGTAGATCACAGACAGATGGTTCTTTCACGCGGCCGGGGCTCGACGGCTCCGGCCGCGTTTTTTTATGTCTACGAAAAAAGTCGGGAAATTCTCGCCGGGCGGTGAACATCGCCGGTTGAGCGCGCGTCAGTGTATGCGAAGTAAGACGGAAGGGACCAGTTGAGATGTAGAGGTTTGGTGGGGGAAGAGAGTGCTGTCCCCGCCAGCACTCAAATCCCCCGCCGTCTTCTCCCGAACCACACGTTTTTGCAGGTTTGGTGGGGGAGGAGGATGCTGTCCCCGCCAGCACCCGAATCCCCCGCCGAAGCATTTAAGGGTACCCGGCCGAAGCAATCTGAGGGGGCCCCGTCGCGTTTGCGCGTTCGTTGACAGTGCGTGCCCCCTGTGCTAAGGTTCCGGCGCAGCGGTGAGACGAGAGCGACCGGGCGCCGACGCCACCGACCGTGGGCGGAAGACGGTCACGCTGGCTCGATGCAGCCGAAGCGGAACACCAGTAAGCAGCCTGACGATCGTCCGCGCAGGGCGATCGAAGGCATGATCCCGCAGCTTTGAGAGGCCCCGCCCGGCCGCGTCGAGTCGCGTTGCTCCGGGCACCGGGGCCTTCGATCATGTACACGGCGCTCGAATGCGCCTGACTCTCAGACGCTTCACTGGTGGAGGAGAGCGCGATGCGGGTACACGACGACATCACCGGGACGATCGGCAACACTCCGCTGGTGCGGCTTGGGAAGCTTGACGCGGGCCTTCCGGGCCGCGTTGTGGGGAAGCTCGAATTCTTCAACCCGGCGGGGTGCGTGAAGGAACGGATCGGTCTCGAGATGATCCTCGCCGCCGAGCGCGACGGCCTGATCGAGCCCGGCCGCACCACGATCATCGAGCCTACCAGCGGCAACACCGGCGTCGGCCTCGCGATGGTCGGGGCGGCGCGGGGCTACCACGTCGTGCTCTGCATGCCCGAGTCGATGAGTGTCGAAAGGCGGAAGCTCCTCGCGGCATTCGGCGCCGAACTGGAACTCGTCGAGGGCGGCATGCAGCCGTCGATCGACCGAGCGCGGGAGATGGCCGAGCAGATCGATGACGCGTGGATTCCGATGCAGTTTGAGAACCCCGCGAACGCCGCGGCCCACGAGAAAACGACCGCGGAGGAGATCTGGGCGGACACCGACGGGACGGTGGACGTGGTCGTCGCGGCCATCGGGACCGGAGGAACAATCACCGGGATCGCCCACGCATTGAAGCCGCGCAAACCCGAGCTTCTCATGATCGGAGTCGAGCCGGCAGAGTCGGCGGTGCTGTCCGGCGGCGAGCCCGGCCCGCACGGCATTCAGGGGATGGGCGCGGGCTTCGTCCCCGAGGTGCTCGAGACGGAGATACTCGACGAGGTCATCACGATCTCCACCGACGAGGCGAAGGCGACCGGCAGGCGCCTCGCCGCCGAGGAGGGGGTCCTCGCGGGAATATCATCGGGCGCCGCCGTCGCGGCCGCCCTTCGACTTGCGGAGCGAGACGAGATGCGCGACCGCCTCATCGTGACCATCATCCCCGACACCGGGGAGCGTTATCTTTCAACCGATCTTTTCGAGGCGTGAAGCCGAGCGGAAGAGTCCGAGAGGAGGAACGGCGATGTGCGGATGGGCCACGCATACTGCAGCCGCGGTGGTGATGTGCATGGCTATGCCGCAGCGTCCCGCGACGGGGCGCAGAAGCAGCCTTGCCCGAGCAGAGCATCATCACACAGGCGCGTCCGCCCGCCGTTTGACCGGTGGAGGCGCTCTTCGGAGAGAGTGAGCAGAGTGGGAAAAACCTACGACGAGATCAACGCGAAAATACGCGGTGGCGATGTCGTGGTCGTCACGGCCGAGGAGATGGTCGATGTCGTCGATGAGATGGGCCCGAAGGAGGCCGCGAAGAAGATAGACGTGGTCACCACGGGGACCTTCGGCCCGATGTGCTCATCCGGCGCGGTCATTAACACCGGCCACAGCACGCCGCGGATGAAGATCTCGAAGGCGTGGCTCAACGAGGTCCGCGTGGAGTGCGGCCTGGCGGCGGTGGATATTTACATCGGCGCGACCAACGTCGGGGAGGGCAGTTCGCTCAATCGCAACCACCCCGGGCGCTTCAACTACGGCGGCGCGCATGTGATCGAGGACCTCGTGGCGGGACGCGATGTGCGCCTGCGCGCGGAGGCATACGGAACCGACTGCTACCCGCGACGCGAGCTTGACACGTGGATCAATATCAAGGACCTCAACGAAGCGTACATGCTCAATCCGCGCAACGCCTATCAGAATTACAACGTGGCGGTGAACACGCACGCCGACCGGGACATATACACGTACATGGGCGTGGTGAAGAAAGACCTCGGGAGCGCGAACTACTGCTCGGCCGGCCAACTCAGCCCGCTGCTCAACGACCCTTACTACCGCACCACCGGGATCGGCTCGCGGATCTTCCTCGGCGGCGCGCAGGGCTTCGTGTACTGGCAGGGGACACAGCATGACCCGACCGGCGAGCGCACCGAGGGCGGCGTGCCCACCGGCGGCGCCGGGACTCTCGGGACCGTCGGCGACCTCAAGCAGATGGACCCCCGCTACGTCGTGGGCGTGAGCTTCCTCGGCTACGGCGTCTCGATGGCGATCGGCCTCGGGACGGCGATCCCGATCCTCGATGAGGAGATGGCCGCGCAGACCGGGGTCAGCGACGCGGAGATCGTGGCGCCGATCATCGACTACAGCCGCAACTACGGTCTCAATGAGGGCGAGCCCTACGGGCAGATCTCCTACGCGGAACTGAAGACCGGCGAGGTGGAGATCGAGGGGAAGCGGGTGCCGACGACGCCGCTTTCGAGCTACGTGCGGGCGCGGGAGATCGCGGAGAAGATCAGGGGATGGGTGCAGGCGGGGCAGTTTACGCTGACCGAGCCCGTCCAGTCACTGCCCGGGCCGGACGACAGTCCGGGGTTCAAGGCGCTTAACTACCGACCGGTCGAAGAACGGGGCGGTGAGTGAACGATGGCCGAGAGCAGGATTGTACTGCACTTTCCGAAGAAGCTGCTTGATCAGCCCGTCATCTCGACGGCGGTCGGGAAGTACGAACTTCACTTCAACATCCTGCGCGCGAACATCACGCAGGACCAGGAGGGCCTGATGGTCCTCGGACTCGAGGGCGACCAGGAGCGGATCGACAGCGCAGTGGAGTGGATGCGGGAGCAGGGAGTGCGCATCCAGCCGCTGGAGCATGATGTGACGCGCGATGACGAGCGCTGCACCGACTGCGGCGCGTGTGTGGTGGTTTGCCCCACGAACGCCCTTGCGATGGACCTTCAGACGCGCGAGGTCAGCTTCGACGCCGACAAATGCGTCGCATGTGGCATCTGTGTGCCGGTCTGTCCGCCCCGGGCGATGGCAATACATTTCTGATCGCGAGAGGGCACAGATGAAAAGAGCCCGCGGCCTGAGGGGCCGCGGGCTCTGCTTTATTGTGCGAAGTGCGGGAGCTTAGACCTCCCAGACGGTCTCGCCCTCGTCATCGGCCCCGCCGAGGCCGCCTTCCTCGCTCTGGAAGATGCGCTCGACGAACGTCAGCAACTCACGAGGGTTGAAGGGCTTCGTCAGGTAGGAGCTTACTCCGGATGACCAGCCGCGGAAGATGTCCGCGTCCTGGGCCTTCGCCGTGAGCATGATGACGGGGATGTCCTGCGTGTCAGAATCCGCCTGGAGGCGCTTGAGCACCTCGAAGCCGTCCATCCGCGGCATCATCACGTCGAGGACGATCATGTCCGGATCGGTCTCTTTGACCTTTTCAAGCGCCTCGACCCCGTCGTAAGCCGTCTCGACTTCGTAGCCGGCCCGGGACAGATTCACCTCAACGAGTCGAACGATGTGGCGCTCGTCATCGACTACCAGAATCTTCTTCGCCATCTACAGCCGCTCCCTCCGCGGGTTTGTAATGCGTCCCGGATGGGTCGGTTTGCCGCACAGGACGCTCCACGCGGGCTTTGAGACATAAATCCAGTGTGCGGCGATTATACAAGAGGACCTTCGTCCTGTCAAACTGCGCGCGAACGTGTTCCCTGGCGATGACGTTGGTGGCCCTCACTCCGTTCGCGCATCATCGGCCGTCACGAGATCCGCCACGGCGTCAAATGACCCCTCGAGTTGCTCGTAGAGGCGCCGGTAGATGCCGTGGTAGGACTGATAGATTCGATGGTTCTCTTCATCGACGCGCGGCGTGTCCACGGTTCGGATCGCGGACGAGCAGGCCTGCTCGACGCTGTCGAATGCCCCGGTCGCGACCGCGGCAAGCAGGGCGACGCCCCACGCCGGACCCTCATCGACGTTGATGATGCTGTGCGGGTGGCCGCTCACGTCGGTTTGTATCTGCCGCCACAGTTCGCTGCGCGCCCCGCCGCCTGAGGCCCGCACCTCGCTGATGTCCACGCCCATCTCCTCGATGATCTGAAGCGAATCGAGCAACCCGAAGGCAACGCCCTCGAGGACCGCGCGGATCATGTGCGGCTTGCCGTGGCGGAGGCTCAGGCCGAAGAAGACGCCTCGCGCGTTTGGATCCGCGTGGGGGACGCGCTCGCCGGTGAGGTAGGGCAGAAAGACCAGGCCCTCGCTGCCGACCGGGGCCTGCGCGGCCTCGTCGGTCATCAGCGCGTAAGGGTCCACGCCCATGTTCGCGGCGACCTCGATCTCGGGGCCGCAAAG
The DNA here is from genome assembly GCA_046540615.1 of Armatimonadota bacterium. GTDB lineage: Bacteria > Armatimonadota > Zipacnadia > Zipacnadales > UBA5352 > UBA5352. The sequence goes on along the minus strand of JBKHFA010000066.1, from coordinate 4,316 downwards.
CTCGTCGCGCATCCACCTGAGCGAACCGCCGGCCGAGAGCATCACGCCCATCACGTGCCACTTGCCCGGCACCGCGTGGCAGAACGTGTGTGTGCGCAGCTTCTCATCCATGACCGGCTCATCGAGGTGCGCGAAGACCACGCCGGAGGTCCCGGTGGTCACGGAGACCACGCCGCTGCGGACGATGCCGTTGCCGACCGCCCCCGCGGCCTGGTCGCCGCCGCCGCCCACCACGGGTGTGCCGGCGGCGAGGCCTGTCGCGGCGGCGGCCTCGTCGGTCAGCGTGCCGGTGACTTCCGGCGACTCGTAGACCTCGGGCATCCACTCGCGCGGGATCTCCAGCCGGTCGAGCATCAGGTCCGACCAGCGGCGCTCGCGCACATTGAGCAGCGAGGTGCCTGAGGCGTCGGAGACCTCGGTGGCGTAGTCGCCCGTGAGCCGCAGACGCACGTAGTCCTTGGGAAGAAGGATCCGGCGCACGCGGGCGTAGTTATCAGGCTCCACGTCGCGCAGCCAGATGATCTTCGGCGCGGTGAAGCCGGTGAGGACCGGGTTGAGCGTCTCGGCGATGACGTCGTCCTCGCCGACGGTCTCGGTGATCGTCTCACACTGGCGGGCGGTGCGCTGGTCACACCAGAGGATCGCGGGGCGGATGACCTCGTCGCGCTCATCGAGGAAGACCGACCCGTGCATTTGCCCCGAGAGGCCGACGCCCGCGACCTCGGCGCCATCAATCCCGCCCTGATCGAGCGCGGCGCGCGTACTTTCACACGCCGCCTTCCACCAGTGCTCCGGGTCCTGCTCCGCCCAGTTCGGCCTTGGGGTGGACAGCGGGTACTCGGTCGCGTGGCTGGCGATGACTTCGCCGTCTTCGCTCACAAGCAGCGCCCGCGTGCTCGTTGTGCCGACGTCTATCCCCAGCAGGTAGCCCATCTGTGCCCTCCTGCACGTTGCGGATGTCTACGCGCGCTCGACGGTGACGGGAGCGCCTGCCCCGACCGCCTTGAGCGCGTCGAGGTCCCCCTCCATGCGCCCGATGACCATCACCGGACTGGCCGGGCGGATCTCCTCGGCGGTGCTCATCGGCGTCATGCCGAAGAACATGCAGAATGCCGAGCCTGGCGGCCAGTAGCCGAGGTCGCCCATCTCGACGGCCGCCTGCATGTCCTCTCCGGGGCAGTCCACGTCGATGCTGAAGTAAATCTCCTCACCCCAGGTGCTCGCTTCGGCCTCGATCGGAAGCGCCTCGGCGATCATCTGTGCGCAATCCGTGTCGTTGAGTTCCCCCTGCACCTGAACGTCACCAGCGGTGATCCTGATAGCAACTGACATTGGAGTGTCTCCTCCTCATCGCTCTTCCCCCGTTCGCGAAAGCTCGCATCTCGACACTGTCGCTTACACGAACACCCGGAGGTACCTGAGGCCCTTTTCAAAGCCTTCCTCCGTGCTGAATGCTCGATCTTCGTGCTCGATGCTCAGTGTGCCGTCGAAGCCGTTGTCACGCAGGCGCGCGATGTACACGCCCCAGTCGATCTCGCCGAAGCCCGGGATGACGTAGCGCCACCACGTTCGCTCGTCGCGATTGCCGAGCCAGGCGAGCTTGTGCGCGTTGATCTCGGTGTCCTTGGCGTGGGAGTGGAAGATCTTCTCCGCGAAGACCTCGACCGCCTGCAGGTAGTCGATCTGCTGATGGTAGAGGTGCGAGGGGTCGAAGTTCAGGCCGAAGTTGTCATGCGGGACGGCCTCGAAGATGTGCTCCCACTGGCCGAGGTGCATGATGTTGGTCGCGAACCAGTTCTCCATCGCGAAGCGGACGTTTTTGTCCGCCGCCTCCGGGCACAGTTCGTTGTAAAAAGGCGCGGCGATCTCGTCGATCGTCTCTTCGCGAGACATGCCGCCGCAGGGCTTGCCCGCGAGGCAGCCCACGTTCTGCACTCCGCTGGCGGACGCGAGTTCGACGGCCGCCCGCAGCGCGTCCTGATTCTTCGCGCGCTCGGCCTCGTCGGCGTCGCTGATGTCGAGGAAGCATGACATCTGACTGATCTCCAGGCCCGCGTCGCGGACCTGTGCGACGATGTCGGCGGCCTCGCCGGGGTCCATCTGCACGTTGAGGTGTTCGCAACCGGGACGGACATCGATCTCAAGCGCGTCGAAGCCGGCCTCGACCGCGAAGTCGAGGATGGTGTCCATCGTGTCGCCGCGGTGGCGCGCCGTCAGCAATCCAACCTGCATGCTCTGTCATCTCCCGAGTGTGCGCGTCAGCTCTGGCGGCGCCCCGCGAGGAAGCACCGCACCATCTGCTCTGCTGTGAATGCGATCATCTGCTCGGCCTGCGCCGACTCCATCGCGTCGGCGAGGCTCATCGGCTTGTTGAGGATCGACGCGAGCGCGTGAAAGCCACGCTCGTGCAGGCTCACCGCGTCGAATGCGACGCCGCCGGCGATCGCGATGACCGGCACATCGCGGCGCATCGCGACGGAGGCGACGCCCGCGGGGGTCTTGCCGTAGGCGGTGGAACTGTCGATCGCGCCCTCGCCGGTGAGGCACAGATCGGCCCCGCGCATCGCCGAGGGCAGATCGACCGCGTCGATCACGATCTCAATGCCAGGCTCAAGCGAGGCGCCGCAGAACGCGACCAGGCCCGCGCCGAGGCCGCCCGCCGCGCCGGCTCCGGCGATGTCGCGCACGTCGAGGCCGAGGTCGCGCTGCACCACGTCGGCGAAGTGGCGGAGGTTCTCGTCGAGTATCTCCACGTCTTCGGGCGAGGCGCCCTTCTGCGGGCCGTAGACATGCGCGGCGCCGCGTTCGCCGTAGAGCGGGTTGTCAACATCGCAGGCGACGCGGATCTCTGCATCGCGCAGGCGCGGGTCGGCCTCCGACATCTCGATGGTGGCGAGGCGGGCAAGTTCCGCGCCACCGAAGCCTATCTGCTCGCCATCTTCGTCGAGCAGTCTGACTCCGAGCGCCTGGGCCATGCCCGCGCCCCCGTCGGTGGTGGCGCTGCCGCCGATGCCGACGATGAGCTTGCGCCGGCCCTCGTCGAGGGCGGCGGCGATCAATTCGCCGGTGCCGAAGGTGGTGGTCTTGAGCGGGTCGCGCTGCTCGTCGGGCACGAGCGGGAGGCCGGAGGCGGCGGCCATCTCGATGACGGCGCTCTCATCATCGCCGAGGAGGCCGAAGGTTGCGTCCACGGACTCGCCGAGCGGCCCGGTGACGCGCTCGGTGACGAACGATCCGCCGGTCGCGTCAACGAGCGACTGCACGGTCCCCTCGCCGCCGTCGGCCATGGGGACCTCGACGGTCTCGATCTGCGGGTCGATGGCCTCGATGCCTCGTGCGGCAGCCTCACAGACTTCGAGAGCAGTGAGTGATCCCTTGAATGAGTCGGGGGCTATGACGATCTTCAATGCACTGGGCAACTCCTGTTCGGCCGCGGCAGCCGCCTCGTCTGAGTGCGGCTGCCGCGGGGGATGCAGCCGGTGTGTGTGTGAGTGCGGCTCAGAGCATCGACCAGGCCTGCTCGAACGCGCGCTTGGTGCCTGCGACGAGAAGGTCGGAGTCCTCGTCGCCGACGGGCGCGACCTCGAAGGTCACGATCGGCTTGTCTGTCGGCAGGTCCTTGTCGAAGTAGCCGACGTAGATGAGGGTCTCAAGGAAGCGCACGAGATCCTCGACGTCGTTCTCGCTGCCGGGGTAGCCGAAGCCGGGATGCTTGTCGCCGTGTGCCTCGTGCGCCCCTTCCTCATCGACGAGGGCGTTGCCCACGTGTACGTGGATGAGGTGATCGACGGTCGGCGCAAGAAATTCCTGCGCGCTCTCCTTGAGCAGCGGCATGTGTGAGAGGTCCTGGGTGAGGCCGAAGTTATGCACCTGCTCCTTGACCCGGTCGGCAAGCTCCACCGCGCGCGGCGTCGGGCCGATGAGCGAGCACTTGTCCACGGTGTCGTCGAACTGCTCGAGCGACAGCCAGACAGGCTCGCCGTCGCCGGCCTTGCTCTGCGAGTACTCGCACAGCTCTACGCACGAATCGACGAGCGCGGCCATCGCGCTGTCGCGGTCGTCCAGGTTGTCGGGGCCGGAGAGGAACGCGCAGATGCGGGCGTCGAACTCGTAGGCCTGGTCGATCGCGTTCTTGACCGCGTCGACGGCCTTCTGCCGCTCTGCGTCATCCAGCGAGTTGATGTCGAGCTTGTTGATCAGAAGCGGCGGCTGTGCGCCGACGCCGATCTTGATGTGACTGGTCATTGCGATCTTCTTGAGACCGTCGATGACCGTCTGGTGCTGGGATGGTCGGATTTCGATGACCTGGAAGAAGT
>JBKHFA010000065.1:0-13709 GCA_046540615.1 Armatimonadota bacterium | reverse complement strand
GCAGACACAGCACGGGCGGTGACGAAGATGGCACTGAGTGTCGGAGTCGTGGGCTGCGGATCGTTCGGCAGGCATTTCATCGAGTTGATCCGTGACCATCCCCGGGTGAATCGCGTGGCGCTCTGTGACCTTGACGATGAGAAGCTCGCGGAGTGCTCCGAGCAGTTCGGCATCGAGGAGTGCTACGCAGGCCTCGACGAACTGCTGAAGACGGACATCGCTGCGGTGATGATCTTCACGCAGCCGTGGCTGCACGCGCCGCAGGCGATCGAGGCGATGAACGCGGGGAAGCACGCGTACACCGCGGTGCCGGTGATCTCACTTGTCGATGGCGATGAGATACTTGAGTGGTGTGATCGGCTGATCGAGGCGGCGGAGCGGACCGGGCAGCTTTACATGATGGGGGAGACGACGTGCTACCGCCCCGAGAGCATCTTCTGCCGGCGTAAGGCCGAGGCGGGCGAGTTCGGCCACTTCGCCTACTCGGAGGGCCACTACCTTCACGACATCTCACATAACCTCAAGAACGTCGTGAAGTGGCGGTGGGGGGACCGGTGGGACGACAGCAAGCGCGGCGGGATCCCGATGCACTATCCGACACACTCGACCGGCGGGATCATCGACATCACCGGCGCGCACATGACACATGTCTCGGCGGCGGGCTACGCGATGCCCGATGAGGACTGGCATCTCCCGGATACGATGAGCGGGAATATCTACGGCGACATGATCGGACTCTACCGCATGAGCGACGGCTCGGTCTGTCGGATTGCGGAGATGCGACGGATCGGAACGCCGTGCCTTGAGACATTCCGGATCTACGGCACCGAGGGGGCCTTCGAGCGCAACTTCAACGGATCGGTCTGGCTGACGAAGGACGCGCAGGAGGACGTGGACCTGGGCGAGGTGGAGGACCCGCTGCCTGAGAAGCTGGCGGCGAATAAGGGCGGTCACGGCGGCTCGCACGCGTATCTGGTCCACGAGTTCGTCAGCGCATGCGTCGAGGAGCGCCAGCCGCGTGTGAATGCGTGGCAGGCGGTGCGCTTCGTGGCGCCGGGCGTGATGGCGTACAAGTCGATCCTCCAGGGCGGGGAGACGCTGGAGATCCCCGACTGGGGCGACGCGCCCGAGTGAGATGGGGCAGATCGTACGCGAGTCTGCGCATCACGTCATCTCTGCGCGGTTCGGGCGTCATGTGTCCTCATCGGTCCAGCGGACGGATTGAGTAATTGAGCGTCACCGGCTCTCCGGGCTGCAGCGTGGCGGGCAGCCCGATCTCCACGCGGCCGATCTGAAGCTGGCGCCAGCCTGCGGTCTGCAGGCCCTCGGGGACCAGCAGCAGGTCGCGTTCGCTGTCTAACTCGAATGCGACTCCGGCGCCCTCGGTGTCGCTGACGGTGAAGCGCTCGGCGCGGGCCTCGCCGCTGGTGGCGCCGGCGGCCTGAAGCTCGGCTCCTCGCGCCTTCCAGCCTCCTCGGGCGACCGGGACGCACTCGACGAGCCGCTGCAGCGTGATCGCCTCGTCGGCGGTGAGGGTCAGTTCGACCTCGATCGCGTCGTCGGCAAACACGTAGCGGCGCTCGTAGGCGACCGGCTGGCCCTCGATGCGCCCGGTGATGGTCAGCGTGGCGGCGTCCGCGTCCAGTGTGTGCTCATGCGCATGGTAGTCCTCCCACCAGCGGAGGCCGTCCGCGTCGGTGGCGATGAGGCCGTGGTGCGTCGTGGGAGCCCAGTTCGCGGCCATCAGCGAATGCCCGTAGTCGGCGGTCCAGACCCCGGTCAGCCCACCGCCGCCGAAGGGCGTGATCGTCTTGATGTCCGCGTACTCGGCGCCGGTGCTCTCGCCGTCATCCGGGTAGGGTTCGCGCAGCTTCTCCCGGTTGCGGATGTAGAACTCGCTCACCGGCATGCCGACGTAGAGGCTGGCGTAGTAGGCGGGGCGTCTGACGAAGATGAACTCGTCGGCGAATGTGCGGATGAACGCCTCCGGCTCCTCGCACGGCCATGTGCCGCTGCGATCGGGCTCGCCCCAGGCGAGGTAGCGCGGCGTGGTGAGCTTCGGGTACCGCGGCATCTGCGGGTCATCGAGGAACGCGTTCACGCGATCGCGCGCCTCCGCAAGCTCGTCCTCGGTCGGCGGATCATCGGACCACAGCCCGACCTCGGGCAGCGCCGCGTGGACGATCCCCTTCGCGCCGCTCCACTGCTCGCCGTAGAAACCCTCGCCGACCCGATGGTTGAAGTTGAAGCCGCCGAGCATTCGGCCGTCGGGCTCCGGGCCGACCGTGTGGTTGAAAAGCTGATACGAACGCCGCATCGAATCAAGGACCGTCTGATCGCCGCTCATGCGGTAGTACACGGCCTCATGCCAGTGCGTCATCCCGATGTAACTTGCGTCCGGCCCGACCGCCTCCATGTGGTAGCCGGAGGGGTGCTGCCCGGCAACCCAGCGGTGGGCGTAGACCCGCGCCATCGCCTCGTAGAGGGGGTCCCCGGAGCCGTCGGCGAATGCCTGGTGGCTGACGAGGTAGTGTGATGACTGGTTGCGGCAACTCACGAGGCCGTCGGGATAGGAGCGGTCAACGAGCCGCCGCACGCCCTCCGTCCAGAGATCGCGAATCTCGGAGGGCAGGTGAGGCGCCGCCCGCCCGTAGACCGGAAGGGTCTTGCTGCCGAGCACGAAGGCCATCATGCCGGGGTATGTCGTATCCGCGCCGACATTCGGCCAGACTTCGCTCTCTGAGACACGCATGAGATCGCGCAGGGCCGCCGCCGCGGCGCGGTAGAGCAACTCCTCGCGGCCGAACCAGGGGTTCGTCGGGTCATCCTCAAGCGCGGCCAGCGCCAGGTGCTCGGCCGCGGCATCGTAGTCGGACGACGCGCCGGCCCGCAGGCCATCGATCTTGCCGGGACGGTCCCAGCGGCCCTCTCGCCCGCGCCGGTCCACGAACTGCTGCCAGCCATCGAGCGAGCCGCCCCAGTGGCTGTCGGGATCGAGGTTCTGCGAGCGGAGGTGGTGTTCGACGGCGGGGAGGTACGCGCCCATGAGCGCCAGACTGCGCATCGGGTCCGCAAGCCACGCCTCGCGGCGGTCCGCGAGCGGGACGATCAACTCCTCGGTGTCGCCGACGTGGTTGGCGAGAATCTCCGGCAATACCTCCGCGATGCGCCTCTGGAACTTGTGCGCGACGACCGTGCCGTCAGGCAGGACCTCCACGGACGCCCTGATGGCCCGCGCGGCCTCCGCGGTGGGGCAGAGGATCAGCGGGAAGTCTGCGGCGCTGAAGGACCAGTCGCGCTCGGGCATCTCGAAACGCCAGAGCACCTCGGTGTGATCCACGGCGACAGTAGTCGGCCCGTCGTCGAGCGAGGCGAGCACAGTGCCCTGTTCATCGGCAATACGCGCGGCCCCGGCGTGGATGCGAAGCTGCTCGGCGTGTGGCGGCACCCACGCGTAAAGCGTCGCCGGCATGTCGGGCCACGGCGTGAAAGCCCCGTTCTGCGCGCTCCAGCCCCACTGCAAATCGCGCGGGAGATCGACGGAGACGGACAGGTCGCCCGTTCCCGCGACGAGTCGCACCTGGTGGACGCCCTCAGGGCCGATCGGCACGTTGACGCTGAACACCTCGCCGGCCTGCCAACTCTCGCGCGAGCGGAGGTCGATGCCGTCTGCTGGTTCGACGGCGTCGATCACCTCGGGCGTGGTGTGCTCGACATAACGCCACAGTGACAGTTGCTCCTCAGCATCGAATGCGCGGAGCAGCAGGCGCGCGGGCGCTGCGTCAGGTTCGGCGATGACGGTGACGGTGGCGGTCGCAGGCTCTCCGTCGCCGACGAGGTAGAGGGTGGCGGCAGGGCGGGCCGGGACAGGGCCGATGCTCACGCAAGGGGCCGGGGCCGTGAAGAGCGCGATCATCAGCAGGGCGGCGCAGAGACGCACTGCGCCGCGGGACAGGTCTGAATGTGTCATGGCGGCCCTCCTGTGCGTCGATGATGGCGGGCGCGGGCTTCGCGTCACGACGGCTCCCACGGACGGGCGGACCGTTCGAAGGACCAGTTGGCCGAACTTGCGTGCGAAGACCGGATGTGATACTATGTGCATGGCGAGGGCAACCCTGCGAGATGCGTGCCGCCCCTAAAGTTTGAGCCAACACCAAACAGAAGGGAGCCTGGCTCCGCCGGCGGCGTGAGGCTTTGCCCCGAGGAAGCTCCGCTTCCTCCATGTGAAGATACACAAAGTCGGCGGGAGGGCACCCACTTTCCAGATGGGTACTCAACCCAACGGGCTAACGGTCATCGCGGGGTCCTCGCCATCTGATCTGCTTTTCTCCTGTGACGCGGATTCTCCTTCCGAACGGACTCTCGGCGGCGTAAGTGATGACTGAGAGCCTCTTTGAAAGCAGCCACGGCATCGGCCGCAGCGCCCCCCTCGCTGCGCGTATGCGTCCCCGCGACCTTGACGAGATGGTCGGTCAGGAGGAGGTGCTGCGCGAAGGCTCGATGATCCGTCGCGCCCTTGAAGCCGATCGGTTGCCCTCGATGATCCTCGTCGGACCGGCGGGCACGGGCAAAACCACGCTCGCTCGTATCATCGCCAGCCGAACAAGCTCACACTTCGTCCAGCTTTCGGCAGTTGAGGCGGGCGTTAAAGACATTCGCGAGGCCGCGGCCGATGCGAAGGAGCGGATGGGCTTTCACGATCTCGGCACCGTGGTCTTCCTCGACGAGATTCACCGGCTCAACAAGGCCCAGCAGGACTACCTGCTGCCGCACGTGGAGGAGGGCACGTTCACGCTCATCGGCGCGACCACCGAGAATCCCTTCTTCTCCATCATCAACCCGCTCCTGTCACGCTGCAGGCTTGTGACGCTGGAACCGCTTGAAGCGGAGGCGCTTGAGGAACTGCTCCGCCGGGCGCTGGCGGACGAGGACCGGGGGCTGGCCGGTCTCCAGGCGCGGGTGCCGGACGAGGTCGTGCAGTACATCGCGGAGGCGGCCGGGGGAGATGCCCGGCTTGCCCTTGGGGCCCTCGAGGTCGCCGTGCGAAGCACCGAGGCTGGTGACGAGGGCGCTCGGGTGGTGACGATGGCTCACGCAAAGGCCGCGCTGGACAGGCCCGTGCAGGCATATGATCGGGCCGGCGACGAGCACTACGACGCCATCTCCGCGTATATCAAGAGCATTCGCGGCTCTGACCCGGACGCCGCGATCTACTGGCTGGCGAGGATGCTGGAGGGCGGAGAGGACCCGCGTTTCATCGCCCGACGGCTGGTGATTGCTGCCGCCGAGGACGTGGGTCTGGCCGACGCGACCTCGCTGACGGTTGCAGTTGCCGCCGCTGATGCGGTAGAATACGTCGGATTGCCTGAAGCGCAGATTCCGCTCGCGCAGGCGACGATCCATCTCGCGGTGGCGCCCAAGAGCAACTCCGCGTACACCGCCATCGCGGAGGCGCGGAGGGATGTGCAGGACGAAGGTGGGAAGAGAGTGCCCGACCACCTCGCCGGGGGACCGCGGGCCGGTGCGAATGAGGACGCGCAGTACGTCTACCCGCACGACCATCCAGGCGGGTGGGTTCGTCAGAGCTACTGGCCGCCGGGGATGGAGCCTCGACGTTACTACGAGCCGGGCGCGGCGCCTCGTGAGCAGCGCATAGCGGAGCGGCTTGCAGAGCTTCGATCATGTTTCGATGATGATCGATCCGTCCGCGAGGGCAGCGGGGGCGCAGATGCTGAGAGGACGGCGACGCCGGGCGAATCCGGCGTTGAAACGGATGCAGGAGGGCGAGACAGTGAGGATTCAGACCGAGGAAGCCGGTGAGGACAGGGCCATCTGCCGAATTTCAGGCGAACTTGATGCGTACACCGCTCCCGACTTGCGCGACGCTCTGGACAAGCTGGTCGATGAGGGCAGCAGTTGGGTCATCGCTGATCTCACTGAGTTGACGTATCTCGACAGCACCGGACTGGGGATCCTCGTGGGGACAGCGAAGAGGTGCAGGCAGGCCGGAGGGGACCTGGCCGTCGCCTGCGCGCGAACCAACCTCCTGAAGATCTTTCAGATTTCGGGCACGCAGGAGATACTCAACGTGGTGCCCGATGTCGAGGCGGCCACGGCCCGCCTGGAGGAGCTGAACGAAGCTCGTTCGGCCGAGTCAGGCGAGGAGGGGACGTGACCGATGGCGGATCGGAATGCCGACACCGTCGAGATGATATTGCCCGGCAGGCCGGAGTTTCTGCTGCTTGCCCGACTGGCCACCAGCGGCGTCGGTCTGCGGGCTGATTTGACGGTCGATGACATCGAGGACCTCAAGGTGGCGGTGTCCGAGGCCTGCACGAATGTGATCAACCACGCCTTCGGAGACGACATCAAGCCTGCCGACCGGAAGATCCAGGTTCGCCTGACCGCGGGCAAGGGCGAGATGACAGTCGAGATCGAGGACGAGGGGGCGGGATTCGACCCGAAGGAACTCCAGCGGTCGAAGCGTGACGGCCTTGACGGGAAGGGCGGGCTGGGCTTCGGCCTCATGAAGGAACTGACAGATTCGTTCCGCGTGGAAAGCGCCCCGGGCAGCGGCACCCGGGTCATCATGGTCAAACGCGCGACCAGGTGACAGTATGAGTGATACCTGGGATGACCTTTCCACCAAGGAGCTTTTCCGGATCCTTCGGGAGACGCAGGATCCCGAACTGCGAGACTACCTCATCGAGCGGCACGAGGGCCTCGTTCGGCATGTCGTGAACGCCTACCGCGACTCGGGGGTCCCCTGGGGGGATCTCGTGGGAGTCGGGCACATCGGCCTGGTGAATGCGGTCGATCGCTTTGATCCGGAGCGGGGGACGAAGTTCGCGACGTTTGCGGTGCCGACTATCAGAGGAGAGCTTCGTCGGTACTTTCGCGATTCGACGTGGGGCGTGCGCGTCCCGCGACGGGTGCAGGAGCTGAGTCTGCAGGTGCGTGACGCCCGCGAGGACCTCACTCGGGCGCTCGGGCGGTCGCCGACGTATTCCGAACTGGCCTCGGCTCTGAGCGTCTCAGAAGAGGCGGTCATCGAGGCCGTGGAGGTGGCGAATCAGTACGAGCTTGCGAGCCTCGACGATTCCCCGGGCGATGATGAAAGTCCCTCGCTGGCCGACCGGACCGGGGAGGAAGACCCGGCGCTGGATCTTTTCGATGAGCGCAGCGAGCTTTCGTGGGCGCTGGAGCAGATTACCCCGCGCCAGCGGGTAATCGTGATACTGCGTTACTTCCACGAGTTGTCCCAGCAGCAGGTGGCAGATCGTCTCGGCATCTCTCAGATGCACGTGTCGCGCCTGCAGCGGCGGGCCATCGATCGTCTGCGAGAGATTCTTGAGGAGAAGCGTGACGGATAGCCTGCCTGCTGTCCGGCAGGTGACGACCAATCGTCCGCGAGAGCGCGGGCGCAATCATTTCGGCAGCACAGTTCATCTCATCAGCGCCTGTGTGCGCGACCAGGAGAGGTACACCAGCAATGAAGTGTCAGCAGATACGCGACAGTTTCCTCGGCTTCTTCGAGGAGCGCGGGCACCTGATCCTGCCCTCGACACCTCTTGTCACCGACGACCCGACGACGCTCTTCACAGTTGCGGGGATGCAGCCGTTCATCGGCGCATTTCGAGGCGAGGAGAAGCCGCCCGCGCCGCGAGTGGCGACGAATCAGAAGTGCGCCCGGATGGGCGACCTCGAACGTGTCGGCCGCTCCGCGACCCATCACACATTCTTCGAGATGCTCGGCAACTTCTCGTTCGGCGACTACTTCAAGCGCGAGGCGATCGAGTACGCGTGGGAGTACGTCGTGGACGTGCTGGGCATCGACCCCGCCGACCTGTGGATCACGGTGTTCACCGATGACGACGAGGCCGAGCGCATCTGGCACGAGCAGATCGGCGTGCCGATCGATCGCATCGTGCGCCTTGGCCGCGGTGAAAACTGGTGGCCCGAGGAGCGCTGGGAGGGGCCCTGCGGGCCATGCACCGAGATCCATCTTGACAACGGGCCTGAGAGCGGCTGCGGAGAGGCCGGCTGCGGGCCCGCATGTGATTGCAACCGCTTCGTTGAACTGTGGAATCTCGTCTTTCAGATGTACACGGAGGCCCCTGACGGGACGCTGACGGAACTGCCCTCGCCGGGGGTCGACACCGGGATGGGCTTTGAGCGTCTCGCGATGATCCTGCAGGATAAGCAGTTCAGCACGGAGACCGATGAGATGTGGCGGATCATCCAGCGCACCATCGAGATCGCGCGCGAGGACTGGGGGCGCGAGCTGAGCTACGGCGACGATCCGGAGACCGACGTGGCGCTGCGGGTGATCTGCGACCACGTCCGTGGCGCCGCGATGCTCACCGCCGACGGCGTCGCGCCTGCGAATGAGGGCGCCGGCTATGTGTTGCGCAGGTTCCTGCGCCGCGCCTACCGCTTCGGCCTCGACATCGGCGCGGACGGGCCCTTCATGCACAGGCTGCTGCCGACTGTCGCCGACGTGATGGGGCAGGCGTACCCCGAGCTTCGTGAGCGACAGGAGTTCTCCGTCGGTGTCGTCAGGGCCGAAGAAGAGCAGTTCGCGTCCACACTTGAGCGCGGGATAGACCGCATTCACGGACTCATCGAGATGCTCGAGCAGAAAGGTGAAACTGAGATCCCCGGCGACGAGGCGTTCAAGCTCTACGACACTTTCGGCCTGCCGCGCGAGATGACGGTGGAGATCGCGCAGGATCACGGGATGACGGTGGACATGGAGGGCTTTGAAGCCGCGATGGCAGCGCAGCGGGAGCGCGCGCGGGCGGCCGTGACGGGGCTGGCGATCCACGGCGGCTCGTCGGTCGCGGCAGAGTTGGAGTCGACCGAGTTCCTCGGCTACGACGCGGTGACTGCTCCGGGGAAGGTCCAGGCGATCGTTGTTGAGGGCGAACTCGCGGACAGCCTCGACGAGGGTGGCGAAGGGGCGATCGTTCTCGACGAGACGCCTTTCTACGCCGAGCGCGGCGGGCAGGTCGGCGACGCGGGCGTCATCCGTGGCGAGGCCTTCCGCTTCGAGGTCACGGACACCCAGCCGCTGGGCGAGGCGGTGGCGCACATCGGCCGCGTCGTCGAGGGCTCAGTCGCGACCGGTGACGGCGTGACCGCGACCATCGACGAGGACCGCCGGGACGCGATCCGGCGGCATCACACCGCCACGCACCTGCTGCATGCCGCGCTGCGGCAGGTCGTGGGCGAGCACGTGAAGCAGGCGGGGTCACTGGTGGGGCCGGACCGGCTTCGCTTCGACTTCTCTCACCATCAGGCGGTCGATCATGAGGCGCTGGTGGAGATCGAGGAGTGGGTGAATCGCTGGATCCTCGAGGATCTGCCTGTCAGCATTGAATTCATGGACCTCGACGAGGCGCGAGATTCGGGCGCTCTGGCGCTCTTTGATGAGAAATACGGCGAAGCCGTGCGCACCGTCCGTGTGGGGGAGACGAGCTTCGAGCTTTGCGGTGGCATCCACTGCTGCCGCACCGGTGAGATCGGCTCGCTGCGTCTGCTCGCGGAGAGTTCAGTCGCCGCCGGGACGCGGCGGATCGAAGCCGTCGCCGGGATGCCCGCGGTGAAACATTCGCGTGAAGCCGACGAGCGCCTCCAGGCGCTCTCACAGGAGTTGAACTGCCCTGTCGATGAGTTGGCGGAGCGCATTGACGCGCAGCGCGAGCGGATTCGCGAACTTGAGCGCGAGGTCGAGGAGGCGCGGCAGATGTCGGCGTCGATCAACGTGCCCGACCTGATCGCGCAGGCGGAGCAGGTCGTCGGTGTCACGCTCGTGGCCAGCGTGATCGATGGCGCGGACCGCGAGATGCTCAAGAGTCTCGCCGATGAGATCGTGGCAAAGCTCGACAGCGGGGTGGCGGTGCTCGGATCAGATGCGGACGGGGTGGCGCTGGTGGCGAAGGTTTCCGATGACCTGATCGGACGCGGCGCGCATGCGGGCAACCTGATCAGCGACGTGGCCCGGCGCGCCGGAGGCGGAGGAGGCGGGGCGCCGCAGTTCGCGCAGGCGGGCGGCGGCGATCCCTCGAAGCTCGGTGACGCGGTCGCGGCCGCCTTCGACGTATTGACCGAGCAGCTTGGAGGCTGAGGATGCGCGCGCTTGGGGTGGATGCTGGAGAGAGGCGGATCGGGCTGGCGGTCAGCGACGAGTCGGGACTCATCGCGTCGCCGCTTGAGGTAATCACGCTGAATGAGGACGACGATCCGGTGGCCCGCGTCGTTGAGCGGGCACGGGAGTTGGACGTGGAATGCATCGTGGTCGGCATGCCGACGAATCTGCGGGGCGAGCGGGGCGTGGCCGCGCAGAAGATGGACGAGTTCGTGCAGCGGTTGCGCGAGGTGAGCGGGATCCCGGTGGAGATCAGCGATGAGCGCATGACCTCGGCGGTCGCCGCGCGCGCGATGCAGGAGGCGGGCCTGACCGAGCGCGATCGTCGTGGGCACGTGGATAAGGTCGCGGCGGCGCTGATTCTGCAGACGTGGCTCGACCGGCGCCGTGCGGGCGGCGATCAGGCATGAAGCGATGGCTCCTCGCTGCGATCGTGATTGTGCTTGTCGTCATCGGTGGAGCAGTGCTGCTGGGGATCAACTGGTACCGCGAAGGCATTGCGCCCGCGGATCCTTCGGGCGAGCCGAAGCTGGTTCAGATACCTGAGGGAAGCTCCGTCGCTGAGATCGTTGGACTGCTCCACGAGGAGGCCCTGATCCGAGATGACCGCGCCTTCACGCTGATGCTCAGGTTCAAGGACCTGGCGGGCAGGCTGCAGGCGGGAGTGTTTGAGATATCCCCGGCGATGACCGGCGAGGAGATCGCGTGGCAGATCGCATCGGGAGAGGTCGCCATCCGGCGACTGACGGTCCCCGAGGGGCTGCGCCTGACGGAGATTGCCGAGCGCGTTGAGGGGGCGGGGCTGGTGATGAGCGTCGAGGACTTCGTCGAGGCCGCCGTGGCGTCCACGGTGGCGTCAGAGACAAAGATGCCTCTGCCCGAGGGCAGCCTGGAGGGCTACCTCTTCCCGGAGACCTACGACTTCTGCTGCGACTTCCGTCCGGAGCCGATCATCATCACGATGGTCTCTGAGTTGGAGTCTCGCTTCTATCAGCCTCATCGCGAGGAGATCGAGGCGCGGGGGCTGACGCTGCATGAGATCGTGACGCTGGCTTCACTGATCGAACACGAGGCCCGGGTGGCGGAGGAGCGGCCACTGATCGCCGGTGTCATTCAGAATCGGCTGGACAGCGGCATGAAACTGCAGATCGATGCGACCGTGCAATACGCTCTGCCCGAGCACAAGGAGCGACTGCTCTTCGAAGACCTGGAAGTGGCGTCGCCTTACAATACGTATCTTCACAGCGGACTGCCGCCCGGACCGATCGCGTCGCCCGGATTGTCATCGCTGCTGGCTGCGCTGAGGCCGGCCGAGACGGACGCGTTCTTCTACGTAGCCCGCCCCGATGGGACGCATGTGTTCACGCCGAACTACCAGGAGCATCTGCGGGCGATCGAACGAATCAGGGGACGGTGAGTTGATGGGGCTGTGGGACATCTTCAGACCCGATGAGGTCGTCGTGAGTGTCGCCGACATCGATCTCGACGCGTTGGAGCGGCGGGGCATCGAGGCCCTGCTGATCGACGTGGACAACACGCTGATCGCGCACGGGACGCCCGAGGTGACGCCCGATCGTCTCGAGTGGGCGGAGCGGGCAGGGGAGAGTTTCAAGTTGTACCTCGTGTCAAACTCAATCACCGGGCGGCGCATGCGGAGGCTCGCCGAAGCGATGGGCATCCCCGGCATAAATGTCTGGACGTGGGATCGCAAGCCCTTCACCGCCGGGGTCCGCCGGGCGATGCGCGAACTCGGCAGCACGCCCGAGACGACGGCGATGATCGGCGACCAGGTGATGACGGATGTCATCGCCGGCAACCGCGCCGGGCTTTACACCATCTGGGTGGACAGGATCTCCGAGGAGGAGTTCATCTTCACTCGCGCGATTCACCGGCGGATGGAGGAGTTCGTGGCCCGCCGGATGGGATTCTGGCCGGAGACCGCCGAGGAGGCGCAATCAGATGAGACCTGACACCAGGACACGCCTCGTCGGGGTGATCGGCTGGCCCATCGAGCACAGTCTGTCTCCCGCGATGCAGAACGCGGCGCTGGAGGAGATGGGGTTGAACTGGACGTACCTGGCATTCGCGGTCGAACCCGAGCGGGTAGGGGAGGCGCTCGCCGGGGTTCGCGGCCTCGGACTGGTCGGCCTCAACGTGACGATTCCGCACAAGAGCGCGGTCATCGAGTACCTCGACGAGTTCGACGATGCGGTCGAGGCGCTGGGTGTGGCGAACACGATCGTTCGGCGGGAGGACGGCTCGCTGATGGGGCACAACACCGATGGGCCGGGCTTCCTGCGCTCGCTGGCCGAACACGGGCACGGTGTCGAGGGGCAGGCGGTGACGCTGACAGGCGCCGGCGGCTCAGCGCGCTCGGTGGCATGGGCTTGCGCGAGGGACGGCGCGCGACGCATCACCGTCGTTAACCGCACCCTCGAGCGCGCGGAGGAGGTGGCGGAGCTTGTGAGGAGCACCACGGGCCTCGACGAGGTGGCCGCAATCGCCCTCGATGCGTCGGAGGCACGGGAGGCCGTCAGTGCCGCGGACGTGATCGTGGACTGCACGTCGGTGGGGATGTATCCGCAGCACGAAGTCGATCCAGTCATCCCCGCCGACTGGATGCGCGCGGGTCAGGTCGTCGCGGACCTCACGTACAACCCGATCGACACGGTGCTGCTGCAGGCGGCGCGCGGGGTGGGCGCGGAGACGGTGGACGGAGCGGGTATGCTGGTGCATCAGGGCGCGATTTCGCTGCAGTACTGGTCGGGGGAGCAGCCGCCTGTGGAGACGATGCGCCGGGCGCTGCTGAAAGGCCTCGGCGTGGAGGAGTAAGCCGGGAGCCATCAGGCGGAATCGAAGAGGCGACCGCTGTCAGCGGTCGCCTCATGAGTATCAGAAAACGCCTCTTCGTTCAGTCTTCGCGTCGCTTGCGCAGCTTCGCTCCGACCAGTCCGGCGAGGCCGAGGCCGAAGAGCGCGGTCGTTGCGGGCTCCGGCACGTAGCCGTTCGGCGCGAGGATGTGATTGTTGATCGAGCCGTCGCTGGGTGGATCGAGCGGATTGGTGTCCGCAAACCCGGCGTTCCACGCCTCGTTGATGATGCCCTGGCGGCCGCCGCACTTGGCGTAGAAGTCCGACCAGACCGGGTTGCGCCTGCTCAAGAAGCTCGCGTTTGCCGTCAGGTAGCCCGGATCTTCCTCGTCCTCAATATACTCGTCGAACTTGATGCCGTAGACGGAGCCGGGCATGTTCGGGTTGTCGCCACCCCCGCCGGTGTACGTGTCGGGGCCTGCGATTTCCCCGTGTTCGCCCTGGACATCCCAGATGTCATCGATGATGAAGTCGTCGCTGACCTCGATGATCATGTGGCTGATGGCGAACTCCGGGACAGAGAATGTGTAGTCGTACTGGTACGCGTTGTTGGATTCGCTCCAGACCACGGACCACTCGATCGTGCTGTGGCCGGGGTCTATCCACTCTTCACGACCGTCGAGACCGCCATCTTCCGAGGTCAGGCTCCCGCTGTAGTCCGCAAAGGACGGGATGCACACGAGCAATGC
>JBKHFA010000064.1:0-13729 GCA_046540615.1 Armatimonadota bacterium | reverse complement strand
ATGTCCCAGCAGATGCCGAACCTCGGCCCTGCCGACTTCGATGAGAGGGAACTGGACCGGGTTGAGGCGATCATCAACTCGATGACGCCCCAGGAACGACGCAATCCTGACGTGCTCAACGCCAGTCGCAAGCGACGGATCGCGGCGGGCAGTGGGGTGCGCGTGCAGGACGTAAACATAATGCTGAAGGAATTCCGCGAGCTTTCAAAGATGATGAAGCAGCTCACCGGTGGCGGCAAGGCCCGGATCGGCGGAATGCAGATCGGGCTTCGCTAAGCCCGGCGAAGGGAGCGACGTAAGCTTGGCGACGAAGATTCGACTCAAGAGGTTGGGCGGCAAGCATGATCCGCATTTCCGGATCGTGATCGCAGATGCAAAGAAGAGGCGCGACGGCAGCGCCATCGAGGAACTGGGCTACTACTGCCCGGTCGGCGACGAGAATGAGCTTCAGGTGAATGCCGAGCGCATTCAGCACTGGCTCGAGATTGGCGCACAGCCGACAGAGACCGTTCGTTCGCTCCTTATCAAGGCCGGTGTCATTGAGGGCGCCGAGGGACAGTCCGCCGAGATCGAAGAGACCGAGGCGGCCGCGGAGGAGCCCGAGGTCGAGGCCGAAGCCACCGATGAGCAGGGCGCTGAGGAGGCCGACGAGGAAGCCTCTGAGACCGAAGAAGAGGGCGCCGAGGCGTAGCGAACGCGCCTTGCGTCAGAGCACGACATCCCGAGCCTTCACACATGCACCTGAACCCGCTCACACACTGGGGGCACATCCGATGCGAGAGCTGGTAGAGTTGATGGTGAAATCACTCGTTGACGAACCCGACGAGGCGCGTGTCAACGAGGTGTCCGGCGAGAGCATTGTTGTGTACGAAGTGTCGGTGGCCGAGGACGATCTCGGCAAGGTGATCGGGAAGGGCGGTCGGATCGCCAATGCGATGCGCACCATCGTTAAAGCGGCGGCCGCGAAGACCGAACGCAAAGCCACCGTTGAGATTCTCTCCTGACGGACGGCAATTCGACGCGGGTCCCGCCGTCTGAGTTGACGGGGAGCATATTAGCCGGCACAGCCGGCTTGGAGGATTTTGTCATGGCCGATTCCGTCACGATCAAACGAGACGTTGTTCTGCGCGCGATCGTCACTGAGGGCCTCAAGCAGGAACTCGACGATGAGTTTTCCGAGGCCATCGAGCAGATCGACGAGCGCATTACCCAGCTTGACGTCGGCGCGCGGCAGTACGTCACCGAGCTTCAGCGTAGTGACATCCAGCAGGCGATGGCCGTGCGCCAGCAGATCGAGGCCGAGAAGCGGCGCTTCCGCCAGGCCAAGGATCAACTGATCCAGCGCCAGCGGCAGGTGGAGGAACTCGAGGAGGGCACGGAGATCGTCCGTGGCACCATCGAGAGCCACACCGACGTGTCCGTTGGTGACAATATTCAGACCGCCCTCCGCGGTGTCGAGATCGTCCTCAGAGACGATGAGATCGTCGAGATCCGCGAGACTGAGGGCGGCATCACCGTGGAAACCGAGCAGGAGGTCTCCCCCCAGGTTGGCGAGGTCGAGACGCCGACGATCGAGCGGGCGTAAGCAGCGGCCCGCCCCCGACCCGAACTACATCGAGCTTGCCTCTGTCGTCAAGCCGCACGGGCTGGACGGTGAAGTGTGGGTCGATCTGAACACCGACTTCCCCGAGCGCCTGCCTGACTGGCCGGCGCTTGAGATTGTCGGTAGGGGCGGTCCGGCCCGAGCGCATGTCGAGTATGTCAAGGGCATCGTCGGCGGGCGCTGCATCGTGAAGCTCGAGGGCGTCGAAGATCGGGATGAGGCGGAAGCAATCCGCAATCACATCCTGCGCATCGAGCGACCTGAGATTCCGCCGCCGCCCGAGGGCGCGTACTACGACTTTCAGATCATTGGGCTGAAGGCGGTCACCACGGATGGCCGCGAGCTTGGGTATGTCGAGGAGATCCTCCGGACCGGCGCCAACGACGTCTATGAGCTTGACAGCGGGGTGCTGATCCCCGCGGTGGAGAGCATCGTAAAGGAGATCGACCTCGAAGAGGGTCGCATTCTCATCGAGCCGATGGAGGGCCTGCTGGACTGACCGCGATAGTCGGGAGGTTGAGCGGGGCCCAGGTCGGCCCTTCTCGCTTTCGGAGGTCGACCGGGGAAGCAGTCAGGGCGGTGTGCGTGTGCGCGTCGATGTCGTGACGTTGTTCCCGGAGATGATCGAGCGCGCGCTGCAGTTCAGCATCATGGCGCGGGCTGATGAAGCGGGCGCCGTGAGCTTTGGTGTGCATAATCCGCGCGAGTGGACCACCGACCGGCACCGAATTGTCGATGACGCTCCCTACGGCGGCGGAGCGGGGATGGTGCTCAAGCCCGAGCCTCTCGTCGCCTGCATCGAGGACGTTGTTGCTGAGCCGGACGCGGCCGTGGTGCTCATGACGCCGCAGGGCGAGACGCTCACGCAGTCAGAGGTGAGGCGGCTCTCGGGGTTGCGGCAGATGGTGGTGCTGTGCGGACATTATGAAGGCGTGGATGAGCGCGTCCGGGAGTTGCTGGTGACCGATGAGATCTCGATCGGTGACTATGTGCTGACCGGCGGAGAGCTTCCCGCGCTGGTGCTGGTGGATGCGGTCGTGAGGCTTTTGCCCGGCGTGCTGGGCAACGAGACGTCGGCGGCCGAGGACTCTTTTGAAGATGGGCTGCTGGAGCACCCGCATTACACCCGACCGCCGGAGTTTCGCGGGATGAAGGTGCCTGAGGAACTGGTGGAGGGTGACCATGCGGTCGTTGCGCGCTGGCGCCGGAAGATGTCGTTGAGGCGAACGCTCGAGCGCCGGCCCGACCTGCTTGCCCGCGCTCGTCTGGACTCAGATGACCGCGAACTGCTGGCCGAAATCGCAAATGCCGAAAACACGGACGAACCGGGCGATCAATGAACCAGACGCCGGCGCCAGGAGCCGGTGTGAGTGAGGAGCAATTACGATGACCGACCTGCTGAGGCAGATAGAAGAGGAGAACAAGAAGTCCGAGGTGCCGGAGTTTCAACCCGGTGACACCGTGCGAGTGGGTGTTCGCATCACTGAGGGCGAGGGTGAGGAGCGCCGCGTGCGCCTCCAGCCGTTCGAGGGCGTCGTCGTCGCACGGAAGGGCGCCGGTCTCAACGAGACCTTCACCGTCCGCCGCGTGACCCACGGCGTGGGGGTTGAGCGCACATTCCCGGTGCATTCCCCCACCGTTGACAGCGTCGAGGTGACGCGCCCGGGGAATCCGCGGCGCGCGAAGCTCTACTACCTGCGCCAGCGCGTCGGCCGCGGCGCCCGCGTGCGGGAGCGCATCCTCAGGGAGGCCGTGCCGGCCGCATCTGAGGAGGACACTGCCGAGGCGGGCAGCGAGGAGTAAGGTGGACGGAGCACAGACACTACTTGCCTTCGACAATCCGTGGCACATCGTCGGGTTGATCGGAGCAATCGTGGCGATCCGCGTAGCGGTGCCACGCATCGAGATGGACACATCACTGCGCGCCACGATCCTGGAGTTCGTTGACTCCGGGCTCGTGGCGGCGCTGCTGGTGTTCTGCCTTCTCCGCCCCTTCGTCATCCAGGCATTCTTCATCCCGTCAGGGTCGATGATGCCGACGCTGCAGACCGGTGACCGGATCCTCGTAAACAAGTTCACGTACTTCTTCCGCGAACCGGAGGTTGAGGAGATCGTTGTCTTCAACGCGCCCCCCGCGGCCTCGCCGGTGGACCGTGACTTCATCAAGCGCGTCGTGGGCGCCCCCGGCGACGAACTCTGTGTCACAGACGGCGCTCTCCATCGCAATGGCGAGCGTATTGTGGAGGATTTCATCGCGGAGCAGCCGCGTTACATCTGGCCGCGGGAGGGTTCGTGTGTCAGGATTCCGGAGGGCAACTACGTGGTGATGGGCGACAATCGCAACGATTCCAATGACAGCCACCGGTGGGAAGCGATCAACCCCACAACCGGGCAGGTGGAACCCCGCCCGTATGTCCCGCGGGAGAATATCCTTGGCGAGGCCATGGTGATCTTCTGGCCGCCGCAACGAATCCGCGTGTTGCACTGAACCCGCGCCCGTCCTGACGCGTCTTCAGGCCCGCACCTCGACCCGGCCGCGCAAATCCGGCCCGGGTCTTTACATGTGCGGGCGTTTGTTTGTACACTACCCTCAACCGCGATCGACGGGGAGCGGGCAGCGACATGGATACGACCCGGGAGCCGCGCTACGAATTTGGCGAACCCGACGACTGGGCGCTCGCGCAGGGGCATCGCCTTGTCGCGGGCGTTGACGAGGTCGGTCGTGGTGCGATGGCCGGGCCGCTGGTTGCCGCCGCGGTGATCCTCGAGCCCGAGGCCGAGCTTACACTGGTTAATGATTCGAAGCTCCTCTCCCCTGAGCAGCGGGATGAGGCGTACGAACAGGTTCGCGAACGCGCGACCGCGTGGTCGATCGGTGTGGTCGATGCCGAGATGGTGGATCGCCTCAACGTCTGGGGCGCGACCTGCCTGGCGATGCGCCGGGCGCTGGAGGGGCTGAGTACTCAGCCCGACTTCACGCTCGTTGACGGGCTTGAGCCGCGAGGAATGAAGCACCCGCACCAGGCGTTCATCGGCGGCGACGCGTGTTCGCCGCGCATGGGCGCAGCGTCGATCCTCGCGAAGGTGACACGCGACCGCGCGATGGCCCGGCTTGCGATCACATGCCCGGGATACGGCTTCGAGAGCAACAAGGGCTACGCGACCCCGCAGCACAAAGAAGCCGTGAGGCGCCTCGGGCCATCGCCGGCCCATCGGCGGCGCTACTGGTTCGTGACCGATCTGCGCAGCGATCATCTCCCCTTTGACCCGGCGGACCTCCGCCGCATCTCGGAGTATGGCGGTGGCGAGTGATGGCTACAGGGAGACGCCTGGCCTTCACCCTCATCGAACTTCTCGTGGTCATCGCAATCATCGCGATCCTCGCCGCGCTGATCTTTCCTGTCTTTGCGCGAGCACGTGCGAAGGCGCGGGAAACGCAGTGCGCAAGCAACCTCAAGCAGCTTGGTCTTGCCTTCGAGATGTACGCCGCCGACTACGACGACCGCTACCCGTTCGCAGTCGATGCACCCGACTCGCATTGCCCGCAGATCTGGGAGGGCCATCCGGAGTGGCAGGCGCTGATCGCGCAGATGCCGCGTGTAAAGGACGTGCTGCAACCGTACATCAAGAACCGCGAGATCTTCCATTGTGCCGCCGACAAAGGCTATGACCGACTTGAGAACACCCCCTACGAGATGGACGCTCAGCCCACGGCCTTCGAGGCGGTCGGCTCCAGCTATCACTTCCGCACGGAGGTGGCGTTCTCGGGCGTGGGTCCCTCACTTCTGTCCGACCCCGTTGGCACGAACATCCTGATGGATGGCCATGGCTCCTGGCACGGCGGGCGCAGCTACGAGGAGGGCCGCTGGAACGTGCTCTTCGGGGATGGTCACGTGAAGAATGTCACGCAGGCGCAACTCGATGAGGCGTGGTACACTCCGGTGCGATGACGCCTCTGCGGTCGCGCCGACGAAGCGGCTGCACGTCGCGATGCGACTGGATGCAATGTGTTCACCAGCAATTCCTGAACATTGGGATGCCGTTCCTCTTGCGCAGTTTTTGCCAATCGCTTATACTCCTCCTGAGTCTTATAGAGTTGTGTTGTTGTTCGAAGCACTGTGATGCTCTTTCGCGGTGCGAGAGCAGCGCACCAAACGTCGCGGGAGGTACCCGTAATGGCCACCGGTACAGTGAAATGGTTCGACGACGCAAAGGGCTTCGGCTTCATCGAGCGCGAGGACGGGGAAGATGTCTTCGTCCACTACTCGGCAATCGCCGGGGAGGGCTACAAGTCGCTCTCCGAAGGCGCTGAAGTGGAGTTCGATGTGGAAGAGGACGCGAAGGGCCCTCGTGCCGCCAACGTCGTTGTAACAAAGGCTGGCGACTCCGGCGACGCCACGGCAATGTGGTGAGTTCAACGCAGAGGCTTGCCATGCAGCGCCCGGCCTGAAGGTCGGGCGCTCATTACTTTGGGATAGTCATCTGCACAGGGCCGCCACGCAGTTCCTTGACTTTCCGCCGGGCCCGCCGGTACAATCATCGGTGCACATTCGTTGCCCCCCAATCAACCGAGGAGGACGTACCGTGACGTGCCCGAAGTGCCGCGTGGCGATGAAGGAACAGAAGGGCATCTTCCACAACAAGCGCAAGTTCAAGTGCCCGAAGTGCGGCAAAGTCCGGATGAAGAGGCATCGAAAGCGGTAGCCGCGCAGGTGAGGAGATCGGATGAGTGCGGACGATCTGAGACTTGAGGAGCCGGCCCGCGCCGAGCGCGGGTGGTTCAGGACGGTGTTGCTCATGGTCCTGCCGCTGGCGGCCGTTTGGGCCGTCGCCTTCTGGATCACCGGACTGCTGTGGTGGGAGGCCGGTGAGGCGGTGGCACAGGTCGCGCCGCCCGAACCTCCGCGGATTGAGCAGAGTGATGCGAGCGGAATTGACATTGAACGCTACACCACGGCTCACCCGACCTGGCAGCCCTGACGCAACCGCGAACCGGGGCCCGGACGAACGCGATAGCCGCGACTTGCAGCACGATTTGAGGATACTATGAGCGCAGGCCACGTCAGCGTCATCGGCGCCGGACTCGCCGGATCTGCGGCGGCTTTCGCCGCAGAGGCAGCGGGCGCCCGGGTGACACTCTACGAGCAGCGCCCCGCGACGCAAACGACCATCCATGACACCGCCCTTCCGGGCGAACTGACGGGAACATCCGACCTCGGAGTCGAGGACCTCGACCGCGCGACCGGCCTCCTGAAGGCCGAGCTTCGAAGCACATGCCCCGCCATCATGGAGTGTGCCGACGAGGCCCGGATCGGTGAAGAGACGCTCAGAGTAGACCGGGCGCGATTCGCTACCACCGTGGCTGAATGCATCGAAGAAGCCGATGGAATCGAGCTTGTACGCGAGGAGATCCGGACGCTGCCGGATGGGCCCGTGGTGGTCGCGAGCGGACCGGGCACATGGTCACCCCTGGCGCGCGCGATCCATCGCGCCGCGGACACGCCCTTTCACTTCTCATTCATCGGACGCCCGCCACTGGTCGCCGCGGAATCGATGGACCTTTCCAGCGCTGCGTGGGAGGAGCCGTATCCCGGCGCGGAGCCAGCACTTTTCCTCCCGCTGACCGCCGAGGAGGCGGAGGAACTGACCAGGCGACTTGCGGCTGCAGATGACAGTGAACCGCCAGGCTTTGACGATGAGATGGTGCTCGCCGAGGAATCGGTGCCGGTGGAGCGCCTCGCGGCCGATCCTCAGGACGGTCTCCGGCGCGTACTGCAGGGCCCGCGGGGGCCGGAGACGACGATCGAGCCGCCGGCGCTGTGTCTGACACCTGACGATGCCGGGCGGACCGCCTATCACCTGGACGGACTGGTCACCGCGCTTCCATCAGAGGACCAGCGGAATGCGCTGAGCGCGGTGAACGCGCTCGCGGAGGTGCAGATTCTTCGGCCGGGTTGCGTCCAGCGGACGCCGTGGCTCGCGGGCCGGGAGGCGACTCTCGCAAGCCTGCAGCTTCGCCGCGTGGGCCGCGTATTGCTCGCGGGCGCGCTGACGGGCGCCTGGGGTTATGCGGAAGCGATGGCGCTGGGAGCCGTCGCGGGGATTGGGGCCACGCGACTGTCCAGTGGCGCAGAGCCGCTGCCACCACCCGCCGAGTCGCTGACGGGAGCGCTCTGCCGGGCGCTGTCGGAGCTTATGCCACATGCCGACGGGAGGATGCTTCAGGCAAACTTCGGCATGATCCCGGAGCACAGCCACGATCGGGGTCTTGAGAAACCAGAGCGTCGGGAGCAGCAGCAGGAACGCGCTCTGAAGGCCATCGAGAACTACGCGGGCGCCGACTGAGACGAAGGCGCGGCGTCCGAGGCGTCACGGAGAGTAGCGCAGGCCGGCGAATTGCATCACACCAGGGGTCGAGATAATGCACGCGGGATGGCTGGATGGGTTCCTGAGATATTGTACTGACGTGCGTCGGCTGTCGCCGAACACGGCGGAAGCCTATGCAAAGGACGTGATCCAGTTCGCGGACTTCCTGAGCGATCAGTGGGGCGAGGAGCGGGCGTACGACTGGCCTTCGGTGGACTACCGCGTGGTTCGACGCTTTCTCGCGCACCTGTCGCGGCAGAAGTACGACCGATCGAGCATCGGCCGGAAGCTCTCGGCGCTGCGCTCTTTCTTTCGCTATCTGCTCAACGAGGACGCGGTGACGCACAATCCCGCGGCGGTTGCCCCGACGCCAAAGCGGGAGGAGAAGCTGCCGGAGTATCTTTACCCGGACGAGATGGAGCAGCTTCTTTCGACACCGGATGAGAGTACGCCGCTCGGGCAGCGCGATCGCGCGATCCTCGAAATGCTCTACGCGACCGGCGTGAGAGTGAGCGAACTCGTGGCGATGGACGTGGGCGATCTCGAGTTCAGCGAGCAGCAGATTCGGGTGCTCGGGAAGGGCAATCGCGAGCGGATCGTGCTGATGGGCGAACGCGCGATCGCCGCCGTGCGTCGATACATGGCGGATGGGCGTGAGAAGCTGTTGCGCGAGGCGCAGTCGCCGGATGAGCAGGCGCTCTTTCTGAACCGCAACGGGAGTCGCCTGACGGTCCGGGGAGTGCAGAAGCGGGTGCATGGGCATGTGCTTGACGCGGCGGCATCAAGTCGCATCACACCGCACGCGCTGAGACACACGTTCGCCACGCACCTGCTCGACGGCGGAGCGGACCTGCGATCGATCCAGGCGCTGCTCGGTCACAAGTCTCTCGGAACTGTGGGAATTTACACACATGTGACGACGGCTCGAATGAAAGAAGTGTACACGGCCGCGCACCCGCTGGCTGATGATGCCGGTCCCGAGGATCGGACTGGCGCCGGGCGGGCGGCCGAGGAGGAGACGAAATGACGCGCTCAACGACAGTGATCGTCGTGCGTCGCGACGGGAAGACGGCGATGGCCGGTGACGGGCAGGTCAGCATCGATGACACCATCGTCAAGGGCACCGCGCAGAAGGTCCGCACGATGCGCGATGGCGAGGTGATCGCGGGCTACGCGGGGGCCGCCGCGGACGCGCTGGCGCTTTTCGAGCGGCTTGAGGAGAAGCTGGACGAGTACAACGGAAACCTGCCGCGGGCGGCCGTCGAGTTGGTGAAGCTGTGGCGGACGGACAAGGTCCTCCGCCAGCTTGAGGCGCTGCTGCTGGTGGCCGATGACGAGAGCATCTTCCTGATCTCGGGCAACGGCGATGTGATCGTGCCGGACGAGGACCTGATGGCGATCGGCTCAGGTGGCGGCTACGCGACCGCCGCGGCGAAGGCGTTGCTGCACAATACTGAGATGAGCGCCCGCGAGATCGCCGAGGCCGCGATGCGAATCGCCGGTGATATCTGCGTATACACCAACGACACGCTGACGATCGAGGAACTGCCGGCGGGCGACGGCGAATAGGCTCTCGCGGAGAGGCCGCGCCCCGCATTGCGAGTGAACTGCACAATCGCGTGTCCGTGATCCCCGGAACGGGGAGTCGACTGAGGGACTGCAAACGCCTTTTTCTGCTCGAAAGACGAGAGATCCAGTCATCCGACAGGAGAACTTACTGATGTTGATGCGAAGAGATGAGCAAGATGTGCCTGATCTGACTTCTGAGATGACGCCGCGGGAGATCGTGGCGTCACTCGACCGCTACATCGTCGGGCAGGATGACGCGAAGCGCGCGGTAGCGGTCGCGCTGCGCAATCGCGTCAGGCGACGGCATGTCGCCGAGGACCTGCGCGACGAGGTCATCCCGAAGAACATTCTGATGATCGGCCCGACGGGAGTCGGCAAGACGGAGATCGCGCGCCGCCTCGCGCAACTCGCGAAGGCGCCTTTCATTAAGGTCGAGGCGACGAAATTCACCGAGGTCGGCTACGTGGGCCGCGACGTTGAGTCGATCATCCGCGACCTCGTGGACATCGCCTACCGCATGATCGAGAAGGAGCACCTCAAGCGTGCCATGCCCGAGGCGAAGCAGCGCGCCAATGAGCGACTGCTCGAGAGCCTCGCCGGCGGGGCGCCGGCGGAAGCGGAGGGCTCCGCACCGTGGATGGGGCCGGGCATGATGGGCCGCGAGGAGAGCCCTGAGGAGGCCGCCACGCGCCAGGAGCGCGAGCGCAAGCAGCGGGAGCAGCATCAGAAGGTGCGCGAGTACACCCGGCGCAGACTCGAAGCCGGCGAGCTTGAGGACCAGGAGGTCGAGATCGAGGTCGAGGAGGGCGGCGGGACGCAGAATCTGCAGATATTCTCCCCGCAAGGCATCGAGGAGATGGGCTTCAGCATGCAGGACATGCTGGGGAACCTCTTCCCCTCACAGACGACCAGGCGCACGATGACGGTGGCCGAGGCGCGCGAGGTCCTCGCAGGGCAGGAAGCCCAGCGGCTGATCGACACACACGCCATCGGCGCGGAGGCCATCGAACGCGCCGAGCAGTCGGGGATCGTCTTCCTCGACGAGCTTGACAAGGTGGCCGGCCGCGGTGGCGAGGGGCACGGGCCGGATGTCTCCCGCGAGGGTGTTCAGCGGGATATCCTGCCGATCATCGAGGGCTCGACCGTGCAGACGAAGCACGGGCCATGCGACACATTCCACATTCTGTTCATCTGCGCAGGCGCATTCCACGTCTCCAGCCCGTCCGACCTGATTCCTGAGCTTCAGGGCCGGCTGCCGATCCGCGTGGAGCTTGACAGCCTCTCGGGCGACGAGTTCCGGCGGATACTCGTTGAGCCGGAGAATTCGCTGGTTCGCCAGTACACGGAGTTGCTGGCGACCGAGGGCGTCACCATCGACTTCACCGCCGAGGCGCTCGACCGCATCGCCGATCTCGCGCAGGAGGTCAACGACACCGCCGAGAACATCGGCGCGCGCCGCCTTTACACGCTGATGGAGCGGCTGCTGGAGGAGCTTTCGTTCGAGGCGCCGGAGGTTGCCGGACAGGCGATCAAGGTGGACGTCGGCTACGTCGACTCGCAACTCAGCGACATCGTCGAAGATGAAGATCTGTCGCGGTATATGCTGTAACGGCGGCAACGACGGCGCAGAAAGCGACGGCATCGACGGCCGACGACGCGCGGAGGGGACAGACTGACCGCCGCGACCGTGGGTTGGTCGCGGCGGCAGGTGGAATCACGGGCTCTCAGAGCCAGGCCGTCAATCGGGGAATACCACTACTTCGCCTCGAGCCGGTAGACTTTGAAGTTGTCCACGAACTCGTGGTTGCGAGTCGTGCGGAAGCCGAAGTGCCCGGATTCGTAGGGCTCCGGATCGTCAAGTTCGAAGATGATCTCGCCGTCACGAATGTACTGCACGAGGCCGTTGAAGTACACCAGTTGGAATGTGTAGGTGTGTGTCGGTACGATCATGTAATGCGGGTTCCCGTCGTAGTGGTGGATCGGATCGGGCACCGGCGCTTCCCCGACGTAGCGGCGGAAGCGGCAGGTGGTGTTGTTCCCGCCACCGTAGCCGACGTAGTACTGCTTGAGCGTCGCGTAGTTGCCGAACTTGCCATCGCGCCACTCTGAGCGCGCCCAGAAGTCATCCGGGTGCTCGGGGTCAGTCGCCTGCCAGAAGCAGTTGAGGTCGCGGCAGTAGTCGAATTCACTGCCGCCGGCCCACGCCTGCCGCTGGTACTCGATCATCACATTGCCCTCAAGCTTCTCCTTAAACCAGACCGTCAGCCCGGTTCGCGTCCGGAACTCCATCCGCCCCTCTTCGATCCGCGGCTCGATGTCACCCTCCCAGACCCAGTTGGACATGTCGCCCGAGAAGTCGTCCTCATAGAGAAGTTCCCCGACCGTGTAATCCTGATCGGCGATCGTCTCATGCACAAAGCACGGATAGGGTTCGGTCGGCTCAAACTCCTGCGCGCCTGCTGCCATCGCGGTCACCACCATCACTGCAAGAATAAGCGTGATCGTACGCATCCTGCGCCCTCCCTCTCGTTGACCTTGTAATCCATCGCGTCACAATTCACGGCCGAGCCCTCGTGGTCCTTCCATCGACTGGCCGGCTCCCCGCCTCATTGCATCGCGACCGGCTGCCCATCGACTTCCAGCGCGGTGCCCTCGACCACGCCGCCGGAGATCGCGCCAGTTCCATCACGGCGCGCCACGGCGAGGCGCGCGTTCGTCGCCACATCTCCGGCCTCCATCGCAACCGGGCCGTCGAAGGCGTAGAGTACTGTCTCCTCCCCCACCTCGCGGCGTATGCGGATCGCCAGCATCTCATCCGTCTGCGCGAGAAGCTCGGCCTCGACCGCGGGCGGCTCGTCGGTCGGGTGCGGAAGCATCAGCGTCACCATCACCTGCGGCGTCGGCCCGCTCTTCGAGTAGACAGCGCAGGGAACGGGCCGGTGCTCGCCGGTCCGCGGCACCCAGCCAAGAAGCGGATCCTCCTGCCCTTTCGCGATGCGCAGCGACAGGCCCTCGGTCTGCAGCGGCAAGAGGGTCAGGTTCGCCCGGCCCTCATCGGCGCTCGACACCGTCAGGCCGTCTTCGTGCACCCGCGCGTCCTCAGCGTCGAGGTTGAAAAGCGCCTCGTAGAGATGCTCGCCCTCCGCATCGAGCAGGCGGTCGATGACGATGTACGCGTCGGGGCGCAGATGGATGACCGAGCGCTCGTGGGTGCAGTCCATCCGCTCCTCACCGTAGCCGGTCTCGTAGGTTCCCACACACCAGTCGAAGAGTTCGTTCGTCGCCCACACGCCCTCCAGCGGCTCATCGGTCTCGTAAAGCTCTTGCAGACCGCGCCGACGCTGGCTCATGCCGTCCACCATCACGGTGTTGTGCGCCGGTGTGTCAAGGACGAAGCGCCGCCACTTCGAGCGGTCGTAGGAGTAGCTACCGCCCTCGGTCAGCAGCGGCCGCCCCCAGCCCCAAAGGTAGAGCCCGAGCTTGTCCTCATGCTGGTGGCCGGTGCCGAAGGGCCCGACCTCGAACATCAGGTAGCGGGCGTCACTCTCCCACCCGGACCGCATAACGGCCTGTCCGGCCCACGGGAAGAAGACGGAGGTGAAGTCCACCGGCTCCCCCTCTGCGCCGCCTGTCGCGCCCCACAGGAATCGCGGATCGTCCCAGGTGTCATACGCCTCGCGCAGTGAGTTCTCCAGTCGCGACATGCCTGAATCGTTGAGTGGGGGCACCTGCCCGGACGGCAGCATCACGCGGAGGTTGTACTCGTACATCCGCTTCATGCCATCGATGTATCCGTCGGGAAGATCGAAGCCGTTCTCCAGCGCCGGGTTGGTCGCTCGCCGGAAATTCCCGAGCGCGACCTGGTGGTAGCTGGGCGCAAGCTCCATCTGCGCGCCATCCGGGTAGACCTGCCGGTCCAGTTCCTGCAGCAGGCGCGTGTACGCGACGTCGCGCCAGTGTTCGGCCTCGGTGAACTCGGGGAACATGCAGCCGATATGCGCGAGGCCGTTGCACTCCATCGTCACCCAGTTGCCACCGTGCTGGGGGTAGTCGAGCGTCATGCGGGTAAGGGTCCTCGCATGCTCCACCCATGACTTCAGGAACGTCGTGTGCGCCTCGGGGGTCATCTGCGGGGCAAAGAGGAAGTAGTGGTAGGCGTCCATCCACGAACCTGCGGTGCGGATGCCCTGC
>JBKHFA010000063.1:0-14055 GCA_046540615.1 Armatimonadota bacterium | reverse complement strand
GTGTTTCCGAGCAGGCCGTCGCACCAGAAACACGGCTCGTAGCCGCGCTCGGTGACCCACTCGAGCGACGCGATGACTTTCTCCCTGATGTCCGGCTGGTAGTTGATAAGCTCCTCGCGGAAGTACTGCTCGTGAATGAGAAGCTCAATCAACTCCGAGGTATGCGGGCTCTGCGCCTGGGCGTCGAGCACCTCCGGGACGCGCTCCAGCGGGTGTGAGTTCACGACCTCGTCGCATGTGATGAAGATGATGTCGGTGTCCGCGTCCCACCACGCATCGCGCTCGAGGAGCCGTCGCGCGTGGGGCCTGTCGAGGTAATACGAGGTCTTGGGCGCACCGTTCGGGTGGAAGCCCGGAAGGCCGATCAACCGCTCGATGCCGCGCTCGCGCAGGGCCACGCAGCCCCCGCGCGTCGCCTCAGCCCAGTGCACCGTGGTGGTGTTGCCGGTGACTTCGAGAGTCGCGAAGCGCTCGATCTCGTCGGTGACCATCTCGAAGTCGCGGGCGATCCGCCGGCCCGGGGCGTTGCGGTAGATCCACGCGGGCTCGTTCTGCAGCCCGTGGAAGCTCAGGTGCAGCCAGTCGGCGTTGGCCGCCCACTCGTCACGCCACTGGTCGGGCATCTCCGGCAGGATGAAGCCCTCACACTGGTAGTAAATGTTGATATGTATCTTCGCCCCGAACCGCGCGTTCATCTCCTGCCAGAACGCGAGGTACCAGTGGTCGAAGAGCGAGTCGGGCTTCTCCCGGGCGATGTCGCGGAGGAAGAGGATATTGTCATCGACGGAGAAGCGGAAACGTTTCCGCGAGCGGCGGTCGTAGATCACCCGGACGCTGTCGGAGCCTGACGCGCTCGTCGCCACGATGGTGCTGCGGGGCTCAGTCAGGGTGACCCCGGCGGAGAACGTGTCCCCCTCACGTTCGGCGGTCCTGCCGGCGACACGAACCTCCTCGCCCGCCGGCGCGGTTCCTTCGACCGTGATGGCGAGTCCTGCGTCGGTCTCATCGCCGTCATGACGGTTCAGCACATCCCCGTCCCACGGCGAGGTAATCTGCACCGGCTGCTGCGGATAGCGCCTCATCTGTCCCATCTCCCGGCTGCATCGATGACTGCCGGGGTGAGTTCGCCGCGAAGCCGGGGGAACCTTCTGAAGGGTCGCGTGGCGCAGGCAGCAAAAGGGGCCCGGCTCTTCGCAGGAGCCGGGCCCTGATGAGCGGTGTGTGGTGCTTCAGAAGCGGCGGGTCAGACGCTCGGAGAGTTGATCAATCTGATCGCGCCACTCGGTCCACGGCTGTGCCGGGACCGTCCAGATCTCGCGGTCGCGAGTGACGGCCAGTTCCTCGCCGTCCGGGCTGAAGACCGGATAGCCGTCGGAGCGGGCGTCGGCGGTGACCGCCACCTGCTCGCTGCCATCCACATTCATCATGAAGATGTCGAAGTCGCCGTTGCGGTTGGTGTGAAACGCAATTGTGTCTCCGTCGGGCGACCACGCCGGCGCCTCGTTGCGGAAGGGCGAGTCGGCGGTCAGGTTCGTGCCGCGATCGGTCGGGTCGTAGCCCTCAGAGCCGAGGGCGGAGATGTCCTTCACCCAGATGTCGGTGTTCCCAGCGGCGTCGGACTGGTAGGCGAGCATCGTGCCGTCAGGCGACACCGCCGCCCAGTGTTCCTCCGCGTCGGTCTCGATGACGGCCGTGTTGCCGCTGCCGTCGGTGTTGACGATGCGGATGTCGGCGTTCCCGGCGCGACGGGTGGAGGTGTACACAATGCGGTCGCCGTCCGGATGGTAGCTGGGCTCGAGGT
This sequence comes from Armatimonadota bacterium, assembly GCA_046540615.1. Classification (GTDB taxonomy): domain Bacteria; phylum Armatimonadota; class Zipacnadia; order Zipacnadales; family UBA5352; genus UBA5352. The sequence goes on along the minus strand of JBKHFA010000063.1, from coordinate 12,254 downwards.
CCGCGCCGATCCCGCTGGGATCTGTGACCTGATTGATGGCGTCGCGATCGCCGCGTACCGCGTCGATCAGGTAGATCGCCGGCGTCTCGCCGCGGCGGGCGGAGATGGCCAGTGTGTCGCCGTCCGGGCTGAAGCTCGGATGGCGCCCACCCTCGTCGTTGAGGTCGTCATCGTTGTCAGACTGCGTCAGCAGCGTCAGTGCCCGCCCCTGCTCATTGATCGTGTAAACGTAGAGCAGGCCGTTGCCGCCGTATGAGGCGAACGCGATGCGGCCCTGCTCGCTCCATGAGACGCGTTCGGAGACGTTCTGAAAGACGTTGGTGTCACTGTCGCCGCCACAGCCGATCATCACGAACGTGGCAAGCAGCAGCAGTGCGACGAGAGCGTATGCGTGCGACTGATTCCTCATGTCTGCAGTCTCCCCTGGTGCGGATACGCCTCACCGAGTGGTTGATGGCTTCGTTGCGGTCGAACATCCGTCGAGTCATTGGACACATTTGCGGGGCCGTGGTTTCTCCCCGTCCTAACTGATTATAAGCAGCGCGGCGCTGCACCGCAAGGGCGCAGCCGCGAGGCATCGGTCAAAAGCTACCTGCTCAGAGCGTAAACCAGCAGATTCGTCCCCATCCGGAGGGCCCGCAGGCGGACCTCCTCCGGATTGTCGTGCACCTCGGGGCTCTCCCATCCATCGCCGAGATCTGTGTTGTACGAGTAAAAGAGCGCCACCCGCCCCTCGTGCACGATCGCGTGACCGCCTGGCGGCCCTCCGTCATGTTCATGAATCTTCGGCAGGCCGCCCGGAAAATCGAAGAAGCAGTGGTAGATCGGATGAGAGAAAGGAAGCTCGACCAACTCGCGGTCCGGAAAAACCTTGCGGATTTCATCCCGGAAGCTCTCGTCGAGACCGTAGTTGTCATCGACATGCAGAAAGCCACCGCCGAGCAGATACTCGCGGAGATTGCGCGCCTCCGCGGCGCTGAAGCTGATCCGTCCGTGGCCTGTCGCGTGAACATACGCGAATGAGTGCAACTCGCGCGCCCCCGGCTTCACGTTCACCTCGCGCCGGGGCAGGTCGAGGTTCGTGTGCTCACGGGCGAACTCCAGCAGGTTCGGCAGCGAGGTGGGATTCGCGTACCAGTCGCCGCCACCGGCGTACTCCAGCCGTCCGATCAGTTCCTCGGCGCCGGCGGAGTTCACGGTGGCGAGGATCAGCATCATGATGATCAAAGCGGCCGCAATTCGGTGCATGGGTGTGAGATCAGACGTCAGGCGGACGACAGAGTTCCCGATCATCCCAGGCCCCACCGCCTCCGCAGGAGCCAGTCCGCGGCCGCAACCAGCAGGATCAGGGCGAAGAACCACCACGTTCGCGCCGGCCGCAGTTGGACCGTGCGCTGCTCGGTCTCCGGCTCAAGCGGCAGGATGCCCGCCATCTCCTCCGCTCGCTCCAGCGGCAGGTAGCGCCCACCGGTCTCCGCGGCGATGGCCTCCAGCACCTCCGGTCGCGCGGCGTCGGTCAACTCGCCGAGCGGCTCGACCACCTCGATGACGCGCCTGTCCTCGCCGAGTATCTCGCCGCCATCCTCGGCGACGGCGCGCAGCCGCAGCTCGCCGGGCTCCGACGTCTGCACTGTCGCGCGGTAGACGCCGTCGTCACGCGTCGGATCGGCCTCCACCTCGCGCTCGCCGCCCGCGCCCGTGACCTCCACCCGGACCGCCGCGCCGGCCACCGGTCGCATCTCCTCGTCGGTGACATGGACATCGGCGCGGATCGGTTCGCCGGCCTCGAATGTGTCCCGTCCCAGTTCGAGCACGACCTGCCGGTCGGCCCTCGGAGCGATCAGGCGGCCGAGCACGGTCGTCCACAGCGCCTCCCATGCCGCGCGTGAGTGCGCATCCGCCGATGGCGACTGCCGCCAGCGCCACGTGTCATCGACCGTCACCGCGAGCGTCCGGCCAGCGCCGAAGCGCCGGCCCGCCAGCACCGGCTCGCCCGTCCCGGTCGTCTGCAGGGCGATCTCAGCGCCTGGCCTCACCCCCGCGACGGCATTCATGCCCTCCAGCAGCGGCAGGCGCTCCCAGTCGTCGATCCCGCTGTCGCGCAGCGCCTGTCCAAGCGCACCGTCGCCGCCGGCGCGGACCGTGACCGGATCGGCCAGGAGCCCGTCACCCGCCGAGATTCGGACCGGCAGAGAGTCCGCGACGGGAGTCGCCGCCCATCCGCCTGCTCCGAACGCCTCCGCGCCGCCGAGCATCGCCAGCGCGCCGCCTCCGGTCACGTAGTCCGCCAGCCGCGGGGCCAGTCCTTCGAGCGCGCCGGCGTCGATGTTGCTCAGCACCACCGCGCGGTAGCGCGAAAGCTCGCCGAGGGTCTCCCGCAGGGAGGCCCGGCGCGGCTCAGCGTCATCGCGCCAGAACTCGGCAGGCTTCTGCTTGCGCAGCAGGATCGTCACGTCGAGGTCATCGATCTGCAGCAGGATTCGCCGCAGAAACGCGTACTCTCGCCGGGGGCTTCCCTCGATCCACAGAATCCGCGCTTCGGCCGGTTCAACGCGCACCACGATGCTGCGGCGGTTGTTCGCGGCGCTCGCCTCGGCCGCCTCGCACCGCGCCTCAAGCACGTAGCGGTGCGCGCCGGGATCGCCGGCTGTCAGGTCGAAACTCGCGGGGCGCTCGACCTCTCCGGCCTCCAGCCGCGTCGAGCGTATCTCGCGCCCGCTCTCGCGCAGAGATAGCGTGACCGGCTCATCCGCGAGGCCCGCCGCCCGGACGAGCGCGCGCAGCTCGAAGCGCTCGCCCTCCGCGACCGTCCGCGGGCCGACGAGGCCGGGGATGCTCACATCCGGCACCGGCTCGGAACTGCCCGCGCCGAGACAGTACACCGGGATCTCGTAGGCCCCCAGTCCCGCGGCGACTCGCGCGGGCGGGCGATGGACGCCGTCCGCTCCGTCGGAGACCAGCAGGCAGGCCGCGGGCGGCCGGTCGCGCGGGATGCGCAGAAGTTCGCTCATTGCGGCCTTCAGATCGCTGCCGCCGGGTTCCTGCGGCCCTGACGGAAACTCACTGACCCGCGAGGCGCCCGCACCGACGAGGAAACGCTCCACCCGCGCGCCGTCCGGGATAGCGTCGCCATCCTCCAGCGCAGCACGAGCCTCGTCGTAGCGCGAGGGGCCGTCGAGCGGAAGCTCAGTCATACTCGGCGACGCATCCAGCGCGACCAGCATGAGGGGCTCGCGCGGCGTCTGCCGCTCCCGCTCCCGGATGGGGTTGAGCACCGCAACAAGCAACATCAGCAGGAGGGCCGAACGCAGGCCGAGGAGAAGAGCCTTCCGCGCCGCCGAGGCATGCCGCAGGCGCAACCAGGAGGCGTAGAGCGCGAGGGCGGCGGCAAGCGCGCCCGCGATCGTCAGTATCATGCGGGGATCGTTGAAATCCATGAGGTGCGCGCAGTATAACGTACTGCCGCGGGTCAGGCAATGACAGCAGACGGCGGTCCGGCGGGCCTCGGACCACGCTCGCCTGCTCGCCGGCGCAACACCTTTTCCACGCGGATCGTTGACTCAACGAATGAGTTGTGATAGAATTGTTGCAGAAACCTCTTGATTTACGCGAGGCAGCGGTCGGGCCGGCCGGCGGACAGGTATGTTGACAGCAGGCGTTGACATCGGGTCACTCGCGACCAAGGCGGTCGTGTTGGACACGTTGCGACCCCGCATCGTGGCGACCGTGCGTATCCCCAGCGGATCCCGGCCGCCGAAAGCGGGCCGCTCCGCCCTCAAGCAGGTGCTCGCGGCTGCCGAGTGTACACTCGAGGATCTCGCGGGCGTCGTCGCCACGGGCTACGGACGCGAGGCGCTTGACTTCGCGGATTCGACGGTCACTGAGATCACCTGCGCCGCCCGCGGCGCGCACATGATCGACGAGCGCACCCGCACCGTCGTGGACATCGGCGGGCAGGACAGCAAGGCCATCCGCGTTCACGCCGAGGGCTATCCGCTGGACTTCGCGCTCAACGACCGCTGCGCGGCGGGGACCGGGCGCTTCCTTGAGGTGATGGCCGGGGCGCTGGAGACCGACCTCGGCGGCCTCGAGCGACTCGCGCTGGAAACCGATGAGCCGGCGGAGATCGGGGCCACCTGCACGGTCTTCGCCGAGTCGGAAGTCGTCGGGTTGCTCGCCGCCGGGACCGATCGAGCGCCGGTGGCCGCCGGACTCGCGCGGGCCGTGGCGCTGCGCACATCCGGGCTGGTCAGGCAGATCGGCGTCGAGCCGATGGTGATGCTGATCGGAGGCGTTGGAAAGAACGCCGCGATCGCCCGGGAGCTTGAGCGCATACTTTCGACCGAACTGCTCGTGCCCGATGATCCTCAGATGGTCGTCGCGCTCGGTGCGGCGCTCGTGGCGGCGCAGCGGGCCGGAGACGACGCTCAGGTGAGAGCGGGTGGACTTTCGGGGCGCGCCGGACGTAACGCCGGGACCGACGGAGGGCTGAGTTGAAGAGAGGACTGCACGGATGGCTGCTGCCGGCGGCGCTGATCGCGGCGCTGGCGATTCCGTGCGTGATCAACGCCGCGCCCGCCCCTGAGAAGGCCGAGCAGATGCTTGCCGACGCCCGCGCGCTCCTCGACCGCGGAGATAACGTCGCCGCGCTCTCGAGGGCCGAGCAGGCCGCCGCTCTCGCGCCCGACTGGCCCGCGCCGCACGCCTCACTCGGCGTCCTTCATCAGCAGCAGAGCAACGAGCCGCTGGCCCGCCGACATTTCACCCGCTACCAACTCCTCGGCCTGCTTGAGGACGGCGCCGAAGACGTCCGCCTGACGCGTGAGATCGCGGAGGGCGAGGCCCTCCTGATCTACCTCGCGAATGCGGAGCGGGCGAGGCGCGGTCTTCGGCTGCTGACGCCGCACGACAGGCTCGCCGGGGTCGCGCGCGATCACAGCCGCGAGATGTCCAGGCTGGAGTACTTCAGCCACCGATCCCCGAAGGCCGCCACCCGCACCCCCACCGACCGCTTCCGGCGGGCATTCGGCTTCGAGCCTGAATGCATCGCGGAAAATCTCTCCCGCATGTGGTCGCGGCCACTGTGGGCGTTCAACCTCGACAACCTCCGCGACAGTCACGAGGGCCTGATGGAGAGCGACGGGCACCGGGAGGCGATCCTCTGGGACAGGCCCACGCACATCGGCGTCGGCATCGCCGTCAATGAGCAGGGCGACTACTGGATCACGGAGAACTTCGCGCGCCTTGAGCGCTGAATCCCGTCCGCCTCGCCGGTGCCCGCACCGATCAGAACCCGGTGTTGTACGCGGCGTTGAGCGCGGGATCGCCGTCAACGATCCCGAGGCCGACTCCGAACCTGTCGGAGACCCGGTGTCGGTACGCCGCGTTGAGGTTGTCGCTGTCGTAGTCGATCTGAATAAGGCCCTGCTCGGAGACATCGAATTCGACGCCTCCGAAGAGGCCGTCGAGTATGCCTCCATCACTTCCGGCAAGGCCCACGCTCCAGCGCGCATTCTGCGTGCTGCCCCTGAAGTCATCGGAGACCACGACGTACCAGGCCCGGTCGATCTCGTCCCCGAGGTCCCACACGCCGATCGCCAGTTGAGCCGGCGTCGGGCCGCCCGCGAGCTCGGCAAGGTCGAAGTTGTACTTGAGGTTCCCGATCGTCTCGGACGACCCACCGGCGTCCAGGCTGGCGAGTCCCACTTCGAAGTTGTCGGTCAGTCCGAAGATGGCGCTGAAGATTTCGGTGGAGTCACCGTCGGTGTCGATGTAGTTGAAGCTGCCGATGAACTCCAGTGCCGGAGCCGTGTCGGCGGAGGGTGAGATCGCGAGACCGGTCATGCCGACCCAGGTGTTATTGATCGTGTCCTGGGCCATGACAGCGGTCCCGGTCAGAAGCAATGCGGCTGTGAGCAGTACGACAGTGCTGATTCGCAAAGCGGCACACCTCCTGCGTCAGATCCCGTCATCGTTGAGTCTTCAGTACGAGTGTTTCACCCGCACAATACCCGATCCCTGCCTCAGGCAACCTCGCGTGACGGGGGACCGGTCGGAACACTGATCCGTGCAGGGCGTCTAAGCCCTCGGCAGGAAGCTGCAGCCAGGAGGTCCATCGTGGCCGACGCCCCGACAATGCGCGGCAACTGGCGCGTGTACCATCACGCGACCATCGACTCGACGAATCTCGAGGCGCTTCGTCTCGCCACGCGCGAGGCGCTGCCGTGGACCGCGGTGGTTGCCGACACGCAGACCGAGGGCCGCGGGCGGATGGGCCGCGCGTGGCTCGACCGGCCTCGCCGCTGCCTGCTGATGACCGCTCTCATCTATCCCCCGCCGGGCGTCGAGGGATTGCTCGGCGCCGCCATGGCGCTGGCCGCGGTGCGCGCGCTTGAGGACGTGGGAGCGCGCGACTCCGCGATCAAGTGGCCGAACGATGTCATGCTCGGCGGGAGGAAGGTCGCGGGAATACTCGCCGAGGGACCCGTCGCCCGGCTCATGGCCGTGGGCATCGGCCTCAACGTCAACGCCCCGCGCGCCTCCCTGTCGGCCGATCTCGCGCACCGGGCCACCTTCCTGTCAGACGAGATCGGCCGCGAGCTTGAGTTGCTCCCGCTCGCGGACGCGGTGCTGGCCCACTTCGAGCGCGAGCACTTTCGACTGATGTCCGGCGAGGTGGCGGAGATGCTTGAAGATGTGCGGGAATTCGACTGCCTGTCGGGGCGCGAAATCCGCGCGCGCTCGGGCGGCCGGTTGATCGAGGGCCGCGCTCTGGGCTGGACGGATGACGGCCGACTCGCTATCATCGGCACGGACGGCAATGAGATCGCCCTGGAGGCCGGAGAGGTTACACTGAGTTGATGTTCATCGACCATGTGCCACGCATCTTCCTCGGACGGAACGTCGTCCGCGCTGCAGGCTCTGTGCGCCGCACCATCGGCCCGCTGGCACTGATACTCGCGGTGCTGGTTCCCGCGCAGATGGCCGTCGCGGGCGCCGGCGAGCACCTGCTCGACGGCTGTGAGCAGATGTACCGCGGGCAGTGGAAGACCGCCTTCGACAGCTTCGAGCAGGCGGGCCTCGTGGATGCGACCTCCGCGGAGGCGATGGTCGGTCAGGGCGCCGCTCTGCTGCAGATGGGCAGAGTGGAGGCGGCCGATCGGCTTTTTGAGAAGGCCGCGATCCAGTCGCCCGAGATGGCCGCCGCCTACGCCGGCGCCGCCGCATGCCGCTACCTCCAGGGCGACATGTACTCGGCGATGATCGAGTACCGCCAGGCTCTGAGCCGGGCGGAGGCGCATCGCCCGCAGCTTCGCGCCAGCGCCGCCTGGGCCGCCTGCCGCATCGGCCTTTACGAGAGCGCGCTGGCCGAGGCCGTCTCCGCGGTCTCTGAGGCTCCCGCCGACCCCCTCGCGCGGCAGACCTGCGGCGCCGCGCTGCTGGCGCTGTCGCGCTTTGATGAAGCCGTGGAGATGCTCGGTCAGGCCGCCGGCGTCAGCTACGCGACCAACCCGGGCCGACTCGCCGTCGGCTCCGCGCTTCTGTCGCCTGAGGCGGAGTACTGGGTGGAGCACGATCTTGACGACCGGGCGCGACTGGCGGAGGCGCCGCAGCACGTCCTGTCCCCCGAGGCGTCCGTCGGTGACGCCGGGTCGGAGCCGCCCGCTCCCGATGAGGACGAGCCTCCGGTCGCCGCGGCCAACGGAACCGCCGACGGCCTGCGCATCATCCGCCCCGAGTCGGGGAGCACCGTCAGTGGCACGGTCGAACTCTCGGTGGAGGTTGAAGACGGGCGCGACCTCCAGCACGTGGCAGTCCTGCTTGACGATCAATTTGTCGCGATGAGCAACACACAGCCCTTTCACACGAGCATCGACACCCGCCGCGCGGGCGACGGCGTGCGCGAGCTTCGCGTCGAGGGATACGCCAGCGGGGGAGAGGTCTGCGCCAGCGCCTCGGTGATGTTGCGCATCTTCAACGGCGCGCGCACGCTGGCCCCCGGCGAACGCGCGGCCCGGCAGGTGGCGCGGGAGGAACTGTGCGGTCTGCTGGCCCTCCGCGCGACGCCGCTGACCAACGCCCAGTTGCTCGGAAGGGCGCTTGAAGAAGCCGAATCTCACGCGGACGCCGTGCGGTCGTATGAATACGTGTTCGCCCACGATCCACTGCTCCCCGGCAGCCGGACCGATCTGCTGCTGGCCTACCGCGGCCTCGGTCTGGAGGTACTCGGCCGGTCGCGGGAGATCGTGGCCCTCTCAGAGCCCGGCGCGGTCGCGCTCACCTTCGACGACGGCCCGCATCCGGTGATGACGCCGTGGATACTCGATCTGCTCGACCGCTACGACTACCGCGCCACCTTCTTCCTTGTCGGCAAGCAGGCGGTGATGTACCCGGACCTGGTGCAGGAGATCGTGGACCGCGGGCATGAGATCGGCAGTCATTCGCACACGCACAACAATATGTGCACACTCGGGCGTCTCGGCGTCGAGCAGGACCTGGTGCGCAGTCGCGCGGCCATCCGGCAGGCCTGCGGCCGGACGGTGACGCTCTTTCGCCCGCCGGGCGGCAATTACGATGACACGGTGAGGCGCGCCGCCGCCGCGACCGGGTTCACCACCGTCTTCTGGACGGAGAACATCGGCAACTATCCCGGCCGTGACGGCGCTGAGATCGGGGCATCGATGGACCGCAAGCTCACCGATGGCGGGATCGTGCTGCTGCACAACGGCTACGATGAGACCGAGGTGGCGCTGCCGCATCTGCTCCGGCGCCTCAAAGCGCGGGGAGCATACTGTGACACCATCAGCGCCCAGACAGACGTGCGATGAGCCCTGGTGGGCCGACCTCGCCGCTCGTACGGCCCCTTCCCGCGAAAAGCGCATGAAGACAGGCCTTCGCGGCGTCTGCAGGCGCCGAAAGTATTCATGGTGTCCGGACGATGCTTGACCGTCGATCGATTCCTCGTGTACGAGGGTGGTCCGGCCAAACGACAGACGGCCACCCCGCGGAGACTGCGCCGTCCCTGTGCGTACGAGTTTCGGTGCGGTCACGGGAGAGGGTATTCTCCCGGATCCGGCCGCGATGGGTCTTGCATTCGGGGCATGGTTCCGTTATAATGATGCTGCAGCAGCGCCACAACCCAGAGTTTGACTGCTGGGAGTGGGCCCCACATGGCCCACTCCCATTTCTTTAGGCGGCCTCGACGCGCGGGGTCGCCGTTGATGACGCGGAGTGTTACCACGATGAACATCCGCAAACATCCGGTCGTGCGGAGAATTGAGGACGACGTCGAAGAGTTGCTCGATGACTTCGGCTACGAACTGGTGCAGATCAAGTACGGCGGCGAGGCCGGGGGGCGAACGCTCTCGGTCCTGATCGACAGGGAGGACGGGGTCACCGCTGACGACTGCAGCGACATGAGCCGGCGGCTGTCAATGCTGCTGGACACGCTGGACCCGATCCCGGGCTCGTACACACTGATCGTCTCGTCACCGGGGCTTGACCGCCCGATCACCCGCGACAGCGACTTCGATCGCTTCGCCGGCGAAAAGGCGGCCGTCCGCCATCGAACGGACGAGGGAGGACGCCGGACCGACACGGGACTGCTGTGCGGGGTAGAGGACGACTCGGTCAAAATCGAGGTCGACGGAGAGACGCTCCGAATTCCGCTGGCGGAGATCGAGGAGGCACATCTCGTCTACGACTGGGAAGCGGAGGACGCGAGCTGAGGTCGCCCTCCCGCAGGAGGTAGAGTGCAGTGAATGGTGAGTTCATAGACGCGCTCGAACAGCTTCAGCGTGAGAAGGATATCCCTTTGACCGCGCTGATAGAGACTGTCGAAGCCGCGATGGCGTCCGCGTATCGCAAACACTACGGCGTGAGCGACGACGTGCGCCTCGAGGTGGACTTCGAGGACCGCACGGTGCGCATGTTCGCGCGCTCACTGGTTGACGACGAAGAGATCTCTGACAATCCCGACGACACGCTTGCCGGCGTCCACGCCGAGGAGAAGGAAGTCGATGCCGCCGAGTTCGGCCGCATCGCGGCGCAGACCGCCAAGCAGGTCGTCATGCAGCGGGTCCGCGAGGCGGAGCGCGAGATCGTGTTCGACGAGTTCAGCCATCGCGTCGGTGAGATGATCACCGGCGAGGTGCAGCGCAAGGACGCCCGCAACGCATTCATCGCAGTCGGTCGCACCGAGGCCGTCCTGCCCGCGAACGAGCAGATTCCGGGCGAGACGTTCCGCTTCGGCGATCGCCTCAAGCTCTACGTGCTTGACGTGCGCAAGACGACCCGCAATCCTCAGATCGTACTGTCGCGGCGGCATCCGGGGCTGGTCGTGCGGCTCTTTGAGCAGGAGGTCCCGGAGGTGTTCGACGGGATCGTGGAGATAAAGTCGGTGGCGCGTGAGGCCGGCGCCCGGTCGAAGGTGGCCGTGATGTCCAACGACCCGCAGATCGACCCGGTGGGCGCCTGTGTCGGACATCGCGGCGCGCGGGTGCAGTCGATCGTGGATGAGCTTCGGGGGGAGAAGATCGACATCGTGCGCTACTCCGAGGACGACGAGGAGTATCTCAAGAGCGCGCTGTCACCGGCGAAGGTGTCGAAGGTCGCGCTCGGCGACGACGAGCGGTCGGCGGTGGTCGTCGCGCCCGACGACCAGCTCTCACTGGCCATCGGCCGGCGCGGGCAGAATGTGCGACTCGCCGCGCAGCTTACCGGCTGGCGGATTGACATTCAAAGTCACACGCAGTATCAGCAGGAGGCGGCGAAGGCCGCCGAAGAGGAGACGGCCGAGGCCGAGGAAGAGGCCCAGCGCGTGCGGGTCTACGAACTGGCCAAGGAACTCGACGTGCCCAGCCCCGAACTGGTGGAGATCATGCAGGAGGAGGGGATGGATGTGTCCAGCCACGCCTCCAGCGTCACATCGGCGGAGGCGGATGTCATCCGCGACCTGCTCCTCGGTGGTGAGGGCACGCTTGACGACATTGAACTGGGTAACATCGAGATCGACATTTAGGGCGACCGGCAGGGCCGCATGTGCCGCGTGAGCGGCGTGAGGCGAAGGCAGCAGTGACGCGCGGAGGTGCTGGTTTTGACGAAACAGGTTCGAATCTTCCAGCTTGCAAGGAAGCTTGGGCTGCGTACCGAGGCATTGCTGAAGGTGCTCGGCGATCTTGGCGTGGATGACGCAACGGCGGCCACGAGCATTGACATTGAGACCGCACGAGCGGCGGCGGAGCTTCTGGCCGAACAGGCCAGGGAGGCCCGCAAGCGCGCCGAGGAGGAGGCCGCGAAGGCCGAAGTGGCCGAGGAGAAGGCTGTCGAGGCCGAGACCGTCGAGGAAGAGGCCCCCGCGCCGGTCGAAGAGGTCGAGGCGGAGGAGGCTGTCGAGGAGGCCGAGGAGGAGCCGGAGGAGGTCGAGGAGGAGCGGGAAGACGCCGAGGAGCAGCAGCGCTGGACTCCCGCCTGGGCCGCCCCCGAGAGTCTGCGCAGCCTCGAGGAGCAGCTTGCCGAACTCGAGGAGGAGATCGAGGAGGAAGTGGAGGAGTGGATTCCCCTTCCCGAGGACGCGCGGCGACCGCGTGGCGATCGGCCTGAAAACGCCATCGACGTCCCGCCGGTCGTTTCGGTGCTCGGCCACGTTGACCACGGAAAGACCACTCTGCTGGACTCGCTCCGTGAGACGAGTGTGGTGGACGGCGAGTCCGGCGGCATCACCCAGCACATCGGCGCCTCCGAGATCGAGGTGGACGATCAGAAGATCGTGTTCGTGGATACCCCCGGTCACGCGGCGTTCACACAGATGCGCGCGCGCGGCGGCCAGGTGGCGGACATCGTAATTCTGGTGGTGGCCGCCGATGACGGCGTCATGCCGCAGACGGTCGAGGCGATCGGCCACGCGAAGGCGGCGGACGTGCCGATCATCGTCGCGATCAACAAGATCGACATGCCCGGCGCGAATCCCGACCGGGTGAAGCAGGACCTGCTGGAGTACGAGCTTGTCGCCGAGGACTACGGTGGAGACACGATCATGGTCCCCGTGTCCGCGGAGTTGAAGCAGAATCTCGATGAGTTGCTTGAGATGATTCTGCTGGTGGCGGAGGTGCAGGAGCTGTGGGCCGATCCGGACGCGGAGTTCACCGGCATAGTCGTTGAGGCCGGGATGGACGAAAGCCGCGGTCCGATCGCCACGGTGCTTGTGCGCAACGGCGAAGTGAAGGTCGGCGACGTGGTTATCTGCGGCTCCGCGT
>JBKHFA010000062.1:0-14108 GCA_046540615.1 Armatimonadota bacterium | reverse complement strand
AGGCCGAATCGGAGGCGCCATGAGGATCGAGCAGTTCCAGCGGATCATCGACGAGACCTACGGGGAGCGCGATGCGCAGCGCGGGATGGAGCGAACCTTCATGTGGCTGGTGGAGGAGGTCGGGGAGCTTGCCCGGGCGTTGCGCAGCGAGAGCCACGAGCGGAAGGTGGAGGAGTTTTCGGACGTGCTGGCCTGGCTGACGACGACGGCGTCGCTGGCGGGCGTGGACATGGCGGAGGCCGCGGAGCGTTTCGCCGACGGCTGCCCGAAGTGCGGGGAGACGCCCTGCGAATGCGGGAAGAGGCGCGGGTAGGCGGGGGCCAACTTGCCATCGCGCCGGGCGTGTCCTCATACCGCTGGCGCGGTGGGTACGGGGGTCCCGATTCTGGGCGCCCCCGTTTGAAGCCGTCATTCGCGGCTGAAGAAGGCAAAGCCCGACGTACAGGAACACTTCGGTGCCCGGGCGCTGGGAAGATCGACAATTGACGGCTACCCGCGCCCCAGGCTTCTCTTTCATCCGCCTCCACGGTGTGGTAGTATACTCAAGGAGTTACTGATTTCGCGTAAGGGAGTGGCATTAGATGAAGCACAGCGGTTTTACCCTCATCGAGCTTCTGGTGGTCATTGCCATCATCGCGATTCTCGCGGCGATTCTCTTTCCGGTCTTCGCGAGAGCGCGAGAGAAGGCACGTCAAACAAGCTGCCTGAACAATGTCAAGCAGATCGGCCTTTCGATCATGATGTACATCGAGGACTACGATGAGACGTTGCCGCCCTCGCGCGGCAAGGCTGACGGCAGGTGGACCGTGTGGACTCATTACACCGAGCCCTATCGCAAGAACGAACAGATCCTGACCTGCCCGAGCGGCAGAGGCCGCTACGGATGGGGCCGGGTAGACTACGGGATCAACCGCGATACATTCACGGAAGTGTCCTACGGCGCGTCGGCGCGGGCGCTGGCGGACATCAAGTATCCAGCCCAGACGGTGGCAATCGCCGACAGTTCAACTACCGGCGACGGTGACGCCGACGGCTGGACATACTCATACTCCTGGCGCGTCGGCGCCGACCACAGACCGGAGCGCTTCATTCCGGCGCGGCATAATGGCGGCGCGAACCTCGCGTTCTGCGACGGCCACGCGAAGTGGCATACCGTACACCTGGACCCGAACTCGCCCTACAGCGGCCCGGTTGACTACACACTCCCGCTGACCGACGTGGCGTGGTCCCCGAACGGAAGCCCGCTCTACTGAAGGGCGGGAAACAGACCGATTCGATCGAGAGGGCGCCTGATATCGGGCGCCCTCTGCTGATGTACACGGCGTGCTCACGCAGCCCAGAACTCACGCAGGACCAGGCCGACAGTGTGGCGAATACGTGCCCCGTGCTCGGAGTGACAGACGCAGGTGAGGAACGCTGAGATGGCGGACGCGCAGGACGCCCAACCCACCGGTCCCGAGGCCGAGACGTCCGGACTTTCGCCCCGCAATGCGAAGGTTCTCTGCTGGGTGATCATCGCCGCTTTCTTCGCCACGGCGATCGCGGTGCAGTTCATCGTGCGCCTCGACTGGGGGCCCGATGAGCCCGACCATCTGGAGTACATCCACGCGCTTTCGGAGGGCCGGATGCCCACCCGCGAGCAGACACATCAGGTGCAGCATGGACCCATCTACTACGCGCTGATGGCCGGCCTGTGGCGGGCGGTCGGCGTCGAGCAGGCGCCGATGACGATCCCGCGCGACATCCACGGCCTCGATGCGATGACCGAGACCGCGAAACTCGGCAGACGCGTGGTCCGCGGGGGGACGGCGCTGCTCGGCTGCGTGGTGCTGATGCTGCTGATGCGTATCATGGCGGTGCTGGAGACGCCGTGGAGCTGGCGGCCGTGGCTGCTGGTGCTGGCGGCGGGGAATCCGGTGATGCAGTACCTCGGCGGGGTGGTCAACAATGACATGGCGTCGATCCTCTACGCGACGATCATCTGCCTGTTCATCGTGCGGCGGCTCAAGGAGGATCGCTGCTCGGCGGGGCAGGCCGCCGTGCTGGGGCTGCTGGTAGGCGGAACGCTGCTGATCAAGCGCCCGGGGCTTTTCGTCGCGCCGGTCGCTCTGTGGGTGCTGTGGAGTATCGGCGGGCGCTCGGAGCGACTGCGGCGATTCGGCGCATTCGCGCTCGGCGCCGTCGCGACGGGCATCTGGTGGCCGCTGCGCACCGCACAGATGACGGGCGGTTTCCTTGGCTCCTCGACGATCCCGGAAAATCAGCCGAGCCTCGAAATGCTCATGTGGAATCTCGACATGGTCGCCTCGTGGGCGATCGCGCTGCTCGAGACGGCGCTGCTGCCGGCGTGGTACTGGGAGTTGATCCTGCGCCTGCCGGTGCAGATCATCGGGGCGGTGATCCTCGCCGTCATCGTCGGCGTCGCGGTCTGGGGCCTGGTCGTGCGGCGGGACCGCTTTCACTACCGCCTCCGGGCGCTGTCGGTCGTCGCGATGGCGGCCCTGTTTCTCGGCATCATGCACTACTGCATCCACGCCGACTGGCGGGCGCACATGCACGGCCGCTACCTGCTCAACGCCGTCCCCTGGCTGATCTGCCTCTTCGCCGGGATGCGCCCGATCGTCGCCGCGCTGCATGAGCGCTTCGAGGGCGCAGGGTGGTGGCGATCGCTCCGCGAGATGGGCGGTCCGCTCTTCGGCCTCGCGGCGGTGGTCTTCAGCTCCGCGTGGTGGTATCTGGCCGCGGAGTTCTACGCGAACATTGAGCGACGTTACTGACCACTGTGAGGAGTACCGCCATGGCGACCAACATTCTTTTCATCCTTTGCGATCAGATGCGCGCCGACGCGCTGCGGTACGCTCCGAACGTTCGCGCGCTGGCCGACCGCGGCGCGACCTTCACGAACTGCTACTCCGCCGCGCCTCTGTGTCAGCCTGCGCGCGCCTGCATCGCCACCGGCCGCTTCCCCACCGAGCACGGTGTCTGTGGCAACATGAATGAGCCAGTGCCCAAGGCGATGCGCGAGAATACGTATATGTCGCGTCTCCAGCAAGCCGGCTACCGCACCGCTCTCATCGGCAAACACCACTTCATCGACCGCTTCAACGTGGGGATGGACGTCACCGAGGATGACAGTGAGATCGCCGGCTTCGGCTTCGATGATGTCTGGCAGGTCGTCGACATCTACGAGAGCTTTCACAACGAGGACCGCTTCACCGCCTGGCTGGGCGAGCGCGGCCGGCTCGAACGCTGGCGCGAACTGGCGCAGTCGCAGGGGCAGCAGTTCTACCAGCGCCTCAAGCCCGAAGAGACCGTGGACGGGTTCATCGGCGAGGGCGCGCTGGAGTTGATCCGCGGCCACGATGCGACGCACCCGCTTTACCTGAACGCCGGGTTCGTCGGTCCGCACCCGCCCTACTGGGCGCCGGCGGAGTACGCCGATCGCTTCTCACCCGACGAGATGCCCGCGCCGAAGGGCGTCATCGACCCGGACGAGATTGCGCACGTGAAGCAGCGCCGGGCGCTCTACGCGGCCTCCGTCACGCTCATCGACGACTATGTCGGGAGACTGGTGGACGCGCTCGAAGATCGCGGGATGCTCGACGACACGCTCATCGCCTTCACCGCCGACCACGGGGACATGCTCGGCGACTTCGGCATCATGGACAAGCGCTGGTTCTACGAGGAGTCCGCGCGAGTGCCACTCGTCATGGCCGGGCCGGGCGTGGCGCCTGACCCGCGACTCGGCGGGATCACCTGCCGCGACCTCACGAGCAGCGTGGACCTCTACCCCACTTTCCTGCAGGCGGCGGGGCTGGACTGGCGCGACGACTCGCGCGAGGGCCTGAGCCTGCTGGACGCCGCGGCGGCTCGCGGCCCGCGCCGCGAGCGGGTCTTCAGCGAACTGGGCACTGCGATGATGGTGCGCGACGCCTCGCACAAGCTGGTCTATGACGCGGAGCAGGGCGGGGTGGTGCAGCTTTTCGACCTCCGCCGCGACCCCGATGAACTGGAGAATCTCGCGGGCGTCCCGGGCTATGAGCCGGTCGAGCAGCGCCTGACCGAGGCGCTGCTGACACGACTGATCGGTCTGACCCACCGCACTCACGAGAAGGAGCACAATCGCGTGCAGCGCGTGCGTGTGTGAGGGAGACCTCGCGTCTCCTGTCGCTCTCATTCGCGGGCCATCGGCCGTCCGCGATGAACCCCGCCGTTCCCACCTTCGTCACAGGTATCGAGCGTTGCGGTTCTTGACGTGACCGCTTCCCCGCTGATACAGTGCCCGCTCCACATATCTTTATGACGGGAGGACGTAGAATGCGCAGAGGCTTTACCTTGATCGAGCTGCTTGTGGTGATTGCGATCATCGCAATCCTGGCAGCTATCCTCTTCCCCGTGTTCGCTCGAGCCCGGGAGAAGGCCCGACAGAGTTCGTGTCTGAGCAACACCAAGCAGATCATGCTTGCCATGCTGCAGTACACGCAGGACTACGATGAGACGTACCCCTACGCGTCGTCATGGGGCGACCCTGACGATCGCGTCTACTGGGATGATGCTCTGCAGCCGTACATCAACAACGAGCAGATCTTCCGCTGTCCGAGCGCTCCGGGGGAGGCCAACGGATACGGGTGGAACTACCAGAACTTCGGCTACATGTCCGCCGCCGGCAGCTTCGACTACGGCCCCGGCAAGACGCTTGCCGAGGTAGCCGAGCCGGCCGAGACGATCATCATCGGCGACAACCCCGACCAGGACTACTACGGCGCGGGCGGCCTGTTCATCTACGGCCCGAGCCAGCGTGACGCCGATGGGAACTCGACGAACGATCCCGCACTCGCCAATGTGTCCAAGCGGCACAACGAGGGCGGCAACTACGGGTTCTGCGACGGGCACGCCAAGTGGCTCAACGCCGCGACCGCGACCGCCGAAGACCGGCTGTGGACCATCGCCGGGGACTGATCTCGCGGACAATCATGCGCATCGGATCACGGGGCCGGGGACACTCGGCCCCGCGATCATGTACGCGTCATGGGAAGGCTCGTCCTTACCGACTTCTCCCGCACGGAAGATTCGGGTAGTGCCTCGCCACGGCGAGATGTGCACAAAGATACGCCACAGGGCGTACGACGCGAATTGATCCGTCCGCAAAGATGTGGGTCGGAGCGAGATCGCAAGGGAGGCCGGTCGGCAGGGATTCGATCGCGGGCCGCCGAAGGTGGGGCGCAGGAATGATCAAGGCCGGGAGGTGCCCGAGATGCTCCTCGACTTTCACGTTCACCTCGGCAACTGCTTCCGTCAGGAGTATCCGCACGGCCGCCGCTCGCCGTCGGTGCACGGGCTGATCGACTGGATGGACCGCAACGGGATCGACATGGCGGTGCTTCAGCCGCTGGAGAGCCCCGAGGTGCATGTGGGCGGGTACTACATGTCCGAGCAGGCGGTGGCCGACCGCGACGCCTACGCCGAGCGGCTGATCGCGTTCTGCTGCTTCGACCCGCGTATGACGGACCTTCCGCGGTTGATCGACGTTTTCGTGGAGAGGCATGGTGCGCGGGGGTTCGGCGAGGCGCTCAACGGGCTTGCGATCGATGATCAGATGAACTGGCCGATCTACGAGAAGTGCTCCGAGCACGGCATCCCGTTCGTCTTCGACATGGGCCCGACGTACTGCCGGGACGAGGTGGGTCTGCCGCGGCTGGAGCGGATGCTCCGGCGCTTCCCCGGCTGCAACTTCTGCGGGCACGGGCCGGGCTTCTGGACGGCGATCTCGGGTGATGATCCGCGGGGAGGCTACCCGGAGGGGCCGATCACGCCGGGCGGGGCGATCGACGGGCTGATGGCGAAGTATGACAACCTGTGGCTGGACCTGTCGGCGGGGTCGGGGCATAACGCGATGACGCGGGACCCGGACTTCGCGGAGGGGTTCATCGAGCGGC
Source organism: Armatimonadota bacterium (assembly GCA_046540615.1). GTDB lineage: Bacteria > Armatimonadota > Zipacnadia > Zipacnadales > UBA5352 > UBA5352. Next base: position 8,172 of record JBKHFA010000062.1, on the reverse strand, counting down.
ACTGGCGGAAGATGATGTTCGCGACCGACTACTTCATCGTGGATCAGCAGGTGCCGAACATCGCGTGGTTCCGCGGCCTCGACATCACGGAGCAGCAGCGCGAGGCGATCGGGTCGGGGAACGCGCTGCGGCTGCTGGGGATGGAGTGAGAGGGCGGCGAGGCGGATCCGGGACGGCAACGGCCCCTCGGCGAGGGCTTCGGGGGCACAACGACAGGGAAACGCTCCCCGGCGAGGGCGCCGGGGCCACAGCGACAACGGCTTTGACGGCGTACTGCCGTTGCTTTCATTGCTGCCGTATGTTATCCTGATTCAGGGCGGTGGGGCGGCGAAATGCTCGCTCTGGCGGCCCATGCGAGCCTGAGGACGGGACGCGCGAGAGGGTGGCAGACAGATGGGCAGGTGGAAAGGACTCGCGATCGCAGCCGCGCTGGCAGTGGCGGTCCTTCCGGCGGTCGGGCAGGGCGAGGAGCAGACGCCCGCGCCGGAGATGCCGGAGACACCCGGGGACGCGGCCGAGCTTTACGATGAGGTGCGGGTATTGCAGACGGTCCGCGCGCTGGAGCTTTCCTCCGAGCAGATGGCGGAGCTGGTGGAGATCAATGCGGGCGTCATCGCTCAGGAGCGGGAGCTTGCCCGGTTGCGCGAGGCGACCTGGGAGCAGTACGAGGATGAGATCGAGGCGGTGCTCAGCGCGTGGATGGAGGGGCGGACGCCCTCGACCCGCGCGAGGAATGCGGCCGACCGGGCGGTCAATCGCGTCAATGATGCGCGGAGAAGCTACGAGCGCGCGCGCACCGCGGCCGCCCGCGAGTTGTACGACGCTCTCTCGGGAGGGCAACGCAACCTCGTGGAGAGCCCCGGGGTGGCGGAGGAGCGGGAGGCGCGCACCCGGCGCATGGGTGGGATTGAGTCGGTGGGGGAATACGTGCTCACCGAGCTTGACGCGATCCGGGACCTGATGCCCGATGAGTTTGAGATGCTCGCGGGCGCCGAGGCGCGACGAATCGCGGAGGCGCTCGTGGGGTCGAACGCGGGGAACCTCGACGCGATGACGGACGCGGTGTTCGATGTGCTGGTTGATGTGTACGACTGGGCGCCGCAGCGCTACCAGCAGCAGCGGTCCACGCTTCCGCAGCAGATCGAGGAGGCGCTGGGGTTCGAGTCGGTCGACGAGCGCGCGCCCGTGCGCTGGAGTGAGCTTATGCGCGCGGCGACGAGCAGTCGGACAGCGGCGGCGGCGCGCGCGATTGCGGCCGCCGGCGAAGGTGAGGTGGAGTGAGGATGCGAACGACGAGATGGGTGACGCTGGCACTGGCGGTGGCTGTGTTCGCGGTCCCGATCGCCGCCGATGAGATGCAGGACGCGATGGCGCGCGCGGACGCGCTGAATCTTTTCCGGCAGATCGACCTGCAGCGCGGGCAGGCGCGGCAGATGATCCCGCCACTGCAGAGAATCGGGCGGCTGGTGGAGACGCACGAGCAACAGCGCACGCAGTCGCTCAACCGGATGGAGTCAACGTTGCGGCAGGCCCGGCAGCAGCTCATTGCCGGGGCGGAACTGGGTGACGAGGCGGAGTCGGCGCTGGAGGAATACGAGGAGCGGCGGGCGTCGTCACAACGCGATCTCTACCGCTCAGTCGATGCGGAGATGCAGGCGATCGCCGAGATGCTCACTCCGGAGCAGAATGAGCTTCTTGACTGGACGGCGCCGGCATCGATCCGGCCCGAGCAGAGCATGGAGCAGCGGCTGCGCGTGCAGCAGGTCGCGATGGGTCGGATTCAGGAGGCCGAGCGGACGCTTGACAGGGTCAAGCACCTGGATGCATTCAACTTCGTGACCGGCCGTGGGCCGATGCTTAACGACTACCTCGCCGGTTACTTCCAGCCCGAGGGCCCGCAGTTTCAGGAGGCGTATCAGATGGTTCTCGACTACACCGACGAGGTCCGGATGCTGAGAGAAGAGGAGTGGGAGGCGCAGTCGCGCGAGATCGCCGCGGCGATGGTCGAAGACCTCGGACTGATGCCGACGATCGATCCCGAGCAGCGGACCGGCACGGTGTCGTGGCGGACTCTCTACCGGCTGGTGACCAACCCGGAGACACTCGCGGTGGTGCGAGGGATGGCGAGGTAGCGGGCTGAGCGGGCGCGGCCGGTGACGAGAGAACGCGACTGGCACGCCCTGAGAACACGATGTCACGCAACGGACGACGCAGGAGTTGGTGAAGATGGAGATCGGCCCCGCCTCTGATGTCGCAACGATTCGCATGCGCCTGAGGGACCTGCTCATCGAGCGAGCGATCCAGCACGGGCACTTTGTCCTGGCATCGGGTCAGACGAGCAGTTACTACGTGGACAAGACGCAGATCACGCTGATGGGCGAGGGGCTTTACTGCCTCGCGCGCGTGGTGCTCGACCTCATCGAGGGCATGGACATCCAGGCGGTGGGCGGCATGACCATCGGCGCCGACCCCATCGCGGGAGCCGTCTCCGCCCTCGGCATCTGCCACGGCCAGCACCTCGACGCATTCATCGTGCGCAAGGAGCGCAAGGAGCGGGGAACCAGGCAGCGAGTGGAGGGGCCGCTGCAGCAGAACGCGCGGGTGGTCGTGCTCGAGGACGTAATCACGACCGGAGGCTCGGCTCTCGAGGCCATCAAGGCCGTCGAGGAGGAGTGTAACGCCACCGTGGTGCAGGTCATCGTGATGGTCGATCGACTCCAGGGCGGTCGCGAGGCCATCGTCGAGGCCGGCTACGACTTCACCGCCCTCTTCACCGTGCAGGACCTCGGCGTGGAGCCGGAGTAAACGCGGCCGCGACAGATCCGGCAGACAGCGGCCCGGGCGGTGAAGGACGCGTCCCCGCACCTGTCACTGTCGATGACGTCGAACTCAGAACCACGCCGCCACGTCAGTCCCCACGCGGAATCTCGCCTGAAGGATTCGCCGGGTACCCCTCGAAGTACCCGGCGTCGCGCGTTCATTGAGTACGCCCTCACCCGCAGAGGAGAGTGTCCATGCGCCTCAGAGCCGTCTCGATCGCACTGCTTGTCACCCTTCCGGCGCTCGCATCCGCAGCCCAGGCCACCCCGCCGCAGTTCGACCCCGAGACGATGATGCGGCCGTCGGAGATCGAGCGCGGGATGACCGGCTACGGGCTGAGCGTCTTTCAGGGCGTGGAGATTACGCGCTTCGAGGTCGAGGTGCTGGGCGTGCTGACGAAGGCGAATCTCGGGCAGGACCTGATCCTCATCAAGGTCACCTCCGGCCCCGTCGTGGAACGCGAATCGGGCATCGTCGGCGGGATGAGCGGCAGCCCGATCTACGTCAACGGCAAGCTGATCGGAGCGATCGCCTACGGGTGGGGCTTTCTTCGGGAGGCGATCGGGGGGGTGACACCGATCGAGGCGATGCTTGACTCGTACACCGGCGACGAGCAGGCCCGCCTGCCCGACGATCATCCCGCCCGCGGCGCTCGCCTCGATGGTCGCCGGGTCGAGAAGGCGCGGATCGCCGACAGCGGCCCGGCCTTCCACGACGACACGACCATCAACATGCGTCCGGTCAGCCCTGTGATCAACGCTGCGGGGATGAATGACGCGGGGATGGCCCGGCTCGAGGAGCTTTTCGCGCCTCACGATCTGCAGACGATCGCCGGTCCGGGCCGGCTGGAGAACGGGCCCGAGGTTGATCTCCAGCCCGGCTCAGCGATCGGTGTGAAGCTCATCGACGGCGACTTCGACGTCAGCGGCGTGGGCACCGTCACCTGGCGCGAGGGCCAGCAGGTGCTGGCGTTCGGGCATCCGATGCTGGAGGTCGGCCCGGTGGATATCCCGGTGACCACTGCGTGGATTCATGACTTTCTGCCCTCGATGCAGCGCTCGAACAAGCTGTCATCGCCGATGGAGATCGTCGGATCGATGCTCACCGACGGGTCATGGTCGATCGCGGCGCGGGTGGGGGCCGAGGCGCCGATGATCCCGGCCACCTTCACCGTCACCGACGAGCAGCGCGGCCGCACCAACACCTACGAGGTGGAGGTGGCGCGGCATGAGAGCCTTACCTCGGGCCTGCTCATGTCCGCGCTGATGTCGTCGCTTGGGGCGGGCTCGACCATCGGGACCGATGGCCTCGCCACCCTCGACTTCGAACTGGTCGGCGATGAGGGCGCGGTCATGAGCCGTCGCGACGTGGTCTGGCACCCGGGGGTGTACACTCCCGCGATCTCATGGGTAGATGAGGCGCTTTACTTCCTCACGGAGAACCGCTTTACGCCGCAGCAGCCCGCGTCACTGCGGGCGTCGATCAGCCTCCGCGACGAGGAGAAGCTCGCCGCCGTTGAGCGCGTGTACACGGAGGAGCGGATCGCGCGGGCGGGCGAGGAGTTGACGGTGCATGTGGTCCTGCGACCCGAGGGCGGGGAGAAGTTTGAGAGGACCGTGACCTTCGATCTCCCCGACGACCTCCCGAAGGGCACGTTGCGGGTGGGCGCCGCGGCCGGTGGTGAGGAGTACTCGCTGCGGAGCATGCTGCGCCTGCTGCTGCCTCAGATCGACAGCCTCCAGGACATCGCCGAGATCATCCGCACGATGAAGCGCTCCGATCAGCTTTACGTGGCCGCCGCCGTCCCGGAGATCACGCTGGGGCTGGAGGGCGAGGTGCTGCCGGCCGCCCCGACGAGCGTGGTCAGGGTGTTCACGGAGGACGACCGGAGCAATCTGACCGCCGGATATACTGAGCTGAGCGAGACGCTCGACAGTGAGCACTTTCTCCACGGCGTTCAGATCGCGCGGATCCCGACTGAGAATCGCAAAGGCGAACGTGGCACGATCAAACGCGTGGAGTCGGCGAGCGCGGCGGAATCCGCGGCCACGATGACAGCCAGTGCGGGCGGGCGCGACCTCGAGCGCATGTGGTGGGCCGCCTCGGCCATCGACCCGGGCGCGCGGCCGCTGCAGGATGATGACGACCTGCCGGGCCCCGACCTCGATCCCGACGGCACCGATCTCGAGGAGGAACTGACGGAAGAGCCGGTGACGCCGGACGCGGACGACATGGCGACATTGGAAGCGGACGCGGATCGCGACCACCCCGAACCCGACGGCGAAGCACTCGCTCGGAGCCTCAAGAGCATCTCACACATCAGCGCGGACGACTTCGAGGACGGGAAGGCCGAGGGCACGATGGTCCGCAGCGACGGGGCCGTCGTGCTCGCGCCACGGGCCGAACTCGTCGCGAGTGTCTCCGAGCCGTCGATCTGGAGCATCGCGGCGGACGGCGAGGCGGTGTGGTTCGGCACCGCCAACCCCGGCCGCGTCTACCGCCGGGCGCAGGGCGGTGAGGCCGAGTTGGTCGCCGACACCGGCGGAATGATGGTGCTCTCGTTGCTGCCACTTGGTGACGGAGAGGTGCTGGCCGGCACCGCGCCCGGCGGCCGGGTGCTGCACATCGCAGCGGACGGATCGATCGTCCGCGAGTGGGACCTCGACGCGGAGTGGGTCTGGTCGCTGGCGCGCGATGACCGCGGCCTGCTCGCCGGAACCGGCCCCGAGGGCGCGATCTACCGCCTCGCGGATGAGGCGACCTTTCTCACGCGCATCACGCAGCCGCACGTGTTCGACCTGCTTTACACCGGCGAGATGCTCTACGCGGCGGGCGGGGAGAATGAAGGCGGCGTCTTCTCAATCTCCGAGTCGGGCACCGTGAGGGCTGTCTTCGCAAGCGGCGAATCGTCGTCCACCGCGCTCGCGCTCGATGACGCGGGACGGCTCATCGTCGCCACCGCGGAAGACGGGAAGCTCTTCGCCGTCGAACCGGGCGGGCGACATGTCGAGGTGTATGACTGCGATGAGAACGTGATGGACGTGACGTTCGGCGGCGGCCGCGCATGGGCGGCGACCACCGACGAGGGGAAGATCATTGCGGCCGATGAGCGCGACCGCACGGCGGTCGCCCAACGGGAGACGGTGACCGACCAGGTGATGCGGATATCCGCGGGCGACGGGGCGGTCTTCGCGGCCACCGCGAACCCGGCCCGCGTCTGGCGCCTCGACACCGCGTCGGTCATCGAGGGGACCTACGCGTCGGAGGCGATGGACGCGGAGCGGATGAGCCGCTGGGCCCGGCTGAACTGGGATGCGACGGTCCCCGAGGGAGCGGCGCTGCAGATCGACGCTCGGTCGGGCAACAGCGAGGTGCCGAAGGACGGGAACTGGAGCGCGTGGACGGGCGAGTTGACCCGGTCGGGTCAGCGCCTCAGTCCACCGGATGCGCGCTATCTGCAGTACCGCCTGCGGATGGCCGGGGAGGTCGCGAGCGACCTTGCGGTGCGGCGGGTGGAGGCGCTCTACCTCCCGCAGAATCAGAAGCCGACGGTCGAGTTCGAGGACCCCGACCCCGGGGAGGCGATCCGCGCGGAATCCAGCATCTCCTGGACAACCGAGGATGATGACGAGGACACGCTGGTGAGCACGCTCTACCATCGCACGGCGGGTTCTGATGAGTGGCTGGAGATTGAGACGCTGGAGGATGAATCCGAGCACGAGTGGGACACCTCGCAGGTCGAGGACGGGATATACGACCTGCGCGTGGTGGTCAGCGATGAGCCGAGCAACCCGACCGGGGCGCTGAGCGAGGAGGCGGTGGTGGAGAACGTGATGGTGGACAACGCCTATCCGAAGCTGGTCGGGATGAGTACGCCGCGGCGTGGTGATGAGCAGCTCGTGATCACCGGGATGGCGACCGACACGCTGAGCCGCATCATCTCGATCGACTGGTCCTTCTCGTCAACCGAGCGCTGGCGTTCGGCCCGGCCCCGGGACGGCCTGCTCGACTCGCCTCGCGAACTCTTCACGATCGCTCTGCCCGAGATTCCCGAAGAGGAGATCTCGGTGCAGATTCGCGTCCGCGACGCGGCCGGCAACGTCACGCTGGAGACCTTCCCGCTGCTTGACCAGCAGCCTGAAGATGCTCCGGATGATGAGGCTGATCAACGCTCCGAGGGCGTCGATGAGACAGGCCCACGGCAGACGCCGCACGGCGTGAGATAGCCCGACTGTCTCCGGTTTCGCCGTCGGAGAGGCGGGACGCCGCTCCCGCCTGTGTCGTCCGCCGTGGCCGTCTCACGCCGTGAACTCTCGGAACTCCTCCACCACGACGCCGGCTGACGACACGATCGTATCACCGGAGGAATGCTTCGTGCCGAAACAACTCCGCCCGCGCACCTTCCGCCGCGTCGATGAGTTGCTCGAGGAGTACTACGGTCCTGTCAAGTCGCGCTCGGAGGGCCCGCTGAACAACCTGATCCGCACGATCCTGTCGCAGAACACCACCGACACGAACTCATTCCCGGCGTTCGAGCGCCTCCGCGATCACTTCGACGGGGACTGGGAGCAGGCGCTGGAGGCGGGGCCGGACGCGTACGTCCCGCTGATCGAGAGCGCGGGACTCGCGCCGACGAAGAGCAAGCGCATTCACGCGATCCTCGAGCAGCTCAAGCAGCAGCGCGGCGAGCTTTCGCTGGAGCACGTCTGCGACATGGAGCCTGACGAGGCGGAGGAGTATCTGCTGGGCTTCAAGGGCGTGGGGCCCAAGACCGCCGCGATCGTGCTGCTCTTCGAGTGCGACATGCCGTTCTTTCCGGTGGACACGCACATCCACCGGGTGACGGGCCGGCTGGGCTGGATTCCGGAGGGCGCGAGCGCGAAGAGGGCCTACGAGATCCTGACCGACGCGATCCCCGCGGAGCTGCACTACCAGCTGCACCTGAACCTCGTGAAGCACGGCCGCGAGACCTGCCATCCGTCGCGACCCCGCTGCCACGACTGCCCCATCTCGCGCTTCTGCGATGCGTACAAGGACGGAAAGGTCGCGCCGAGGGAGGAGAGATGATCATGCGTAAGGACCCCGAGAAGAAGCTGCGCCGGGCGCCGGAGGTCGAGCTTTCCGATGAGGGAGGGCGGATGCTCAATGAGGCCGAGGCGGACATCAAGGGCGGTCGCGCCCTTGAATACGAAGACGTTGAAGACCTGATCGACGATTTGCACGATGCGGTGGCGCGCGACTGAACGCTTTCCGCGCACACGCCGCGGGTGCATCCTGGGATTGTTGGTGCCGCAGTAGTTCGGCAAAGACCCGGACTCCGGGCGCCCTCGCCCGGAGAGTCGTTTGCACCAG
>JBKHFA010000061.1:0-14142 GCA_046540615.1 Armatimonadota bacterium | reverse complement strand
GCGTCCTCCGTGACGACCATCCCGCCCTCGCCGAGTGTGGTCATGTTCTTCATGGTGTGGAAGCTGAAGACGCAGATCCACTCCCACGAGCCGACCGGCCGGCCCTTGAGCCTCGCGCCGCATGAGCGGGCGGCGTCGCCGATGACCTTCAGCGGGCCGTGGCGCGGGTTCGGGTGCTCGTGGGCGATCTCGAGGTACTCGTCGATCGGTGCGGCCATCCCGTTCATGTGCACCGGGTAGATTGCGCGCGTGCGGTCGGTGATGCGCGCCGCGACATCGGCCGGGTCTGCCTGGAAGGTGCGCTCATCGACCTCGCACCAGACGACGGTCCCGCCCTGGCCGAGCACCGAGAGCGCTGCGGCCTTGAAGTTGATCGCGGGTACGATGACCTCGTCGCCCGGCTCAAGGTCCAGCGCCATGACGGCCAGGTCAAGGCCGGATCCGGCGCCGTTGACCGTGAGGGCGTGCTCCGCGCCGCACCACTCGGCGAACCGTGCTTCGAACTCGCGCGAGGTCTCGTTGTGCGCGTCGAAGCCGATGTGCGGGTGGTTGCAGGACTCCATCTCGCGGCGGACGGCTTCGAACTCCTCCTCACCGTAGTACGAGCCCATCTTCGGCTCATTCGCCCACGGGATCTCGGGCTTTTGCGTGCGGATGATCTCTTCGCGGCGATCCGCGTCCATGGTCAATCCTCCCGGTCGGTGGTCAGTTGGCGGGCATTTCGACAGGCGAGGGGCGGGACCTGCAGGGCGAAACGACCCTCCAGGCGAGGGCGCCTGGAGTCCGGGCGCCGTCGCCCGGACGCTGTTCAGCGCCTGAAACGACCTGGAGACCGGGCGCCCTCGCCCGGACGCCGTTCAGCGCCTGAAACGACCTGGAGTCCGGGCGCCCTCGCCCGGACGCGTTCAGCGCCTGAAACGAACTGGAGTCCGGGCGCCCTCGCCCGGACGCGTTCAGCGCCCTACACCTCAACCTCCATCCCGTCCCGCGCGATGGTGAAGGGGAAGGGCAGGTGCTCGAAGCACATCTCGCGCAACTCGTCCTCGCCGCTGCCATGCCACGGGTCCCAGATGTGCGTGAGGATCAGCTTCGCGACGGGCCTGTCGGCCAGCCACGGGAGGACCTCCTCGGGGCGAATATGCGTCATCTCCATCACCAGCAGGTCGAGCGGCTCGGCCGTCACCCGATCGAGGTAGCGGAAATCGCGTGGCTGGTCGCCGCTGAATGCGATGCGGCGGTCCTCGATCTCCATCACGTAGCTGAACGCCTGCCCGCGGTTCGGCAGGCCAAGCTGCGCGTAGCGCTCGCCGAGGCCCTCGAGGTGGCCGCTGGGCAGCGCGATGACTGAGATGCGCTCGTCCTCGTAGCACGGTCCCTCCTCCACGCCGGAAAGCTCAAGCGTAAAGGGGCGCAGTTCGGGCGCGATGTAAAGCGCTTCGAGGTAGGCGCGTATCCGGTCGATGCCCTCGGCGGGGAGGCAGTAGGTGACGGTCTGCTCCTCGCCGCGCCCGTGCTTGAGCATATTCGTAAGCTCCGCGAGGCCGCCGACGTGGTCGGCGTGCAGGTGAGTGACGAAAAGCGCGCGGAGGTCGCCGAAATCCTTCCCCGCGCGACGGTAGCTGCCCGCGACAGGCTCGCCGCAGTCAACGAGGTATGCCACGCCCTCGGTCTCAACGAGCGTTGCGGAATTGTTGCGAGTGAGCGTGTGACTGCCGTGGCTGGTGCCGAGGGTGGTGATGAGCATGGCGATCGGCCTTCCGATGGGAAGCTGTGAGCGGAGGGGGAAGATTGACCGCGATGGGGGAGAGGACCTTCGCAAAGTGAAGAGGGAATGCCTCTCCCCCTCGGTTCTTCACCTATGCATTACGCACATATTGATCGGCTGCAGAACGGGTCGTAGGTCGTTCGGAGGGGCCGCCTGAGGGGCGCATGTCGTTTATGCGCGCCGAAGTCGGCCCGCGGCTTTCGGCCACACTGCGGCCTCAAGGATGATCGTTTGGTGATGGTGCGCGGGCCGGCTTCGGCCTCAGGCGGCCCCTCCTGCGGCAAACCGCACGCGCACGATTTGTGCGTAATGCATAGGTTCTTCACAGCACGATGTGCTTCCACTTCCCGCGCTTGAAGATCGCGGCCACCATCACGGATTGCAGCGCGGTGCCGACGCCAAGTCCGATCCATGCGCCGAGGGGACCGACGTTCATCACCACGGTCAGCAGGTAGGCCAGTCCCGGCCCGACCACAGTCGTGAAGATCAGCGTGGCGTAGAGCGGCGAGAGTGTATCCCCGGCGCCGCGGAGTGAGCCGGAGCAGCCCATCGACAGGCCGGTGAAAGGCAGCGAGAGCGAGAGCACGATCAGCGAGATGACGCCCCAGTGGATCGTGTCGGGGCTGTCGGTGAAGAAGCGAATGAGCGGGTCGGCCAGCAGGATTGAGCCCAGCCCCATGAGCGCCATGACCCCGGCGGAGATGCCGGTGATCGTCCACCCGCTCTTCTCGGCGCGGACCGGGTCCTCGGCGCCCATGTTCTGACTGACCGCCGTCATCGCCGCGCTCATCAGCGCAAGGCCGAACATCACGCCGAACATGCGGATCTGCACCGAGATCGTGTACCCGGCGACGGCCATCCTGCCGGCATCCGTCTGATTCAGGATCCAGAAGAGCGAAAGAAAGCCCATGTTGCGCGCGAAGCCCTCGATCGACGAGGGCACGCCGATGTAAAACATCTTTCCCCAGACCGCGAGGTCGATGAGCCAGCGCGCGCGCAGCGGAACGTGGAGCGCAAACTTCCCGCTGGTGATGATCCAGACGAAGGCTGCTCCGGCGAATGTGCGCGCGATGACCGTGCCCCATGCCGCGCCGACCACGCCCATCGCCGGAAAGGGGCCGATGCCGAAGATCAGCAGCCAGTTGAGCACGATGTTCGCGGCCACGGTCGCGATGTTGACGTAGAGCGGCGTGAGCGTGTCGCCCGCGCCCTGCAACGAAGACGTCAGCATGAATCCGAGCAGAAGCGGCAGTGTGCCGAGGAAGAATGTCTGCATGTAGACGGTGCCCTCGGCAAGCGTCTCGCCCTGCGCGCCGAGAAGCGAGAGCAGACTGCCGGAGAGGAAATACCCGGCAGGACCGAGGATCGCAGTCATGATGATACCAAGGATGATTGCCTGTCGGCAGACGTCGGCGGCCTTCCCCGCGTCATGCTGCCCCATGTAACGCGCGGTCATGACCTGCGCGCCGGTGGCGACCGCGAAGATGAGCGTCAGGAAGGTGAAGATCGCCTCACGCGATGTGCCGACCGCGGCGATGGCCGCCGGGCCGAGCGTGCCGACCATCTTGATGTCCACCACGCCCATGAGCCAGTGGACGAACGATGCGGCGACGATCGGCCATGAGAGCCGCGCGATCTGCGTGAGCAGGTGGCCCTGCGTGAGGTCCACCCGCCGGGTGACGGCCGGCGGCGGCTCGGGCTCCCCCTCAGATGGAATCACCAGCTCACGATCGGGCACGTCCTCGAGGTCTTCGAGATCATCAGACGGCTGGTTATTTCGGTGTCTCATATGCGTCTCCTGAAACTGGCTAACGCCCGGCGGGAGCAGATCGAGGCTGCGCCACGCGGGCAGTGATTATTGTGCTCCGCGGTCTGACTCAGAGCTTGATATGCTTCCACTTGCCCCGCTTGAAGATGAGACCAAGCGTCACGGCCTGCAGCATCCACGCGATCGTCAGTCCGATCCATGCGCCCATCGGTCCGAAGCCGAGCACGACTGTCAGCAGATAGGCCAGGCCTGGCGCCAGCACCGAGACGCATGCGACGGTGACGTAAAGCGGTGAAAGTGTGTCGCCTGCGCCACGCAGAGAGCCTGCCAGGCCCATCGATGCGCCGGTGAAGGGCAGCGCGATGGAGAGTGTAACCAGCGCGATGACTCCCCAGCGGATCGTCTCTGCATCATCAGTGAAAAAGCGGATGAGCCATGGTGAGAGGCTGATGAATACGATTCCCATCAGCGCGGTGGCGGCCACCGAGATCCACGTGACGGTCCACCCGCTCCGCTCCGCGCGCTTCACGTCATCCGCTCCCATGTTCTGACTCACAGCGGTCATTGCGGCGCTCATCAGCGCCAGTCCGAACATCACTCCGAAGAGGCGCAGTTGCATCGAAACTGTGTACCCCGCCACCGCCACGCGGCCGGCGTCCGTCTGATTGAGGATCCAGAAGATCGCAAGGAAGGCCATGTTGCGGCTGAAGCCCTCGATCGAACTCGGGACACCGATGTAAAACATCTTCCCCCAGAGCGCCAGATCCGCGCGCCATCGGGCGATCAGCGGCATCTGGATCGCAAACCTGCCGCAGGTCACGATCCAGATCTGAATGATCGCCCCGATCGTCCGCGAGATCACGACAGCCCATGCCGCGCCTGCCACGCCCAGTTCGGGGAAGGGCCCGATGCCAAAGATGAGCAGCCAGTCAAAAAGGATGTTGCCGCTGTTGATCCCAAGCAGCACCCACAGCGGCGTCAGAGTGTCTCCAGCGCCACGCAGAGCCGAGATGGTGAAGAAGTTGATCATCAGCGAGATGGCGCCGAAGAAGTACACCCGCATGTATTCCGTCGCTGCTTCATGCACCGCGCCCTCCGCCCCCATCATGCTGACCACGCCGGGTGAGAAGAGGTAGCCGGCGGGGATAATGATGATGCCGAAGAGCACTGAGAGGATGAGCGCCTGGCGCGTCACGTCGGAAGCGCCCTCGGGGTTGCGCTCGCCCATGTAGCGGGCCGCAAGCACCTGGGTGCCGGTGGCGACCGCGAAGATGATCGTCATGAACGTGAAGATGGCGGTGCGCGACTGCCCGACCGCTGCGATCGCCTCAGGGCCCAGTTTGCCGACCATCTTGATGTCGGCCACGCCCATGACCCACTGCAGGAAGGAGCCCACTACGATCGGCCACGCCAGCAGCACGATCTTGCGCAGAAGGTTGCCTTCGGTGAGGTCAACGCGACGCCTCAGTGCGGGATTGGCCGGAGGCTCCTCCGCCACCACGTCGGTCGGCTGGGCCGCCGGCTCATCAGCAGGGTCGATCTGCGGGTCGTCCTTGCGCCTGTCAGTTTCCTGTCCATCGCCTGTCATTCAGACTGCCCCAGACGCGCCGCTGGCAGGGCGCGCGAAAAGCGGAGGTGGCATTCGCGTAAACGACGAAGCCGCCGGCGAATTCCACCGGCGGGACGTTCGCATATGACTGCGCTCAGTATACATCACTACTGTTGCAGATGCAATCAATCATGGCCAGCGAATCCGGCTCGTTCGTCAAACCTGCGTCGGGAGAACTGATGCGGGCGCGGTCCCGGATGTCCACGCGATGACCGGGTCGGGGGGACCTCCGGCGGGCGGTCACTGCGCCTGCGCTTGCGCGGCAGCGACCTCGGCGGGTGCCTCCCGCCAGCGACGGTGCATCCAGACCCACTGCTCGGGGTGTTCCGCGATCTGCTCGCCAAGCACCTCGTTGACCATCGCGGTGCCCCGGCGGATGTCCGCCTCGCGGTCGCCGCTGTCGGTCAGACCGATGGGAGGGAGGAAATACAAATCCAGGTGGTCGTCCGCGGTCCGTCGCGCGAAGCCGGGCACGATGGTGGCGCCGGTGCGAAGCGCGAGCGTCACCGGGCCGGTCGCGGTGGCGGCGGGGTGGCCCATGAAAGGCACCCAGACGCCGCCGCGGCTCGTGTGCTGGTCAGGAAGGATCCCGAGGATGTGACCATCGCGAAGTGTGCGCAACATCTCCCGAACACTTTCGCGCGGGAGTACCCGCTCACCGGACGTCTCCCGCGTCCGGTTGATGATGTTCGCGGTGTCCCGATCATTTGCGTCGCGCGCTATCACCGACAGATCGTAGCCCATCCGCGCTATCCGCGCGGCCAGCACCTCCCAGTTGCCGAAGTGCCCGGTGATCACGATGACGCCGCTCCCGGCCTCCACGGCCCGCTCCAGGTGCTCCACGCCGCGCAGAGGCGCAAAGCGCTCGAACTGCTGCTCATCCATCCACGGTATCTTCAGCAGTTCGAGCATCGTCTTCGCCATGTTCCGCATTGAGAACTCGACGATCTCCGCCCGCTCCCACTCGTCGAAGCGGTCGCCGAAGATCTTCTCAAGGTTCGCCATCCCGATCTCACGCCGTGGCCGCAGCAGGCAGAAAAGCAGTCGGCCGACGGCGTCGCCGATGTCCTGAAGCGTCCGCAGCGGCAGCAGTCCAGCCAGCAGCGCGAAAGACCCCGTCACCCAGCGGATGACAAGCTGCTCTGTCTTACGCCTGAGCGGGCTCTTGTCGTGCAGCCTGCTCGATGCGGCCGACGAGTTCATCCCAGCTCTCCTCGCCCTTCATGATCGACAGGTCAACCGCCACCGCCAGCACCGGCGGAAGGTCCGGCGGCGCGGTGGGCAGTTTCACCGCGTCCTTCTCAGTCACGACGATCGCGTCAAACTCACCATCCGCGATCACCTCGCGCACCTGCGCCCAGTCCTTGGGCTGGTACGCGTGATGGTCGGCGAAGTACGCGCGTCCCCGGACCTCCGCGCCCAGTTGCTCGAGCAGGTCCGCGAATGATTCGGGGTTCCCGACCGCGCACATCGCCAGCACGCGCATCCCGCGCAGTTCTTCGGCAGGCCGGATGTCCTGCGGAGCATCCAGCGCGTAGACGCCGCTCGGCGCATGGCGCGAAAGCATCACCGGGGCCTCCGGCGCGTGCCGGGCGAGCACCTGTCGCGTTCGTAGGAGGTGTTCATTGCGGCCGAGGTCGGCGTGTGTGATGAGAAAGTGTGTCGCGCGCTTGAGATGATCGAGCGGCTCGCGCAGATGGCCCGCCGGGAACACCCGCGCCGTGCTCAGGTCGAAGGTCGCATCAACGAGCACCAGGTCCACCGCGCGCTTCATGCGGAAGTACTGAAAGCCATCGTCGAGCACAGCGACCTGCGCGCCGGCATCCCTGAGCAGCTCAACCACTCGCTCCCGGCGCTTGCCCACGGCGATCGGAGCCCCCGGGGCAGTCTCCGCGAGCATCGTGGCCTCGTCGCCCGCCACATCCGGGTCGATCAGAAGCTCATTGCCGTCGGAGACGAGTTGCCACGGAGCGCCCGAGGCGTCCTGCGCGGACCGCTTGTGCCCGCGCAGCACGATCCCCGGGCGTACGTCACGGGTCAGCAGCTCGCGCACCAGCCGCCGCGTGGTGGTGGTCTTGCCGGTGCCGCCCAGCGTGATGTTGCCGACGCTGACGATCGGCAGGGCCGGCTCGGTGTGCGCCTTGAGCCCGCGCTCGTAGATGCCCAGGTTCGCCCGCATCACCAGCTCGTAAGGCGCGCTCAGCGCCGCCAGCCCCAGGCGGGACAGCGTGGCCGCCGGGCCCCTCGCTTCGCCAGCCACCGTCTCCTTCCACCAGCGCTCCAGGGCTTACTCCTCCTGTCCGGCCTCGGCGTCACTCTTCCCCTCGAGTTCCGGATGGTGTTCGGCGAGCAGTTCAAGCACGCGCGTGGCGTTACGCCTGGATGCGCCCGCGTACTTGTTGATGACCGACGGCCCCCGCGCGGCGATCAGCGTCAGGTCGCCCTCGGAGTTGAGCAGTCGATCGGTCTCCGCGATCAGCTCCTTGAGGTTCGCGACCTCGATGCCGACCTCTTCGCGCAGGCAGATCGCCGCGATGTCGCGGAAGTTCTCCATGTGCGGCCCGAAGAGCGCCGGCTTACCCAGCGCGACAGGCTGAAGGACATTGTGCCCTCCGCCGGGCACAAGGCTGTTGCCCACGAATGACACGGTGCTCACAGCGTAGACGCGCGCAAGCTCGCCGATGGTGTCGAGAATCGCCACGCAGACCTGCGGACCTCGTTCGGGCGCGAGCGGGTCGGCGCCACCCGCCTCCAGCGCCCGGCTGCGGCGGTAGGCCGCGTAGCCGTGGTCTTTCACAAGGGCCTCCACGCGGCCTCCGCGCTCGGGGTGGCGCGGGGCGATGATAAGTTGCAGGTGCGGATGTGTCACACGCAGTTGAGCGAAGGCCGCGAGTACAATCTCCTCTTCGCCCTCATGTGTACTCGCCGCGAGCAGCACCGGGTCCTCACGGCCGAAGCCGAAGTCCTGGCGGTACTTGCTGATATCCGCCTCGCGCACCGCGGGGAACTGCTCGTCGAACTTCGAGTTGCCGGTGACGGTCACGCGGTCGGCGGGCGCGCCCAGTTCGATGAAGCGATCGGCGTCCTCCTGCGACTGCGCGCAGATATGCTCGACATTCGCAAGCATCCACCGAAAGAGCGGCTTGAGCAACCTGGCGCGCCGGAATGAGTGGTCGGAGACGCGGCCGTTGACGATGATGACGCTGACCCCCCGCGCGGCCGCCGCGTGCAGCATGTTCGGCCAGATCTCCGTCTCGACCAGCACGAGCACGTCAGGTCGGACGGCGTCAAGCACACGATCGACGACGCCGGGGAGGTCAAAGGGGAAATAAAAGAGCGCGTCAGGGTCCACGTTCCTCTTCGCCGCCATCTCACGCCCGGTGGTTGTGACGGTGGACAGCGCGATGCGCGCGATCGGCTCCGAGACGCGGATCTGTCGTATCACGGGCACGACCGCCGCGGCCTCGCCCGCGGAGACCGCGTGGACCCAGACGATCGGATCGTCGCCCTCAAGCCCCCCAACGCGGTCCGCGACAGCGCCCATCCGCTCCCCGAAACCCTCGAGCGTTTTGCGGCGCGCCACCGCCCGCCACAGAAGGTAAAGCGCAACCAGTGGCAGCAGCAAAACCAGCAGCAGATTGTACAAAAGCCACTTCGCGGTTGATGCCAGTGACTGCTGCCCGCCGTCATCCGAGCTATGCATTGTCCGGAGCCACGTCCTCCAGGGGAAACACCGCGTCCGCGTCGCCGTCCGGTTCAATGCTCTGATGCGCGCGGTAGAGGCGCGCGTAGAGACCGCCGCGCGAGAGAAGCTCATCGTGACTGCCCGCCTCGACGATGTTCCCGTTCTCAAGCACGACGATCCTGTCGGCGTCGCGAATCGTGGACAGGCGGTGCGCAATTATGATGGCTGTGCGGTTCTTGAGGATAGTATCAAGCGCTCTGTGAATCGCGGTCTCGCTCTCGTTGTCGAGCGATGACGTCGCCTCGTCGAGTATCATGATGCGCGGATTGCGGACCACTGCCCGCGCGATCGCGACCCGCTGGCGCTGTCCGCCGGAAAGCTGCGTGCCTCGCTCACCGACCTGGGTGTCGTAGCCGTCGGGCATTTCGCTGATGAAGTCATGCGCATTCGCGGCCTTCGCCGCGGCGATGATCTCCTCGTCCGTCGCCTCGGGCCGCCCGTAGGCGATGTTCTCGCGCACGGTCCCTCCGAAAAGCAGCGTCTCCTGCGGCACGATGCTCATGTGGCCCCGGAGTTCCTGGGGATCCATCTCCCTGACATCCACCCCGTCGATGAGCACGCGGCCCTCAGTCGGATCGTAGAGCCGCGGGATCAGATTCGCGATCGTGGTCTTCCCCGCGCCCGATGGGCCTGCGAAGGCGACGACCTCTCCGGGCTTGATCTCAAGGTCGATCTCACGCAGCGCCGGCGACCTGCCGAGGTAGGAAAATGAGACGCCATCGAAGGTCACACGACCCTCGACGCGCTCAAGCCTCACCGGGTCGTCAACCACCGGCAGATGATCGTCGATCTCCAGCAGCTCCCGATGACGCTTTGCCGCCGCGGCTGCCTGCTGCAGAGACAGGTTCACACGCGAGAGCCGATTGACCGAGCTTGAGACGGCCTGCAGCAGGAGGATGAAGGCCATCAGCCCTCCTCCGGTCATCCGCCCCGATGCGATCTCCTGGCCGCCGAGCATCAGGATCGCAATCAGCGCGATGCCTATCATCATCCCGACGATCGGCGAGTTGATCGCGCGGGTGAATGCGGTACGCATCTCGGTGCGCATCACCTCGCGGTTCTCGCGCTCAAAACGAGCGTCCATCTCATGCTGAATGCCGAAGATCTTCACTACGCGGATCGCCGCGAGACCCTCGTGGAGCGCGTTGGTCATCTCGCCGAGTTGCTCCTGCATCTCCCGCGAGAACTTGCGGACGATCCGGCCGAGTATCACCGTCACGGCGATCACGGCAGGAACGATGATCGTCAGGCTCAGCGTCAGCTTCGGAGAGATCGCCCACATCTGATATATGCCGTAGATCACTGCGATCGGCGCGCTGACAATCCACGACAATCCCTTGCCGGAATTGCGCTGAAGCACCATCGTGTCGTTGTTGACACGAGAGATCAACTCGCCCAGTCGCCGCCGGTCGTAAAATGACATGGAGAGAGTCTGCAGGTGTTCAAAGAGGGTCTTGCGTAACTCGTAGAGCAGATGCTGGCCGAGGTATTCGGCGAACCACACGGAAAGACCGTCGAAGATCGCGGCGGCCATCAGGAAGGCGAAGAGGATCAGCGCGGCATGCAGCAGTCGCGCCTGCATCTCGCTCTGCGTGAGTTCCTCAAGAGCGGGTGCGGGCTCCTGCGGCTCCTCCTCCTCCTCATCCTCATCCACCGGCATCTGCATCTCGGCAGGCGACTCGGGGAAGATCCCGTCAAAGACGGCCTTCGTCCGTGACAGCGCCTCAGGTACAAGCGCCCCCGCCGCGGCCATCACGATCAGGCCGATCACCAGGGCCCCACGGTAGGGGCGTAAGAAGCGCCGCAGATACCAGAGATCGCTCATACGACTACTTCACCATCTCCACGAAGAACATCGCTGCGAGTATCCATGCCGACAGAATATTGATATGCTCGCCGTTCTCGACGACGCGGCTCCAGCGGAACTCGCCCTCGCCGACGCAGGCGCTCATCCGCGGCAGCCAGCGAGGCACAGAACGCGTGTATTCGTCGAACTTCTCGCCGAATTTGTCGCGCAGAAGGTCCTCTTCGCAGGCCACGGTCGGCGCGTGCGTGGCCAGCCACAGCACCAGCATCACCGGCAGCGCAACAAGCTGCCCCGACATCAGTGCGAACGCGATCACGACCATCGCGTTGCCAATGTAAAGTGGGTTCCGACAGTATGAGAAAGGTCCCGCCGTGATCAGTCGCGCGTCCTTTTCAAGGTAGCCGGAGCAGACCAGGCGCAGCACATGAGCCGCGGCCATGATCCCGGCGCCGGTGTAAAGCAGCAGCGGCGTTGGGTCTGCGACCAGCACCAGGATGAACGCCACCACGAGCCCGAGAAAGGTTCGGCGGCGCACCAGGAACGCCCGCCATCGCGCAGCGATCCGCCCCGCCCCGCTGGCTGCCTCGGCGGCGTCAAGGGAGCGTTTCGCCACCGCATTCATATTATCTGCGTCCACGTCATTTGCCATCGTCCTTGAATCTGTCACGTTGATATCATCTCAAGCGCCATCTGTGCCACGCGCGACGACACTCCGGGCTGCCCAAGCTGCTCGCGCACCGCCAGCAGTCGCTCGCGCATCCGGGCCATCGCCGCCTCATTGCCCAGCAGATCGAGTGCCGTCCGCGCGATCTCGGGGGCGACCGCGTCCCGGTCAAGCAGTTCGGGTACGACCTCCTCGTCGGCGATGATGTTCGGCATGCCCACGTAAGGCACCACGAAGCGCCGCAGACGCTTTTCGATGCTCATCAGCCACGTGCCCGCGTACACGATCACCATCGGGCAGGCGGCCGCGGCGGTCTCCAGCGTCGCCGTCCCCGAGGTCGCGATCACGAGATCGGACGCCTGCACGATCTCTCTCAACCCGCGCACCAGAGCCGTGCGGTCGGTCAATCCGAAGCGTTCGACCTGCTCGCGGAGCATCTCTTCCGGCACACTCGGCGCCACTGAGAGCAGAATCTTCAGGTCATCATCCGCGCCGGCGATCTCCGCCGCCGCCTCAAGCATCTCAACGCCGCCGCAGCGTATCTCCGTCCGCCGGCTTCCGGGAAGCAGTCCGAGGAGCGTTCCGGCATCCTCGACGTGCAGTTTCTCTTGCAACGCGCGCCGGTCCTCCGCCGAAAGCGGTCGGATCCGATCGACGACGGGATGCCCGACCCAGGTGCCATCAATCCCCGCCTCGCGCAGTCTGCTCTCCGACCACGGGAACGGCGTCGCGACCCGGTCAACAAGTCCGGCCATCCCCGTGTAATCGGCGTCTCGCGACCACGACCTCGGCGGGAAGTAGTAAAGGACCGGGCAGCCAAGTCGCTCGCGGACACGGCGGGCAAGGCGCACATTGAAGGCGCCGAAGTCGATGAGCACGAGCAGATCAGGGGGCTCCCCGATCAGGTGAGCCGTCAACTGCCTCATACGAATGAAAAGCATCGGCACGCGCTTGAGCGATTCGATCACGCCGATGCCGCTCCAGCCCGTGCTGTCAAATACCAGGTCGAAGCCGGCCTCCTGCATTCGGGACTGGCCAACCCCCGCGAGCGTCACCGGCGCCGCCTCGCGCAGGGCCTCGCCGAGCATCGCTGCGTGCATGTCCGCGGACGGCTCACCGGCGATCACAAAGATTCGCGGCTTCCGTCCCATCAGGCCCTCCGCCCGCCATGCATTGAAGTTCGCAGCCCATCCCGCGAGGCGCCACGCCCGCACGATCGCGAGGCATGCCGCCCGGCCCTTACCCCTGCTGCCGCCCGCGGCCGCCCGCGTTGACCTGCTCGATGAACTCGATGAACTCGTTCACCAGTGGCGGCAGCGCCCCCTGTCCTCGAATCTGCTCGATGGCGTCGGTGGTGTTAAGATCCGACCGGTAGATCGCCCGGAATGCATCCCTCAAAGCCATCTGCTCATCGGGAGCGACTCCGTTGCGTTGCAGGCCGATGATGTTCAGAGCGTGGATCTCGTTGCCCTGCGCGGTCGTGAAGGGCGGGATGTCGCGGGTCACGCGTGAGTGTCCGCCGATCATGCACATCCGGCCGACGGTCACGTACTGGTGCAGCCCCGAGAGCCCGCCGATGATCGCCCTGTCTTCGACGACACAATGCCCGCTGAGGCCCGCGAAGCTCGCCAGACTGCAGTTGGAGCCGACGGTCACGTTGTGCCCGAGATGCACGTAGGCCATCAGGAAGTTGTTGTCGCCGACGACGGTCGCCTCACCCTCGCCGGTCGCGCGGTGGATCGTGACGTACTCCCGGATCAGATTGCCGTCGCCGATGCGAACGTAGCTTTCCTCGCGCTCGAACTTGGCGTCCTGCGGATCGGAGCCGAGGACTACGCCGACATCCAGCGTGTTGTCGCTGCCCATCGTTACGTGCGACTTGATGACGCAGTGTGGACCGATCCGACAGTTATCTCCGACCGACGCGCCGGCCTCGATGATGCTGAAGGGGCCGACCTCGACGCCCTCGCCCAGAGACGCCCCGGGGTCCACGATTGCGGTGTGGTGAATCGTCATTGTTCCCTCCGCGGGATTACTGGGTGGATTCGCCTGTCGGCTCGGGGGGTGTTGTCAGCGCAAACATAAGCTCTGCTTCAGCCGCGATCTCGTCCTCAACCGTCGCGACACCCTTGACCTTGCCGATCGAGGACTTTCGGCGCAGCATTTCAACTTCGAAGCGAATCTGGTCGCCCGGGACGACCTGGCGGCGGAATCGCGCCCGATCGACGCCTCCAAAGAGCGCCAGCTTGTTCTCCGCCTCGATCCCGGTGAGCAGGAGCACGCCCCCGACCTGCGCCATCGCTTCAAGGATCAACACTCCCGGGAAGAGAGGATTGCCGGGGAAGTGTCCGGTGAACTGCGGCTCATTGGCGGTGACGTTCTTGATCCCGACGGCCCGCTCCCCGGGCTCCAACTCGGTGATTCGGTCCACCAGCAGGAACGGGTAGCGGTGTGGGAGTATTTCCATGATCTCCCTGGACTGCAGCATGGGCAGGCGCCTCCTGAATAACGCATCGACCGTCACAGGCCCCGCAGACGGCATCCGCCGAAACCGCGGTCCCGCGACGGCCGCTCGGGTCCATCCGCGAAAGCCGCGGCGATTATAGCAGAGCGTTCGAACGAGAGTCAAACCAGCGCCGGTCACGGTCGCGGACACAATCTGGTCCAACACGGCGACACGACCGCGCGGGTGCATCCTGAGATTGTTGGTGCCGCAGGAGCGTTCGGCAAAGACCAGGACTCCGGGCGCCCCTTCGGCAAAGACCCGGACTCCGGGCGCCCTCG
>JBKHFA010000060.1:0-14176 GCA_046540615.1 Armatimonadota bacterium | reverse complement strand
CGTTCGCTGGTAGCTGGCCGCTGACAGCCGACCGCCGCCGTTCAGTCGAAGCCAGGCCGGTCGCCCCACCTCGTCGCCGGGTGCGGGCCGTCGTCGCGGTCCATCACGCGTGGGCCGAAGCTCGGGCCCTCGCCCGCCAGCCAGTCCACGTTCGCCCAGAAAAGGTCGGCCTCGACACCCGTCAGCGGGTCGTCGTAGCCGTAGTACGAGCCGCTGAAGATCACGCGGCCCATCCCGCTCTGCCCCGCTACGTAGACCGGGTCGTCGAACTCGTTGCGGACCAGCACGGTCCCCATGTCGCCCGGCTCGAAGATCATGTGGTCGTAGAACTCAGTCTCGAACTGCGCGCCATTCTCCACGCCGCGCAGGGCCGGATGCGGCAGGTCCTCTACGATCAGGTCCGTCCAGACCACGTGCCGCTCTGCCTCCACGTTCTGCGTGGGGTAGCCGCGCGTCGCCATGTCCGGGTAGGGACTCGCCATGAACCACGCCGTGTCATGCGCGAGCATCAAGCCGCCGCCCTGCTCCACGTACTGCTGGAGCATCCGCACGAAGGGCGAGTTGCGCTTGAATGACTCGTTGAAGTTCTGCAGGACGACCACGTCGGCCATCGAGAAGTAGTCGATCGAGGCGCCGGCCATGTCGTGGACCTCGTACTCCTCGTTCGCCTCCAGCATCTCCATGAACGGCGTCTTCGCGCCGTAGACGATCATCTGCTTGCGGTCCGGATGCTCGATGGTCAACTCATCGAGGCCGAAGGTGTCGGGGGTCTCACGCTTCTCCCACGCCCAGGCCCAGTTCTCACTCTCGGCGGCCTCATGCGCGAGTTCGAACCAGTTGAAGTAATCCGGGTGCGTCCCGTCGTACTCAGGGCCCTCGTAGAAGATCCAGTAGCCGTCGGTGACCTGCATGATCATCGCGGCGTTGCGGCCGGAGAATTCGGGGTCGGCGCCCTTGACGACCGGGTCGATGCCGCTGGTGTAAAGCAGGTTCTCGCCCTGCTGCATGGCGAACTCCTGCCGCTCAACGAGCTTTGCGCGGTTGGTTTTCAGAGCCTGCTGGTGCGGGAGGATCGACGCGCGGCCGTAGGTGCACGCGTCCGCGAGGATCAGCGGGGCCTGTTCGGTCGCCCACTCGGGGTAGCACGCCTCGATCATGAAGTCCGTCCCCGGCGCCGGGTAGATCATAAACATGAACTCGGGGTCGATCTCGTCCACGGCCTCGCGCAGCGTCCGGGTGCGCTCGCGCCAGTGCGCCACCTGGAAGGCCTCGAACTCATCATGCAGGCCCTGGTCGGTGAGCCAGTCCTTGCGCTCGTCGAAAGGAAGGTCGGGCAGCGAGATGCCCTTTTCATCGGCGAACGCGTTCATGATGATGTCGTCGTAGGAAAGCTCGTAGCAGTTCGGCCCCTCAGCGTAGTTCTCGTAGTCGAGGAAGACGCCGAAGAGCGTCGGCATCTCCGCGCTGATCCTTGCGTACTCCAGCACGAGGTCGTTCGTCCACTCCCAGAACTCGTCCGAGTTCGGGCTCCACAGTGAGCTTTCGAGGCCTGACGCCCAGACCATGCGCTTGCCGTCCGCGGCCTCATCGTCGAGGGAGGCTCCGAGTGTCCCTCGCATCCACGGGATGTGGAGGATGCCCTCTTCCTCGCACCACTCGGTGACCTGTCGCACTTCGTCAAGGTCGTTGGCGCGTCGCGGCGACCAGACGTTGAAGCCCGCCTCGGCGGCCTCCTGGACCATCCACTGCTCGGTGTGCCATCCGGCCTCGGGCTGCATGACCTTGTCAACGAGCACCTTGAACTTGACGGTTCGGCCGAGATCATGGCGCGTGAGTTCGGCGCTGCAGACGCCCGCCGTCATCACGACCGCGACCACGGCGATGAGCATGAACATCCCCACGGATTTTCGCACGACGCATCTCTCCCTTTTGTTACACAGTCATCCTGCGCGTGTCTCAGAACCGGCAGAAGCCGACCTGAGATCAGGTCGGCTTCTGATTCGCCGCGCGCGCGGGATTCACCTTGCTGAAGTCGGCTTCGTATTGTTGCCCGCGGACGGCGCCGCTGTCGTTCGTAGTCAGCCGTTGCCGTTGTGGCCCCGGCGCCTCGCCGGGGGGAGTGTGCGCCGGGGAAAAACCTTCGGCGGGGAAAACGACGACCCCGCCGAACACGATCCCGTCACGGAAGTGCGGGGCCTCGCGTTAGTGATCGTGTCCGGCGTGAGGATCGTGTGTGTGATCGTGCTCGACCGTCGGATCGAACTCGATGCCCTGGTCCTCCAATTCATGTTCCACCGCAAGCCGAACGTCTTTCTCGCTCCACTCCTCAAAGGTGGGCGATCCGGCGAAGGCGATTACGCCGAGGTCAGCCTCCGGAACCTGCTTGATCATCTCACCGTTGATGAGCAGCCCGACGCCTATCCCCTCGGTGATCTCTTCGGTTACCTGCTGGTGTCGTTCGGAATCGGGGGCAACGAACTCAACTCGCACATGGTCGGGATAGCTGGCGGCCACGCCGCTGAGCATCGGGCGGAGCACTCCCTCGACCTCCTGCGGGTCGCCCCAGAGCACCTCGATGGTCACGGCAGCGTCCTCCGGGCCGATGGGCTTGAGCATGTCCTCGAAGGTCGGAGCGTCTTCCTCGTGCTCATGACCATCGTCATCGTGGGAATGCGGATCCTGTCCGACACCCCTCGCTGCAAGTTGCGTGGGATCCATCTTGATGAGGTAGTTGAATGCGCCGATTCCCACGAGCAGTGCGACGACGACCAGTGCTGTCTTCGCTTTCTTACTCATCAACTGCACCTCGAATGCCGGCGCCGACGGACATTCGACTCCGTCGGCAGATTCCGTGTTCACTGGGGTTAACGCGTGATGACACCCGGCTTGTTCCCTTGCTTTATGTATATTCGACCGGTCGGTCGTTGCCGTCCCTGCCCTGTACCCTTTTGCCTCTTCACCTCTCACGTGTCCCTGCCGTTAAGCCAGACGGGCGACGACCACGCCTCTTCCCCATCGCGCTGGATCACGTGCAGGTAAAGCCACGTGCGCTCCTCGGCCGGCTCCGGGTCGCTCCACTCAAGCTCCGCGTCGAGGCCCTCGATCTCCTCGGTCCAGACGACATCGCCGTCGCGGATGATCTCCAGCCGCGACAGTTCCTGCACCCCGTGGACGCGCGCCCGCACCTCGATCTCGTCGGCCTCCCCCTCATCGCCCATCGGCACGCCGGACGCCTCGAACTCCAGCAGGATGCGCGCGCCCGTGGTCGCCCACGTCTTCCGCTCGCGCAGCGCGTCGATCAGGTGCCTGCGCCGCAACTCGGGCATCGGAGCGGCGGTCAGTCCGCACCGGTAGCGAAGCTGGCGGGCGAAGGCGTGCAGGGCGCTTCCCTGGCCGCGCGGGTCGTCGGGCGTCCATCCGCTCCTGCCCTCATGGCAGTCGCCGCCGCCGGTGAAGCCGAGCATCGCGCCGCGGTTGAGCCACTCGTGGGCGGGGAGCGGGTTCTTTCCGGGGAAGAGCGGGGCCTTCGGCGCGCCGATCCGGTCGCTCGCGCCCCACATCGAGTAGATCTCGATGAAGCGTTCGGTGGCCGGATCGTGCATCTCCATCCGCCCGTTCGCGCCGGTGTGATGCGGGCCGGCGACGACGTTGTCGTCATCGTGGAAGTGATCGTAGACCACGTCGAGCGTGTCCTCACCGGCGCACATGCCGCGGAACAGGTCGAGGCTGCGGCCACGCGCGTAGATGCATCGATGGCCCTGCTTCCCTGCCCACTCGTAGCCCAGCAGCGCCACGAACGCGCCACGCTCGCTGGCCGCATTCGTGATATCCTGCATCCACTCCCACTCGTTGTCGGTGAAGTAGCAGGCGTGGTCGGCGGCGGCCGCGAAGTCCTGGCGGGCCTCGTAGCGGGCATGGCGGTACATCTCCCCGAAAGCCCCGCTGCCGTCGCTCATCTCGGTGTGCCCGTGGATCTCGCCCCAGAAGATGTTGAAGCGTTCATCGTCCTCATCGAGCACCCACATCGGGTTGCTCTGCGCCACCAACTCGCCGGTGTCGGCGTCCCACGCGCGGATGCGGTAGAGGCCCTCCTCGACGTGCCCGAGCGGCATGCAGAAGCGATGTGGCGCCTCGAAGCGCCCGCGGGGTGTCCCCAGCGCCCGCTCACCGTCTTCGTCCACGATCGTCAGGCGGATGTGCGAGGGGATGCCGCGCGGCGGCGGAGTATTGCGGAAGCGGTCGGTGAAGATGCCGTAGAGCGAGACTTCCTCGTTCTCATGTACGCGACCCGGCAGGATCAGGTGGAGGCGCTCGGCGGGCCCGGACACCGTCTCGAATGAGTGACTGTTCTCCCACGCAAGCTCCAGCCAGCGCCGCCGCTCATCGACCGCGACCGCGGCCGCCAGCGGTGCAAGGTGCGCAAACCACATCGGCCGCTCAACCGCCTCGCGCTTCCATGGAAAGATGTACATCTCGTCGGTCTGATAGCTCAGGAAAAGCCGCCCGCCGGCCTCAAGGCCCTCAGGCAGGGCGCAGATGATGTCCACCTGCTCATGCGAATCCTCCGAAAGCTCGGCCGACTCGATGGAGACGGGCGCCTCTCCCCCACCCGGCGCGGTCGCCCGGGCCTCGGTGAAGCCCGGCGCCTCCGGATCGTCCATCTGTGGCGTGGAGAACGCTCGCGGGACCGCGAAACGTACCAGCGCGCCGGCGGGCAGACCCCGCGGGCCGGGCGTGTACGTGGCCTCGAGCGTGACGCTCTCCCCCACCTCGACGCGGGAGGGGCTGATGGCGGTCCGTCCGGCGTCCGCGCGGCTGATGCCGAAGACGACTTCCTCGACCTCGCTGAGCGCGCCCTCGGGCTTGAAATCCACGTCGCGGGTGATCAGAAGCTTTGACGCGCGAGCCTGCGCGAGCGTCATGCCCTCGATGCGGAGCTGGCCGAAGCGGGCATCGAGCTCGCTGGTGGTTCCGAGGTCCAGCCAGCGAAGGTCGCCGCTGCTCTCCCCCACCTCGCCGGTCGGCGGGAATTCATGCTGATCGATGCGCACGACCGGCTCCTCGGCTTCCGTCAAAAGCCACAGCCTCAGAGACTCTCCGTGGAAAGCCCCGAGGAATATGACCATGTCGATCGTCCGCTTCCTGGGATATGCGGCGCACCTGTCGAGACTGAGAATCCGGTCTATCTTCTGCAACTTCAAAACGCTCACCAGTCCTGTCCTGGTCGAAACTCATTCGTCTTCATTTGCATTGCGTGTGCGTTCCGCCTGTGTCGGCGGTGTCGGTGGTGATGGGTTTCGCTACTCCCTTCGCCCGGCCCTCCGCCTCTTACGATTTTGCCCGCGCTACACTCAGCCGCTGCCATCATATCATTTCCCCCTCTCCCTGTTTTCCTGGTTTGGCTTTTCCGCATTCCCCCCTGTTCCTGGCTTCCCATTACCCTGTTCTCCCCGGTTGCCGTTATACCGTTCATATGCGTCATCGCAACACTGTTTTGCCAGCATAACGACATGCCGGCACCTTCATCACACCCCGAGGACCGCTGCCACTCCGGAACACCCTCTGAGGTTCGCGGGTGCCATGTTGCGCGTATGTGTGTTTCTCTGAGGGACGGCCGTGCGCGGGGCACTACGCCATTTTGCCATTAATAACGAGGGGTGCGATGGGGTGAAGACTGGTGTTGCTTTTATGCCAGCATACCTGGCGAACGAGAACCTGTCTTCCTGTTTTCCCTAACAAAGGGGGTACGCGTATGCTGTGAGAACACTTTACACACTTGACCGCATACTTCGTTGCTGCTAAGCTGGCACCGACCTCCGCATCGCAGCAGCAATCACAGTACGCCCGGCGGGCCTGCGCGATCGACCCGGGACAGTCGCCTGCCGCCGGCATCATCGAAGGAGGAAGACGCCGATGCGAGCCATCGCCGTCGCCAACCAGAAGGGCGGGGTCGGGAAGACCGCGACCGTCCTGAACCTTGGCGCCGCACTCGCGGAGATGGGGGAGAGGGTCATCCTCATCGACCTTGACCCGCAGGCGAACCTCACCGCAATCTCCGGCGCCGATGACGTTGAACTGACCACCCACGATCTGCTTTTGTCTCCCGACGTTGATCTGCGCGACATCGTCCAGCCCACGCCGATTGAGAACCTGCTCGTTGCGCCATCCGAGTACGCGCTTGCGGCCGCCGAGGCAAGCCTCGCGGGGGCCGAGCGCAGGCAGGCGCGTCTTGCCGAGAAACTCGGCATCCTCGCTGAGGGCACGATCGCGCTGATAGATACGCCGCCGAGCCTCGGCTTTCTGACGATCAACGCTCTGAGCGCCGCGCATGAGGCGCTGATCCCCGTGCAGTGCGCGTTCCTCGCGATGAAGGGCCTCCAGCAGCTTCTGCGGACGATCGAGGGCGTGCGGGAGCGAGCGAACCCCGACCTTGCGATCCTCGGCCTGCTGCTGACGATGTATGACGCGCGGACGGTTCACGCCGACGAGGTGCGCACTCGCCTGCAGCATCACTTCGGCGACCAGGTCTTCGACACCGTCATTCCGCGGACGGTCGCATTCGACTACGCCACCGTTGCGGCGACGCCGCTGGTGAATTTCCGCCCCGACAGCCCCGGCGCCGAGGCGTACCGCGCGCTGGCGCAGGAGGTGATCGATCGTGCGTAAGCGACCTGAGATTCCCGAGGACGTGTTCTTCGACACCGCGCCTGCGCGGGAAGCGGAGGAGCCTGAGGCCGAGACGGAGTCCGAAGCGGCTCCGCCGGCCGATGATGCGGAGAACGTTGAGTCCGCGCCGGAGGTCGAGGAGACCGTGGAGGACGACGTGCTTGCGAAGTCGATGGGGGAGGGTGGCGCGCGAACGCGGGTGAAGCTCTCCGAGGTGCGCGCCGAGCGCGAGCGGAAGAGGGCGGAGCAGGAGGCCGCGCGCGCGGATGAAGACGAGGAGTCTGAGGAGCCCGCGGCGCGAGTCGGCCGGCCGCCGGCGCAGGAAGGGCCGAAGGTCGCCGTCACGCTTTACCTGACCGAGCCGGTGGCCCACCTGCTCGAGGAGGTCAAGTTCCGCCTCCTGACGGAATATAACGTGAAGACCAGCAAATCCGCGGTCGCGGACTTCGGCCTGCGCAACGGGCTTGACGATCTGCAGGCGGCGGCGGACGACCTGCGGCGGGAGTAAGGCCACGCGCCCGGACGGGAAGGGCGAAAGCGTTCCGGCAGGACTGAGGCCCGGGACTGTCTCGCCGGGAGACTCGCCCGCCTCGGGCGGCAGGGCGCATCCTGAGATTGTCGGTGCCGCAGCAGTTCGGCAAAGATCCGGACGCCGGGCGCCCTCGCCCGGAGAGTCGTTGGTGACGAAAACGGCGTCCAGGCGGGGGCGCCTGGACTCCAAACGCGGGGCGGAATGTGCTCGGGAAGACATGCACACAGATCAATCACCAACAATCTGCGTCTGCATCCCGGCGGCGGCGCAGGTTGACCGTGAAATGTGCTCCTGATAGAATTCCGAGGCTTCGCGGTGGTCTTGCGGCCGCTGCATTCGGGGGTTCCACCGGCTCACGCTCTCATCGTAAACTTCAGGGATGGTTGAGGAATACTCAATGACAATTCGACACGCTCCCCGCATCAGAGCATCTCATCTTCTCACCGTCAGCGGCGTGGTCTGCCTGCTTGTGATGGCAGCCGCCGGCGCGGTGGCGTTGCCGGAGGCCGATCCCGATCATTTCCTGGTGGTCTTTGAAAGCGACACGCTGCCCGAGAGCATCGACCTGAGTTACGCGCAGGGCACAGTGACGGCTCGGCCGCCGAGGGCCGATCGACCGTGTCTCGTGGCGGAGCTACCGCGTGTCGCGATGGGGCAGGACGGCTCGTTCACGCTGCAGCCGGCGGCGGACGAGCGGCAGATGGACGCGTGGCGCATATACGTGCTGCCCGGGTGGCCCACGACGGTGCTTCGTGGCAGAGAGCAGGGATGGTTGCGGGAGCAGAGCCTGTGCTTCGAGGAGGGGCAGGGCAATCTTCCGGGGCGGCTCACTCTTGATCGCTACCCGCCGATGAGCATCGAGTTCGAAGAGGGGCGGATCATCTCCGCGAGAGTGTCCGACGCGGAGTTGCTCCAGGATGAGGAATCGGGCTTTGTCATCGGCGACGATTTCGAGTTGCTCGAGGGCACGAGTCAGACCACGCTCGGCGTCTCGCGGCTGACCTACGAGGACCCGGAAGCGCCGCGCAATACCCTTGAGGTCGTCGTGACGCCGACGGAACCCGATCGCGTGCGCTTCGACTGCCGGTACACGGTCGAGCAACCTCGCGATGAGAGCGTGCCGGTTCACCTGGTTCTGCGTCCGGAAGCTCGACTGCGGGATATGCGCGGGTACTCGTGGCGCGGGATGGAAGAGGTTGCACATACTCTCGAGCCGGATTCTGAGACCGGCCAGACCGAGCGGCGGCAGTTCATCAATCTTGCGCAGGCGCCGTTCGCTCGCGTCAGATCTGATGACGGTTCGTGGCTGGGCGTCCTCGATCACGATCAGGCCAACGTGATTCTCGGGGCGGGCGCCGATGCGCGGGGCCAGCAGTCCATCCACGTGACCAGCTACCTCTGGCCGCGAGAGCGGCGGCAGACGTATGAGTGGAGCTTCGAGTTGATCGGTGGCTGGGCCGGGGATTACAACGCGCTGCTGCAGGCGCTGACGCCTCACACGAGGGACTTCGAGGAGAGTTACGCGGGAGCGATGGTCGATCAGGATCGCGCCGGGGATTTCGGCGTCGCTTACGACCACGGCGCGCGCGTGCTCTGGCATGACGAGTGGTTCCGCCGGGTCGGCGCATATTTCGACTCGACCCGCTCATTCGATGAGATGTATCAGACACCGTGGGGCGCTTCATTCAGCTACGCGCGTCTCCAGTCGAACATCGAGGCGGCGCGCGA
Organism: Armatimonadota bacterium; assembly: GCA_046540615.1. Lineage (GTDB taxonomy): Bacteria > Armatimonadota > Zipacnadia > Zipacnadales > UBA5352 > UBA5352. The sequence goes on along the minus strand of JBKHFA010000060.1, from coordinate 5,250 downwards.
TGCGGGGATCTCTCCGCACGTGTACATCCAGTTCGCGGGCGCCTCGGAGGACATTGCGGACAGATTCTCTGATGCGATCGTGCGGGGCGCGGACGGCGAGATGATCGTAGCGGACGATGCCGCGGGGATCGAGACCGTCTGGGCGAATCCCGACCCGCGGGGTGCGTGGGGAAGTTCGATGCTCCGGCAGGTGGACGCGCTGCTTGAGGCGACCGGCGCCGCCGGGATCGCGCTCGACCGCACCGACCGGCTCGACTCGGCCTTTGAGCTGGACGCGTATGACTTCGCGCGCTTCAACGGTTACTCGTCGCTCCTCGAACACCAGATCGAAGATGACGGCGGCGATGCTGAGCGCCGGCCGGTCTCGTCGGTGACGATCGCGGGCCGCGAGTGGATGACCGAACTGCGCGCTATCCTCGACAAATACGAAGCCGCCCTGATCTCCAGCGCGCCGACCAGCCCACGGGTCGTCCGATTGTCCGAGGGCGTGCTGCTCAGTGACGCACTGAATCCCGAGTCCCTCTTCTTTATGAAGGCGCTGTCCAACGGCAAGTCGCTTTACCTCTCGGACACCCGTGATGAATTCGGCAGCTCATCGGATGAGCCGTTCCAGGCGCGCCTGGTTCAGGCTCGACCCTATCTTACACAGGGCGCGAACTGGAGCGAGCCGGATCGGATGGGACGTTTGCTCTACGCGATCTCCGAGGATGCGGATTATCCGAGTCTGTGGTACTTCGACACCGGCCACACGCGCATGAACTTCAACGTCGATGCGCGCACGGTCCCCGCGATGTTCAAGGGCAGCCGCTTCGAGTCAGTTGACGAGCGGCAGTTTGACGCGACCATCGCCGACATCGCCCGGGGCGGAGCGGCGCCGGCGGCTCAGTCCTCGCAGGCCGACGAGGACTCGCGCACGCCCGGCGAGCGGTTCGCGCAGCTTCCGCGTTTCGGCGCGCAGATCTTCGGCGCCGAGCCTCGCAGCGAGCGGGACGATGAGCGCCCAACCGAACGTGACGAGGATCGCGAGCGGACCGAGCGCAGTGAAGACGCCGATGACGGCGAGTCCTCGCGCGCGCGCACGGAGGTCGAGGGCAGTGCGGCGGTGACCGAGGGCGTGCCGCCGACGTATGTGATCGGCCCCGGCGATGAACTGGCGGTGCGCGTGTGGACGGACAGGATCGAGCATATCAACGCGACCCCGACGGTCGATGCGGACGGGAACATCTACGTCGAGTTGATCGGTGCCGTGAATGTCGCGGGGGAGACCATCTCGGAAGTGCGCAATGATCTGAGCGAGCGCTTCTCTCACTTCTTCGATCGGGCTGAGGTCAACGTGGGACTTGCGCGCACGCGCGTTATTGAGGTGCGCGTCACAGGTGACGTCACGCGTCCGGGCAAGTACCGCCTCAGCGGCGCGGTCACCGTCTTCTCAGCACTCTACGCGGCGGACGGACCAAGTGAGGTCGGGAGTCTGCGCAGGGTCCGGCTGATCCGCTCCGACGAACCGGCGGTGGAGATCGACCTTTACGACTATCTTCTTGAGGGCGATCCGCGGGGCGACCTGTCGCTGCGGCCGGAGGACACTGTCTTCGTGGCGCCGGCCGGACCGACGGTCGGGATCACCGGAGAGATTCAGCGTCCGGCGCGCTACGAGCTTGCCGCGGCGACGACTCTCCCCGAACTGATCGAGATGGCCGGCGGACTCGCGTCGGGCGCACACACCCGCGGCGTGCAGATCTGGCGTGTTGGAGACGACGGTGAGCGGGAGCTTCTGAATGTGAATCTTGCCGAGGCGACGCGGGAGAGCGTGCAGGTTCGCGGCGGTGACCTGGTCGTCATTCCCTCCGTTCTCGAAGAGTCTCTCAGCACCATCGAGGTCGCCGGTCCGGTGCGCAGACCCGGCGACTATCAGCATCGCGAGGGGCTGACTGTCAGCGAACTGATCGAGGACGCGCAGGGGCTGACGACGGAGGCGCATGCCGAGGAAGCTCAACTGTGGCGGCTCAACGACGAACTCGACTACGAGATCTCGACGATCGATCTGCGGGCGGCGTTGCGCGGCGAGGCATCTGAGGATCGCGCACTGGCTCCCGGCGACCGGCTCGTTGTGCTCTCCGAGCATGACGTCGAGGCGCCGATGCTGGTATCTGTCGAGGGCGCGGTGCGTAATCCCAGGAGTGTTGGATGGAACCGCGGGATGCGCGTCTCGGATCTCGTGAAGCAGGCCGGAGGACTTATTGAGGGCGCGTACACCGATCGCGCGAATCTGATGCGCATCGGTGACGATCAACGGAGACATCTGGTCCCGGTCGAACTCGGGGCGGCGGTGGGCGGTGACCGGCAGGCCAACGTGGAACTGCAGCGTGGCGACATTCTGCAGGTCCTGGTGAGGGAGGAGGTCAGCCCGATCAGCGAGGTGCATGTCACCGGTCTCGTGCAGGAGGAGGGCTGGTACGATCGGCCTCAGGGCATGCGTGTCTCGGACGCGATCCTCGCGGCGGGCGGCCTTGTGGACACCGCCGACGGTGAGGTGCAGTACACACCTGGCGGTGCGATGGATGAGGTCGCGCCGATCTACCTTTCCCTTGAGCGGGATGGCGACAGGTTCGAGGTCGAACCCGACCCGGTTCTTCAGGACAACGACCTTGTTGCGGTGCTCGGCACCGGCAGGCTGGTGACGTCGCCCGGTTCGGTCACCATCCGGGGGCACGTGGACAAGCCCGGGGCGTATGCACTGGAGTCAACTGCCGACGATCCGGACACCGTCTACGATGTGATCCAGCGCGCCGGAGATTTGCTGCCGAACGCCAATCCCCACGGCATCGTGCTCTACCGGCTGCGCGAGGAGATCATCAGCGAGGACCAGGAAGAGGACCTTTCACAGATGATCGATCATCTCAACCGCGAGTTGGCGGCCGGGACCGTCGAGGGCGAGGAGCAGCGAGCGGCGGGCACGGCGGCGCAGATCTCCGCGGGCCTGCAGACTGCACTTTCGGAGGGCACGGCCACAGTGGTTATTCCGCCGCGGCAACTCGACAGCGAGCAGTGGGCTCGGGCAGTGCCGATCGACGGCGCGGCGCTCATTGAAAGCGCCGGAGAGCGCGAGGATTTCCCGGTGAGCGATGGTGACGTGATCATCGTGCCGGAGACCCCGACGACAGTGACGGTCCTCGGCGCAGTGGGCCGCTCGGGGGCAGTGCGCTACGAAGAGGGGCTGAAGCCCACGGATTACATCGGGATGGCCGGCGACTTCGGTCCCGACGCGCACAGGCGTCGCACTGTCGTTATCCGCGCGAACGGCGAAGTCACGCCGAACGGTTTGCGCGCGGAGATCAGACCCGGCGACATCATCCTCGTGCCGTCCGACTACATCTTCCGCGACGTCAATGAACCCGGAACGCTCGAACGGGTGCTCAGCGCGGTCACCAGCATCATCGGCGGCTACCTGATCTTCAGATAGCCGGGCAGCGTGGATGCGGAACGCGTTTGAGTCGCTTGCCGGACGGGCTTGCAGCCGCTAACGAGCGCGAGTCGACAGGAGTCTACGATGAGTCATCACGGCCTGCTGCTGACCGACGAGCATCTGCACACGCTTCGCGACGCCGACGGGAAGGTGGGGGAGAGCCGCCAGCGCGTTCTCTCCTCCGCCGAGGCATTGCTGGGCGAACCGGTGGCCGAGCCGGACCTTGATCGCCCGTGGGGGCCCTATCTTTCATGCGCGAGCGAGCGCATGGGGGAGATCCAGCGCTGCTCGCTCGCATATCTGCTCACCGGCCGCGAGGAGTTCCACGAGCGCGCGAAGGCGACCGTGGACGCGATCCTCGCCTGGGAAAGCTGGATCGACCCGTGCCACGAGCGGCCGCAGCAGCGCTTCGGGTTGATGACCGGGATCGTCTGCCAGTCGCTCGCGCACTACCTCGACTGGTGCGCGGCCGCCGTCGATGAGGACGAGTTTCGCGAGATCGCCGACCATCATCGCAGCAAAGCCGTCGAGCCGCTGCTGCATGACATGGACATCCCGAAGCGCTTCTTCCGCGACGGGATAAACAACTGGGTCGCGGTGATGGTCGGCGGGGCGGGGCTGATGTCACTTGTGCTGATGGACCGCGAGCCGATGTACGAGCATCTCCTCGAACGCTGCGTCTTCCACCTGCGCCGCTACCTCACCTGGGTGAATGACGATGGCTCCACCGATGAGGGCGGGAACTACTGGGCGTTCGGGATGGAGCATGCGCTGCCGCTGATGGAGGCGCTGCGGATCAACGCGCATCGACTGCCGGGCGCCCTCCGCTGGCGGTCGGCGCATGAGCTGGAGCGTATCCCGGCGCTGGCGAAGACCGCGTACTTCCCGCTTTATTGCATTCAGGGCGACACCTACGTCGTGAATTTCGGCGACACGCACCTCCGCGAGGCCTCGCGGATGGAGGCTCCTCTGCGGTGCCTCGCCGCCCGCTATCAGGACGCGCGGATCCAGTGGCTCGCCGACCGGCTTGAGTCCGACAGTCCGCTCGCGCTCATCTGGCATGATCCCGAGCTTGCCCCGAATCCGCCGACCGATCTTCAGCCGTCGCGGGCCTTCCACGGCGCGGGGTGGGGGATAGTGCGCTCCGACCTCGACGATCCGGACGGCTTCCTCCTCGCGGTGCGCGCCGGGCACAACGCGAAGACGCACTGCCACCGCGACCTCGGCACCTTCATCCTGCGGGCTGGAGGGCGCGGGCTGATCGTGGACCCGGGCTGCCCGCAGTACTGCGACGACTACTGGATCCACGGCGCGTTCACCTACGGTCGTGAGACCATCGGGCATAACTGCGTGCTCGTCGATGGCGAGGGGCAGAGCAGGGGAGAGCAGCAGCGCGCGGAGATCACGCGGCTTGAGGACCTCGGCAACCGGAAGTACATGACGGTCGAGGTGCGGGCGGAGGAGATCGGACTCGCGCTGCATCGGCGGGCCTTCGATGTGCTGCTGCGCGAGACGCCGACGGTGACGATCTCCGACGAGGTGCGCCTGAACCGCCGGGCGACGATCACCTGGCTTTTGCACTACGATCCCGAGGCCGAACTGGACGTGCGGGAGGACTGCATCATCATCCGCAACGGTCCGGTGGCGCTGAATATCTGCGCCGCGCCCTCTGAGCCGGTGAGCGTGCGGGTGGAGGCGGAACACGAGGTGCCCTTCGTCGCCATCGAGACCGCGGAGCCGCTGGAGTACGCCACGCTGGAACTTGCCTGCACCGTCGAGGTGTGACG
>JBKHFA010000059.1:0-14206 GCA_046540615.1 Armatimonadota bacterium | reverse complement strand
CTCATGCACTGACGATGACGCGGAAATCACGGTGATCTCCGCATCGGGCGCGTGCTCGCGGATGTGCTCGATGACCGTCACGTAGGTCTCCTCGAACGTGTCCAGCGGCACCACCGGATCGAAGGGATAGTCGTCCGGTGTCTCATACTCAGGCTTCGACTTGAGTTTGCTGTCGTTGTGCCCCGTCCAGATGAACACCCGGGTCGGAGTCGGGTCCAAGAGATCGTCGTACATCTCCTGGCGGTGCGCGCCCTCACCCTGGAGCCGCTGCCAGATGCGCGTGATGTAGTCGCCGCTCACACCCGCGTTGCGGTAGCTCACGTCGCCATGCGCGCGGTCGAGCCAGTAGCCGACCATGTCGGTGTAATTGTGCCCGCGGCGCTGGTCGGTCAGCGAGTCGCCGAGGAAGAGGATGTGCGCGGGGGTGTCGATCAGCGCGGCCTCGGCGAGGCCCTCGAACTCAGCGAATGTCTGCTCCTCGACCACATCTACCCACGCGGTCGCTCCGGCGCCGGCGTCCGCGTTCACGATGACGAGCTTCGCCTCACCGGATTCTGCGGCGGCGGGGGGCGCCACCGGCAGCGTCGTCGTCTCGCCGGTGATCGGGATCTCGCCACTCTCCACGTATTCTCCGAAGACCAGGGTGACTGTCAGCGCGCCTTCAGCGATTGGCCCCGCGTCGCAGCGCACACCGATCTTCACCTCGGCCGCTTCTCCGGGCGTCACCATCACGTAGCCCGGCTCCACCGTCAGTTCGCCGCCCGGGAGGCCCTTCGCCGTCAGAAACGCGTCATCGAGGTAGGCGGTCGCGTTCTCACCCTCAAGCTCCACCACCACGGCGATCCGCGTCACCAGCGGGTCGCGTGGGGATATCTCGATGGCGAGTTCCTGCCACTCGTCGGTCAGTTCAACCGGCGGGTCAGGGCGCTCGATGATGTATCTGTCATCGGGATGGTCGCGGACCTGTGTGGAGCGCAACTGCGCGCTCCCGGCGCCCCTCGCCTGGATGGTGAAGCGGTAGTCGAGACCGGCCGTGGCGGTCACGTAGCCGGTGTACGCCATCGCGCTGCCATCTTCTGCGACGAGCTTTCCGGCTTTCTCGCCCTCGACCACCGGCTCGTCGACGACGCTCATCTCGCCCTTCCATGCGGGTGACTGCGCCCACGGTCCGTCCTCGAAGCCGGGGTTGTCGAGCATCTGATCGCCGGGTGCGGCAAGGGCGGCGGTTGCGGTGAGGATCGCGAGGGCGATCGTGAGATGTACAGGCGCGCGCATGGTGGTCAATCCTCCAGGGTGATCTGATATCTGAAGACGCGGAAGTCGTAGCCCCGTCTGACGGGGCAGAACTCGGACATGTGAAGCTGCATGAAAAGCAGCAGGTCTCCGGTTTCTCGCTCCTCGATCTGTGACCAGTTTGACAGGCGGACGAGCGGATGGTGCTCCGGGTGCCTGCGAGCGATGGTCGCGATGCTGTCGCGGCGGACGGTGAGCGTTGCCGGGTCGAGTTCGCCGATCTCGACCGATGTGCGCGGGTCGCAGTTGACCGCTGAGCTTCGAGCGGTGTTGACGATCACGAAGACGCGGTCCGTCTCTCGCGAGCGCCAGACGCCCGGGAAGCTGCGCGGCGAGTAGAGGTATGTTCGGTCATCGTGCGTCAGGACGTGCGGCTCGCCGAGGCTTCTTCCGACGTCATCGGAGACGCACCACCGCTTCACCGACGGGACACCGGGAGCGTTCTGCTGAGGACGCACGTCGCCGGCGCGCAGCAGGATGAAGATGCGGCCGTCGGGCAGTTCGACGGCCGCCGGTTCGGCAAGGCCGCCGCTGCTGATCTCCGGCCCTGCTTCCGCAACGCCGCCGTCGGACCAGGCGTAGCCCTCTCCGTCCCACCTGCCGAGTCGGAGTCGCAATCTTCCGTGATGGCGCCCGGCGCCGCCGACGTGGTCTGTGTAAGGCCACACGAGTGTGCCGCTCGAATGCATGAGCGGGCGGAAGCAGTACGTCCCGTGGTCAATGACCTCCGATGACCAGGAGGAGCCGCCGTCGCGGGAGATGTCGAGGACGACCTGATGATCGCGGCGACCGTGAGCGCCGTCCGGATCGAAGTCGGTGTGGCGGGTGTGCCAGCGCAGCAACACGCCGTTCCGCTCGTCAAGAAAGTGATCGGCGAGCCCGATTTGACGGCGCGTGCCAAGGACCTCCCGGCGCTGCCACGTGCGTCCGGCGTCATCGCTGGTGATCACGCAGACCTCGTTCTCCTCGGAACGCATCACCCCGAGGGAGTCCTCCCGTGCAGCGATCATGCGATCTGAGTCAGCGGAAATGTATGCAGGCTCACCCATGGCGCGACAGACGCGCACGGTGCTTCGCAGAACCGGGATGCGGCGAACGGTCAGACGCCCCTGCTTCCGAATGCTCAGCGGCGGCGCGTAGCAGAGCGGTCCGGGGTCTGCCGCGTGTTCGACCTGGCTTCCGGCGGTCTCGATCATTGGCTCGTCGTCGAAAAGCGGGCGAAAGCAGCGCTCTCGCACCGTCAGTTCAACGTCACCGGACGGAACGCCCCTGCCGTCGAAATTTGCGACCACCCAGCGGCCGTCCGCGCTGACTGCGAATGAGGCGGGCGCGCGGCGCACCGCATCGATGCTCGCGAGTTGGCGCAGCGGCTCTCCGTCCACCCAAAGCGCACCGCGCGTTTCGGGCAAGTGCGGGCCCTCGCAGGGGCGGACCGGGTCGGTCTCGTCGATGATGGCGCTCAGTTCCCAGGGGTTGTACGCGTCATCGGCAAAGAGCGCCTCGGGCAGCGGCGCGCCGTGGGTGCCGTCTCCGAGAGCCTCCCAGTCGGCGTCAAAGAGATCGGATCCGCGGAGCCAGACGCGCTCGCCGGGAGCGGCCTCGAAGCGGATGATCGTGTGCGGTCGGTAGCGGTGACCGTTGCGCGGGAGCGGCACCTCCTCCCGGTAGACACCCGCATGAATGATGACCCGGTCGCCCACCTGTGCGGCGGCCGCCCCGGCGGTGATCGTCAGAAAGGGCCGCTCGGCGGTGCCGCGGCCCTCGTCGGAGGCGACAGGGGACTGCTGCGCCACATGCCAGGTGGCGCCGAGGTCAGGCTCCGCGTTCGGGTGGAACCGGCGTGTACTCATCACGCTTGCCCCTCAAGTCGTGGCACTCTCATTCGAACGACATATTCTGACGTCACGCCGGCCAGCAGTCAGTCGTATGTCGGCGGCTCCCAGTAATCTTCGTTGAGTACGCTCTTGAGGCGCGCCCCATCGACCTCTCGGGGTTCGACTCCGGCTTTGACGGCCCACGCAGCGGCGGTGCCGGCGGCTTCACCGAGGTAGACGCAGGTCGGCATCACGCGGAGCGAACCCTGGGCCTCGTGATCGCATGAGATGCAGCGGCCCGCCACAAGCAGACCGTCCACGTCGCGCGGCACCTGACAGCGGTAGGGAATCTCGTACCAATCACCAGGCTTCGGGCGATGGGCCTTTACGAACTCCAGCGTGTAAGGGATCGACGGGCCCGGCTCCGGGTCGTGCAGGTCGATCCAGAACCACGCGGGCACCGCGCCGTCCTCGAACTTGCTGCCTGCCAGCACGTCATCGCCGGTGACGGTTGCGAGGCCCTCGATTCGTCGGGACTCTCGCGTGCCGAGCATCGTGTCCAGCCTCTGAATCTCGCAGTCCTCGTAGCCCCTTACGCTCTCGCGCAACATCCGCACGATGTCGAGCGCCGCGCGGTGGCACTGCACGAGCGTCTCGGAGATGTCGGTCGGGTCTGTCGGATCCACGTGCTGCAACTCCCAGCGGGTCACGATGCCGCCGTGTTCATCGCTGAACGGGAATGCGGCCGGATCGATGCCGAAGATCGCATCCGGCGGGGTCACCTTCCCCGCTGCGACGGCCTCGACGCAGATCTGTCTCAGTTCGGCCTCGCCGGGGCCCTCCGCGTCGAAACGCTCCCGGTCAACGCCGCCGAGGCGGCAGGCGAAATTGCACTGCTGGATGCGCCCGTCCTCGGGCGCGCCGACGGCGAAATCTGCGCCCGCGCTGGCCGCCACGTCGGCATCGGCGGTGCAGTCGATGACGGCCTTCCCGCGCGCGAGGGTCCGGCCGGCCTTGTTGGCGAGGAAGACGCCGCGCACCGCGCCCTCTTCGAGCCACGCGCCCTCGGCGATGGTGCCGAGGAGTACATCGACGCCGGCTTCGTCCACCATCTCGGCGGCGACCGCCTTGAACATCTGCGGGCGGTAGCGCATGCGGCCCGGCGGATAGTAGCGCTCGCGATTGTCGAGATAATGCGCCGAATCGAGTTCGGCGAGGCGGCCCATCAGCTCGTCGTAGATCGGGCCGCCGGGCGTGTCGCACATCGTTGCGAGGATGCTGGCGAGACCGCCGAGGTGCTGAAGTGCCTCGACCAGCAGTGTCGATGCTCCCTCACGCGCCGCGGCGATGGCGGCGCCGATGCCTGCGGAGCCTCCTCCGCATACAATCACGTCCCAGTCGCCTGCGACCGGAACCTGCTCTTCGACGGACACTCGATCTTCAGACATGCTGAATCTTCTCCCGGTGGGTCAGTCTTATCCGGAGGTCACGGCTTGAACTCGATGTTCACAGGTTCGCCGACGAGGACGTCGGCCATCACGTAGACGTCGCCACCCTCCCGCCGGTAGTCTTCGCCCTCGGCGAGCGGCTCAATGTCGAGATGGACGATGCCGCCGCGACAGCGCGCCTGCACGCAATCCGCGTCGAGCAGCGAGGCGAAGCGCACCAGCGGGATGTCCACCGCGAGCAGCCCGTCGCTCTCGACGGGTTCGTCGCTCTCAATATCCGTCTCGAAACTCGCCCAGTTTCCGGCGACAAGGTTCATCAACATTCGCGCGTCCATGAAGCGGTAGACAGTTTCGGGCATCGCGCGCCACTCCCAACAACCAGCCATGTTCGTATGTCCGGGCGTAGATTCGACGCCAGTGGGGTGGAGGCCTTCGTGGTGGACGATGAAGGTGACAACCGCGGTCGGAGCGAGCAGTGATTATTTCAGCGTTTCCCGGTGCGCGTCGATGGGTAGGCTTGACGTGATGGGATTCTGAGGTCCACCGCCTGGCTGGGGCGATTGCGCACAACTGACGGAGTACGCCAGGAGGAGGCGGACGCTTGTGAGTGTTGAGTTTTACGTCTATGAGTTGCGGGACGACGAGCAGCACAACCCGCCACGCCGCGTTTCGTGGAAGGGCTGGGAGCCGGTGGGGACGTGGCTGGGCGAGGAGGGGCTCGGGGCCGACGAGCAGATGAGCCGGCAGTTCGACTACCGGCAGATAAGCGACGTGCTCGACCAGACGGCGGGGGTCGACGTGGAGGGACAGGATGTCTACGTTGCACCGCTGCCCGATCTGCGAGGCCCGACGATGATGTGGGGAGTGTCGGCGGAGGACGCGGATTACGTGGTGTCGAGCGTGCCCCTGCAGTGGCTGCTGCAGCAGGCGCTGAACGGATGGGAAGTCGCGATGAAGTTCACCGTCGAGCGTGTCGGCGGTCGAGAGACCGAGGGGTACTTCAACGACGACACCTGAGAGCGTTTGTCGGCGCAGGTCCCGAGCGCGGTGATGGTGAACCGGCACCCCGGCGGAAAGCAGACCGGGGAGGTGCCGAATGTTTACGCGTGCCCTCGTCGCAATCGTCTGTCTGACCATCGCCATGGCGCCCGGGGCCAACGGCCTGACGCTTCACGTGGCGCCCACCGGCGATGACGCCAATCCGGGGACCGTCGAGGACCCGCTTGCTACCCTCCACGGCGCACGCGACCGCATCCGAGCCCTGCGGGGGGCCAACGACCTCGACGGCCCCGTCACGGTTCTTGTGGCCGAGGGCCACTACCGGCTCAGCCGCCCCTTTACGCTTGGCCCGGAAGATTCAGGCACCGAGGCGGCGCCGATCACCTACGCTGCCACTGATGGAGCGCGGCCGGTCTTCTGCGGAGGGACGCGCATTCTCGGCTGGCAGGATGCCGGGGACGGGCTGTGGACCGCGGAGGTAGCCGGTGTCGCCGAGGGCGAGCGCTACTTCCGGCAACTCTTTGTCAACGGCGAGCGCCGTCAGCGTGCCCGCATCCCCAACCGCGGCTACCTGCAGCTTGCGGGGATCGTGAACCCCTTCGACCGCTCCGATGAAGCGAATCGCAGCGCATTCCGCTTCCATGACGGCGACCTCAGCGGCGACTGGCGTAACCCCGAGGACATCGAGATGGTGAAGATGTTCTCGTGGAGCACCACGCGCCTGCCGGTCGCGGAGATCGACGATGAAGCCGACATCATCCGCTTCAACGGGCAGACCGGCACAGATCCGCGCCTCTTCGACTGGGCGGGCAACCGCTACTACGTCGAGCATGTCTTCGAGGGCCTCGACCAGCCGGGCGAATGGTACCTCGACCGGGAAACCGGCACGCTCTACTACATGCCGATGCCGGGGGAGACGCCCGGGACCATCGAGGCCTACGCGCCCTCCATCGAGCACCTCGTGGAGTTCTACGGCAACGAGGAGACGGGGGAGAGCGTCACTCACATCGTTCTGCGCGGTCTGACCTTCGAGCACGCCTCGTGGCCGATGCCGGAGACAGGCTGGCGCGAGCACCAGGCGCAGGCAACGATGGAGACCGCCGCGGTGCATGCGCGACTCGCGGAGAGCTGTGTGCTGGAGGACTGCGAGGTTCGCCACGTCGGCGCGCATGGCATCTGGTTCGAGCGGGGCTGCAACAACAACCGCCTCGAGCGTTGCCACGTCTGGGATGTGGGCGCGGGCGGGGTCAACCTTGGCTGGACGAAGCTTGAGCCCGAGGCAGGCGGCAACATCGTGCACAACTGCTTCATCCACCACCTGACGGAGGTACACGGCGGCGCGATCGGGGTGTGGATCGGCCAGAGTTCGCACAACGAGATCACCCGCAACGAGATCGCCGACACGAATTACACGGGTATCTCCGTTGGCTGGCGCTGGCACTACGGCCCGAGCCTCGCGCACGACAACCTCATCGAGGACAACTACGTGCATCATTGCGGCCACCGGGTGCTCTCCGACATGGGCGGCATATATACGCTCGGCGAGTCTCAGGGCACAGTCATCCGGCACAACCGCTTTGAGGAGATCTGGTGCTACCCGGCATACTCCCACGCCTCCGGCATATACTTCGATCAGGGCAGCACTGACCTGCTTGTGGAGAACAACATTGTCAGCGGGGCCACCGACAGCGGTTTCATCTGCCACTACGGGAAGGACAGCATCGTCCGCAACAACATCTTCGCCTTCGCGGGCAAACATGGCTTCAGCCTCAGCAAGCCCGAGGAGCATCGCTCATTCATCTTCGAGCGTAACATCGTCTACCTCGACCACCCGAACATGGCCGGGCGACGCGTGACGGAGAATGAGGACGTGGATCGCAACCTCTACTGGTCCACCGCAGATGCGCCGCCGAGCTTCTGCGGCATGACGCTTGAGGAGTGGCGTGAAGCGGGACATGACCGGAATTCGATCGTGGCCGATCCGCAGTTCCGCGATCCAGAGCGCGGCGATTTTACGCTGGCCGAAGAGTCACCCGCGGAGCAGATCGGATTCGAGCCGATCTCGATGGATGGCATCGGCCTCTACGGCGACGCCGACTGGGTGAGCCTGCCCGACCGCTTTGAGCACCAGCCTGACGCGCCGCTCCCGCCGGAGCGTGAGCCGCTGGAGTTGAGCGATGACTTCGACACCTGGCGGAATATGCCGCAGCCGGTCGGCGGACAGCCCCTGCGGGCGAAGGTCCATACGGAGGATCGCGAGGGACTGATCGCGATCAGCGATGAGGCGGCTCACTCCGGCGAGCAAAGCCTGCGGATTGAGGACGCTGCTGACCTTGAGAAGGAATTCAATCCGCATTTCTACTACCGCCCGAACTACACTGAGGGCGTCGCGCAGTGCTCATTTGCAGTCCGGGTCGATGAGAACACCCGCTTCTACCACGAGTGGCGGGACCGCGCGCATCCGTATCAGGTCGGTCCCACGCTGCGGATAGCAGACGCGACGCTCAACGCGGAGGGGATCGAGCCGCTGCAGATCCCGGTGGACGAGTGGGTGGAGATCGGAGTGACCGCGCCGCTGGCCGAGGCTGCCGGCAGGTGGACGCTGGTGGTGACGATGCCTGACGGCACGCGCCACGAGTTCGCGGACCTGCCATGCAGGATCAGGCAGTGGCGCGAACTGCGGTGGGTGGGCTTCGTCAGCTTCGGCACGGAGCGGTCCGTGTTCTACGTGGATGATATTGAGCTGAGTGTGGATTAAGCCCCGACAAAGCGGTACGCTTCGATTTGCAGGATGCCGAAGAGGCGAGCGCGCGAACTGGCGTCCGCGCGCTCGTCTCCCCTCCCATGATGTCCGGCCGCGGGCTTACTCCTCGGCCGGCGGAGCCTCGGCCGGCGGACCCTCGGATGGCGGACCCTCGGATGGCGGAGCCTCTCCGGGGGGCATGTCCTCGGGCATCCCCTGCTCGCCCATCATCAGGGTCGTCAGCTCCTGCATGCCCTCTTCGATGGTATCCGCTTCAACGATCTCGGTGCCCTCGGCAGGCTGGAATGTGAACGTGCCTTCGGGGGGCTGCTGGCCCAGTTGGACAGTCTGCACATCGGCCTCGAGGCGCGTCTCCATCTGCCGGATCTCCTCCTGACGCTCCTCGGGCAGACTCTCGATCTGCTGCTCGATGGCCGGATCGCCGGAGACGAGCGCCTGGTAGTCGATCAGCGCTGCGTACTTGCGGACCAGTCTGTCAGTTTTGTCGATCCAGAGTGCGACGACGGGGCCGTCCGCCGGCTGCACCGTCACGGCCCAACTGTCCGAAGGCCCCTCAAGGCTGGCGAGCCACGGATCGGTCGCCTCATCGATCCCGTACTCCACGCGCGTGGTCTCGGTCACCTCGAACGCGCCGGAGAGAATCGAGGCGATGTCGGGAAGGATCATGTTCTGAACGCCCAGTCCGGTGCTCATGCTCAGGCGGTCGAGCGGCATCTCGGCGATCGTGTCAGGCGCCGGCAGTTTGATCGCGCCGGGGACCATCGCGATGTCGATGTAAAGGCTCTCCCCGTCGCTGACGGCGAGTACCTGCTGCATCTCGGGGCCCGCCTCGAACGACATCTGATTCGGCTGGCTGAACCATGCAGTCGTGGGCAGACTCATCGTGGTGTCGTCTTCGGCCATGGTGGTGTCGTACGACATTGTGCTCTCCACATGGATATGCTCGGCTTCGCGATACTTCGCCATCGTCTCCTGCACCAGTTCGGACGCGGTCGGCCGGGCCAGGTTCATGATGGCCCAGATGCCGATCGCCACGATCGCCACGATGACGATGACCGTGAGAGCGAACGTCACCGGGCTTCGCTTCACGACCTCCGGTTCGGTCGGCGACGGCGGTTCTTTCTCAACTCCCGCCGGTTCGGCGGCTAATTCCTCGCGTCCCAACTCCTCGTCTTCAGCCTCCTCGGCTTCACCGGCCTCCCCATCCGCAGCCTGCTCGTCTTCCGGCTGCTCGTCTTCCGGCTGCTCGTCTTCCGGCTGCTCGTCTTCCGGCTGCTCGTCTTCCGGTTGTTCGTCACTCGTCGTCTGATCGTCCCTCATCTGTCTTTGCTCCCAACACGCGTCTGATACGCATGAGGCGATGCCTCATGAGTGTTCTGAAACGTCAGTGATCGTCAGATGTGTCGCTCGCCTCGTTCGGGCTCCTCCGGTGCATCTTCCTGGGGCATCAAGCGTCGCAGCATGTCGAGTGCCCCGTCGGTGATCCTCTGCCCGATCTCCTCCTGCGTGTCCGGGACGTCAATCAGCCAGATTCGGTCCCGGCGGTGGAGGATGTAGGGGATGGTGACCGACTCCATCCCGGTGAGCGTCCTGAATGTGCCGCCGACCGGGAACTGCACGGGCATGGTTGCCCGGTCGTCAACAATCTCCGGCTCTCCAATCACGTACTGCGGCTCCTCGGTCGGCTCTCCTGCCAGACGGCGGGTCAGTCCCATGACAAGATTGCCCTCGGCGTCCGTCACGTCGGTGAGGTACTCGGCGGTTGCCCGCTGGTCACCGATCCGCACCGCCTCGAGCATATTCGCGACCGTCTTCACCGGCGTCGACCGGAACACGAAGTACCACACGCCACCGGCCGCCAGCGCCAGCAGGACGACCACGAGTGCTGCAGTTGCGGCGGAACCCTGTCGCCTGTGCGGACTTCGGAACACGCTCAGCGCCCCTTTGCGGGCATCGTCAGAATGATCTGCTCACTTCACAAGGATACCACGCCCAGCGAATTGCATCCATGATCTTTTACTGCAACTCGCGCAGCCGGGTCGCCGCGGTCAATGCGGCCTCCGAATCCGGCCAGCGCGATTGTATGCCCTTCAATATCTCTATTGACCGCGCGGTGTCCCCATGCCTCCTCAGTATTTCCGCCGCGCGGAGGGCTGCCGCCGGCGCCTGCTCGCTCTCCGAGTGAGCTTCGACAACCGCAATCAGCGCCGGGAGGGCCACATCGTCGTCACCGGCGCCCTCAGCGGCGACACCGATCCGCATGAGGACGGCGGGATCGAAATCAGCCGGCGTGAACCGGTCAGTGAGCGCGTCGAAGCGTTCTCTGGCCTCGTCCATCTCGCCCGCCAGCAGCAGCAGCCTCAGGTGCATGTTCCAGTGATGCGCGGCCTCATCGTGCTTCCCCGCCACCATCTCGTAGCATGAGGCCGCCTCGGCGTGCAACTCCTGGTCGCCGGGCCGTTGCGCAATCTGCTGGTCGAGGCGCCGCGCCGCGGCAAGCCAGGCGCCTGCCGCAATCAGTTCCCGCGCCTCGTCATGCTTGACCTCATGTGTGCCCTCGCGCGTAAGCTTCAGCGCCCACGCCCACGCGCCGCCCGCCACGAAGCCGCCGATGTGCGCCCAGTGCGCCACTCCACCGCCCTCCTGGCCTACTGCCATCAGCGCCCACGCGAGGTCCCATCCCACGAACGCGATCCCCACCCAGAGCGCGCGAACGTAGAACACGTAGGGGATGATGAACCAGATGAAAAAGCGCACCCGGACGCCGTGAAAGCGCAGCACGAAGAGCGCGACGATGCCCATGATCGCGCCCGACGCCCCGACGAGCCCGATCCCGAGATCCTCGGGATAAAGTGCGATTGATGAGAGCACATGCAGGCCGGCCGATGCGAATCCGGCGCTGAAATACACGAGCATGAATCGCCCCCGGCCGAGAGCGTCCTCGGCGTGGGGGCCGAACACCCACAGGAAGAGCATGTTGCCAGCAAGGTGCGCGAAGCCCCCGTGCGCGAACATGTGCGTGACGGGCATCCACCACTCGAAGCGGCCGTAGACGAGCGAGAAGTTCGCGCTCGCCGGCCCCGTCTGCAGAAAGAAGTACACGAATACGTTCGCGACGATCAGCGCGACCGTCGCCCAGGGGAAGCTGGTCCGCTGTCTCTCGGTCCCGATCGGGAAAAGAAGCACGTTCCGCCTCCACGCGAACGCGTGATCGTCGGGGTATCAGTCGGTCTGCGGCCCGGGAGCCCCGCGGGGACGGTCCGCGACCGAATCTGCGCGCACGAAGAGACGCGCGGTCTCCTCCTCGCACGCAAGCCGCCACCGGGGATGCAGTTCGAGAGCGCGGGCCAGCGGCGCTGTGGTCGCGATGATCGCCCAGTCGATCTCGTAGTCGTCGAGCACCTGCTCCCAGCCATCCTCGAGTTTGTGCGCCCGCCGCCAGTCCATCACAAGCTCGCGACCGAGTACATCGGCCCGGCCGTCAACCATGACCTGCTGCTGCGGCCACAGGTGCCATGTCAGGTAGCCGCCCCAGCGGTACGTGTTGAACATGCGCCCCTCAATGCCATTGTCCTTGATGTACTGCACACACTCGACCGGCATGTCCCCCCGGAATGCCTCCTCGGCGCTCCGCGAGGCCGATGGGAGCGACACGGCCAGGGATACCACCAGCGCCACCACGACCGTCCAGGCGACCAGGGCGGAGGGCTGTTGGCCGCCCACGGGCCGTCCCGCGGAGGAACTCAGGCGATCCAGCAGATCGCCGGTGTGCAGCGCGAGCACCGGAGCGATGGCGAATGCAAAGAGCGCGGCGTTGCGCTGCCACCTGAGCGCCGTGTAAAGGAAGACCGCGGTCAGCGCGACATCCCACAGCGTGGCGCGCCGCCCTGATGTCGCGAATGTCGCCATCGCGGCGACGATCAGATAGCCGAGGATCGCGAAGGTTTCGCCGGAGAAGTCAGGAGAGGCATACTCGCGGATGATCGACTGATGCCAGGTGTGGCCGCCGGCGATGTATCCGAGCGGGTAGACGGCGCCCTCGATCCCGTTGGGGTTTGCAAGGCACGCCACTGCCGCGAGGCCGATTGCCCCGAACACATATCCCGGGCGCGGTGTGAGCGCTCCGTCCTTCCGCTGCTTGAACCACGCCGGGACCCTGCACAGCGCATAAAGGCCGATCAGCGCGGGGCCGTAGATGAAGCCACCGTGGATGTTCACCCAGAGGATCATCAGCAGCGGCGCGCCGATCAGCAGCCAGCGTTCCCTGCCGTCCTCCGCCTGCTGGATCAGGCAGAGCATGGCCACGAAGAGAGCCGTCGTCGCGATCTGCGGCCTGTCGTTGAAAAGCGGTCTCGCCGCAAAGATCGCCAGCGCCCCCACCGCGATCACGGCGAACGGCGGTGCTCCACGCCGGAGGCACAGCCAGGCAAGCAGCGCCCCGGCCGCCCCGGCGACGAGCACGCGCAGCACCATCAGGCCGTCGTGGCCCCACCGCGAGTAAAGCGCGTACATCGGCAAATCCCACGCCCACGCGTGCGCCGTCCAGGGTTCGCCCTCGCGCGTCCACGTGAAGGGGTCCTCATGCGGGATCTGCCGATTCTGCACCATCCACTCGCCCGCCGCGAGGTGCCACCAGATGTCGTACGTCCGTCGCGGCCAGATGGCCGAGACGACGGCGCAGTAGATCAGCAGCACCCACACGAGGTGGCGCAGCTTGATCTCCGGCAGAAAGCCCGTTCGCCTGACAGGTGCCTTGTTCATTCATCGCTCCCGCGAGAGGTCTTCGGCGGCAGTGGGCATTGTTCGCCGTGAGGCCGCGCGAACCTGCCTCGGTGATTGACGAGTCGCTGATCGATGAAGGAGATCACACACTCTCGCGGAAGTGAATGTGCGTCAGGACTACCCGCCCCACGTCACCCCGCACCGTGGAGGGCACAGCGATGATCGTACTTGAGACCCTCGAAGATGCACAGATTGAGTCGGCGGGAGAGATCGAGCCGAGCGGGCTTCGCACCTGGACCGCGCGGGAGGGCCTTGAGGCCCACGTCTCCCGCGAGGGCGACACGCTCGTCGCCGCAAGCTCCGGCAACCCCGGCTGCTTCGGTGGCTGGGACATCGTCTTCCCGGCGGAGGGCGGCGCGCGGTACGAAGTCGGGGTGGCCTACCGCACTCAGATGCTGCGAAGCATCCTCGATGGCATGCCGCTCTTCGTCTTCTGGGAGGATGACGAGGGCGAGCGCGTGGACTACGACTATCTGCTGATCCACGAGGCCCCGGTCGAGGGCCGCGCGGAGCGTGTTTTCCGCTGCCCCGATGACGCGACGCGCTGCGTTTTGCGCGTTGGCATCCGGTGGACGGCCACCGGATGCGCGGAGTTCAGACTGCCGGCCCTTACGCCGACCGCTCCGCCACCCTCGCGTGTCCACCGAATCGCGGTGGCCGCTGAAAAGCCGCAGGATCCCGAGAACGTGATGGATAACGTGCGGCAGTACGCCCAACTTGCCCGAGATGCGGCCGATTTGAGGCCGGACCTTGTGCTCATGCCCGAGGTCATTCTGCAGTGGGGGCTCTCGCGGCCCTACTACGAGCACGCCATCGAGATTCCGGGCGTGGAGACCGACGTCTTCGCCGAGATCGCGGACGAGCATGACATGATGATCGCGTTCTCCACCGAGGAGAAAGACGGCGACCTTTATTACAACACAATGATCGTCTTCGGCCCGGACGGAGAGATCGCAGGGACCTACCGCAAGACCCACCTCGCCATCGCTGAGGGCTGGGAGGGCGTCACCCCGGGCGATGAGCTTCCCGTCATCAAGACGCCGCTGGGGGCGATCGGCTGCACCATCTGCAAGGACAGTTCGCTCTACGACGCCACGCGCATCCCC
>JBKHFA010000058.1:0-14670 GCA_046540615.1 Armatimonadota bacterium | reverse complement strand
GCCGCGGGGCTGGAGGCGGAGGCCGCGGACGCGGAGGCGGCTTCGCCATGGGACCGGGCGGGAACTGCGTCTGCCCCAACTGCGGCAACCAGGTTCCGCATGTTCGCGGCACACCGTGCTACCAGCGGAAATGCCCGAACTGTGGGACGCAGATGACCCGCCAGCGCTAACTCGACAACGTCATTTCAACCCGACGCATCATACATATCAATATACAGAGGAGGTGTGATCGAAATGCCAGGAATGGATGGCACAGGACCCGGAGGAATGGGCCCGATGACCGGTGGCGCGCGAGGCTGGTGCAATCCGGCCAGTCCGGCGAACACCGGCTACGGCGCCTACGGGAATCCGTGGGCGTACGGCGCGGGCTACGGCGGCTACGCCGGTGGCTGGGGCATGCCGATGGGCGGCTACGGGATGATGCCCGGCTACGGCATGGGCATGGCCTGGGGCCGCGGACGCGCTCCGTTCGGCTGGGGCCAGGGACTGGCCCGCGGGCGCGGCGGCGGCTTCGGCCGTGGCTTCGGCATGGGTCGCGGCTTCGGCCGCGGCATGGGTTTCGGCCGTGGTTTCGGCCGAATGTGGTAGCCTGAGCTTTGGTGGCGGCCGGCTGCTGGAGCGCAGCCACGCTGCGTCTCCAACTCCCTTGATAGTCGGCCGCCACCGGCCCACTCAGGCGGGCCTTTCGGCCCGGCAGCATTATCGTATGAATCACGCGCCGACGCAAGGCGACAACGACCGCACGCAGGAATGCCTGCGCCACGAACGTCATACGAATGCCGGTGTCACCAAAGACGACGGAGGGCGCAGCAGGAGGGACCTGTGCTCCGCCACGTCGTTCGATGAACAACACAGTAACGGCCTGGCGGCGATGTAACACGTCCACTTCTTCGGGAGACACGACAACGGCCGTCCGGCTCACAGACGAGGAGCCTCAACAATGTCAGAATCAGACCTCAAACAAGTGACGATCGTCAGCGGCAAAGGCGGAACGGGCAAGACAACCACCGTTGCGTCATTCGCCGCGTTGGGCAGAGACAAAGTCATCGCCGACTGCGATGTTGACGCGTCGAACCTCTTCCTTCTGATGCACCCCGAGGACACCGATCACGGGGAGTTCTACGGCGCAAAGATCGCTGTCCGCGACTGGGACAAATGCACAGGTTGCGGGATGTGCGAGGAATACTGCCGCTTCGACGCGATCACAGTGGACGACTTCGACGAACTCGCCTGCGAGGGCTGCGGGATGTGCGTGGTCGCCTGCCCGACGCAGGCGCTCCACCTCGAGAGCGTCATCGTCGGCAACTGGTACACGGGCGTAAGCGACTACGGACCGATGGCCCACGCGCGTCTGCTGCCGGCAGCCGAAAGCTCCGGGCGCCTCGTCACGCTGGTCCGGCAGAAAGCGGAGAACCTGGCGTATGAGCACGACCTGCCGCTGATCGTGATCGACGGCCCCCCGGGGCTTGGCTGCACGACGACCGCGGCGCTCACGGAGACGGACCTGGCGATCGTGGTGACGGAGCCGTCGCTGTCGGGAATTCACGACATGGAGCGGCAGATTGAACTGATCGAACATTTCGGCCTCAACGCCGCGGTCATCATCAACAAGTATGACATCAACGAGGAGAACAGCCAGCATCTGCGAGCGTGGTGCGGGTGGAAGGGCCTCCCGCTGCTGGGGGAGATCCCGTGGGATCCACAGGTCACGGACGCGCTGGCCGCGAAGCAGCCGCTGGTGGAGAATAACGATGGTCCGGCCGCGCAGGCCATGAAGCAGGCCTGGGAGCGGACGGCGGAGATGATCGCGGAGTTGTAGGCAACGGCACAGGCCGGAACCGGGGTCCGGCCTCTCCGGACGACAACGCACACGGGAAAGGACCGTCGCAGCCAATGATGAACGACCAGGCGCAGAAATACGAAGAGCAAACGCAGCGGATCGCCGAGCGGATGAGCGACGTCGGGCACGTTATCCTCGTGCTCAGCGGCAAGGGGGGCGTCGGGAAGAGCACCGTCGCGGCGACGCTGGCCTACGCGCTGGCGGACCGCGGCAATCGCGTCGGACTCATGGATGCGGACCTGCACGGCCCGACGATCCCGCTGCTGACCGGCGTCTCCGGTGAGATGGCGGCCGGGACGCAGGAGGCAATGGAGCCGGTGGAGGCCGCGCCGAACCTCGCGGTGATGTCGATCGGCTTTCTCACCGCCGAGCGGGACCAGCCCACCATCTGGCGGGGGCCTCTGCGCGGGGGCGTGCTGCGTCAGTTCCTCGGCGACGTGGAGTGGGGTCACCGCGACGTTCTTGTGATCGATCTGCCGCCAGGCACCGGCGACGAGCCCCTGACACTCGCGCAGTCGATCCCCGACGCCGACGGCGCGATCGTCGTCACCACCCCGCAGGAGGCGTCGCTGGCGGATTGCCGCAAGGCGATCAACTTCGCGCACAAAGTCGATCTGCGTGTACTCGGGGTGGTTGAGAACATGTCCGGGTTCGTCTGCCCGAGTTGCGGAGAGGCGACGAACGTCTTCTCCACGGGTGGCGGCGAGAAGATGGCCCGGCAGATGAACGTGCCGTTCCTCGGACGTGTGCCGCTGTCGGCGGAGGTCGTGGCGCTGAGCGACGCCGGCAAGCCGCTGACCGGCGGGGAGGCGCCCGAGGCCGTGCGCGAGGCGTGGGAAGAGATCGTGAATGCGCTGATGAAACGGATCGGCGGAAGCGAGTGAGCGAGATGGCGGAATACCAGCATCTCTACGGACCGGTCCCATCGCGACGCCTTGGCAGGTCGCTCGGCGTGGACATGGTGCCGATGAAGACCTGCTGCTACGACTGCGTGTACTGTCAGCTCGGGCCGACCACCACGCATACCTCAAAGCGCCGCGCATACGTGGATGTGGACGAGGTGATGCGCGAGCTTGAGGTGTGGCAGGAGGCCGGCGGCGAAGCCGACTACCTTACCTTCGCGGGGTGCGGGGAGCCGACGCTGAACATCGACGTCGGCGACGCGATGGCGCGCGCGAGGGAGATGTCCGGCATCCCCGTCTGCCTGCTGACCAACGGCGCGCTGCTGTGGCGTAAAGGCGCCCGCGACGCGGCGATGCAGGCGGACCTGATCATGCCCTCGCTCGACGCGGCGACCGAGGAGATGTTTCAGCGGATTAACCAGCCCGTCAAGGGGCTGCTGATCGAGCAGGTGATCGACGGTCTGAAGGAAACGGTCCTCGAGTTCCACGGCGATGTGTGGCTGGAGGTCATGCTCGTCGCGGGGCTCAATGACACCGACGACGAGCTTGCGGCCCTCGGCGACGCGATCGGCGAGATCCGTCCGGAGCAGGTGCAGATCAACACCGTGGTCCGTCCAGCGCCGGATCGCGAGGTGCAGCGCGTGGACAACGCGACGCTCCTTCGAGCGCGCGTGATTCTCGGGCCGAACGCGACCGTCATCTCATCGGCGTGGGAGCATAATGTGCCCGAGGGCGCGGAGCACTCCGAGCAGGAGGTGCTGGCGCTGGTGAGCTACCGGCCATGCACGGTCGAGGACGTCTCGCATGGATTGGGCATGCATCCGAACGAGGCGATCAAGTACCTCCAGCATCTCGTCTCCGAGGGGAAGCTCAAGCGCGACGACCGCGACGGGGAGATGTTCTTTGTGCGCGCGGAGTGAGGACTCCTGATCTCTTCGGCCGGAAGCATTGCTGGATTGCTGGATTGCTGGCGCAGCGGCGCGGCTCGACAAAGAATCTGGACTCCGGGCGCCCTCGGCACGGCTCGACAAAGAATCTGGACTCCGGGCGCCCTCGCCCGGAGAGTCGTTTGGGGTCAGGCTTTCTTCCGCGGTGCGCCACCCTGCATTCGGCGGAGAGGTTCTTCTCCTCGTCCGTCGGCCGTGCTCTACCCTCCCCCGCCGCCCCGACTGAGGCCACTCAGCCTGCTCGCGCTGGCAATCATGACCTGCATGATTTCGGCCCCCGCCCAGGAAGATGACGGGCCGCTGGCTGTCGTTGAGCCGGATCAGTTCAGCCTGCCGGAGACCGCGGCTATCACCGCGAAGCAGCTGCCAGATGGCACAGCGCTCTCGGTATCCGCGGTGGGCTCGAGCAGGGCGTCAGCCTTGATCGCGAGTGGATACCGGTTGATCCGAACGGCGCCTACCGCGCCTGGGCGAAACACGCGGGGGCGGCGACAGAGAGTGCAAAGAGTGCGGTCAGTAAGGTGTTGATCGAGCGCGACATGCTTTGGTCTTCCTCCAGCGGGACTGCCGATGTTGATAGAGCATCAGACGGCGAGAGAAACAGGTCGCGTTTTTCGACGGAGTGCGGGAGAACACCTTCGGCAGAGGAAGATTGCTCCGAAGGGAGGAGCCGGGCCGCCTGTCGCGAAATACGCGTTATCATGAGAAAGCGAACAACCCTCGTTGAGCCCCGGCGTGAGATCCCAGTGATCGGGGCGTATGACGTGGTCGTGGCGGGCGGTGGGCCGGGTGGCATCTGTGCCGCGGTGGCCGCCGCCCGCGCCGGTGCAAGGACACTGCTGGTCGAGCGCTACGGCTTCCTCGGTGGGATCGCCACCGCCGGATGGGTGGACCTGCTGCTCGGCATCGCTCCCGCACGCACCGGGGAGATGGTGGTAGGCGGGATCTTCCGCGAGATCGTGGACGAGATGGCGGCGCTGGACTGCGCGCGGCCCTTCGACGAGGGCATCGAGAAGCGCCGCATTCCCTTCGAGCCTGAGGCCTTCAAGCTGGTGGCCGACGCGCTGGTGCTCGGCAGCGGCGCAGACCTGCTGCTGCACTCTCCCGTCAGCGACGCGATCGTGGAGGGCGACCGCCTGCAGGCAATCGTGCTGGAGGGCAAGTCGGGGCCGCGCGCGGTCGAGGCGAGCGTCTTCGTGGACGCGACCGGCGACGCGGACCTGGTGGCCCGATCGGGGGCGCGGTGGGAGATGGGCCGCCCTGCTGACGGGCGCGTGCAGGCGATGAGCCTGATCCTTCAGATGGGCGGCCTCGACATGGACCGCGTGCCCACGCGCGACGGCGCTGATCCGGCCGAAGCGCAGGAACTGATGCGCGAGGCGCTGCTCAGCGGGCTGCCGGCCTACCGCTGGCACACCCCCGAACGCAGCCCTGACGAGCGGCAGGACTCGCTGTCCTTCAACGTGACACACCTCGGCGGCAATCCCATCGACGTACGCAACCTCACCCGCGCGGAGGTGAAGGGACGGCGGGATGCATGGGAGATTGCGCGCTGGATGACTGAGACGATCCCGGGGATGGAGGAGGCGTATCTTCAACTCACCGCGCACATGGTGGCCGTCCGGGAGAGCCGGCGGATGGTCGGAATCGACACGATCACCGTCGATGATGTGCAGGCCGGCCGCAAGCGCGAGGACGCGGTGGCGCGATGCACGTTCGGGCTGGACGTCCACTGTCCGATGGCGCACACGGGGCCGGAGGCCGCGCAGGTGGGCGGCACCGCCTGCCGCGCGACCTGCGGCAAGCGCGACTGCATCATGCTGACGAAGTACCGCGATCAGGTCCCGAAGCACGGTGGAATCAAGGACCGGTCATGGTACGACATTCCGTGGGGCGCGCTTGTCTCGGCGGACCTGCACAACCTCGTGACCTGCGGGCGCTGCGTGTCGGCGGACCATCAAACGATGGCCTCGCTGCGGGTGATGGGACCGGCGATGGCAACCGGGCAGGCGGCTGGCGAGGGGGCGGCGATGGCCGCGGCCTCGGGAGATGCGCGGAGCATCGACGTGAGCGAACTGCAGCGCCGCCTGCGAGACGCGGGAGCGGCGGTCTGAGCATTTCATCTATCAGCTTCGATCAGGGACTTGAGTTGTTCGTTCTCAGTGACAGACAGGAGGAAGTGCAATAATGCCTACGATCACAGTGCCCGAACGCGAGATTCCAGTCATCGGAGACTACGATGTCGTCGTTGCAGGAGGAGGACCGGGAGGGATTCCGGCCGCTGTGGCGGCCGCGAGAGCGGGCGCCAGGACACTCCTGATCGAACGCTACGGCTATCTCGGCGGGATGGCGACCGCCGGTCTGATCAGCGTGATCCTCGGCACCCACGCGTCGGGCACCGATGAGCCGATGATCGGCGGAATCGCCGAGGAGCTTTGCCGCGAGATGAACGCACTTGGCGGCGCGCCCGACTACGATGAAGCGATCAAGCGGGGCGGGATCGCGTTCGACCCGGAGACGTTCAAGCTGGTCAGCGACACGCTCGTGCTGGGCAGCAGCGTGGACCTGCGGCTGCACTCGTGGGTGGTGGACACGATCGTGGAGGACGGGCGGGTCAGTGCGCTGGTGCTGGAGAGCAAGTCGGGGCGACAGGCGGTCACGGGCCGCGTTTTCATAGACGGGACCGGCGACGGCGACCTTGTCTGGCAGGCGGGCGCGGACTTCACGCAGGGACGCGAGTTCGACGGCGCGATGATGGCGATGGGCAGCATGTTCGTCTTCAGCGGCGTTGACCAGGAGCGTCTGCCCGAGGGGGAGGAGCACGAGGAGTTGCTGGAGCGCGCGCGGGATGCGGTGACCGCGGGTGAGATCAATGCGTACAATCCGCGCTGGGGCCGCAATCCGCTCAACCCCGGATGGGACCGGACGGTGCCGGGCAGACGCGCGAACGAGTACGTGGCGAACGCGACCCGCTTCGCCGGCGACGCCACGAGCGTTGAGGATCTGACGCGTGGCGAGGTGCAGGTCCGCCGGGACACCTGGGAGTTGATCGACTGGTGGCGGGAGAATGTGCCGGGGTTGGAGAACGCGTACCTGGTGCAGTCGCCGCCACACATCGGTCTGCGCGAGAGCAGGCAGATGGTCGGGCACGAGATTGTCACTGGTGATGATGTCGTCGAGGCGCGGAGGCGTGAGACGGCCGTGGCGCGCTGCCCCTACTGGATCGACATCCATTGCCCGCTGGGGCGGACGAAGAACTCGACGCATCTGTGTTACAAGAACTGCCCGAACGACCCGCCCTGCGCGATGTACGAGGAGCACTACGACGACCTGCCGGGGCGTCCCGACGACGAGGATCGCGAGGGACTCTACCCGAAGGATCACCTGTGGTTTGACATCCCGTGGGGCAGCCTCGTCTCGGCGGAGATCCCGAACCTGATCGCCGCCGGGCGCAACATCTCCGCCGACCATCACGCGATGGCGGCGCTGCGCGTGATGGGTACCTGCATGGCGATCGGCCAGGCTGCGGGCGAGGGCGCGGCGATGGCCGCGGACGCGGACGGTGACGCCGGCGCGGTGGACGTTCCGACGCTGCAGGAGCGGCTCAGGGCGGACGGCGCGGCCTGCTGATCGGAGCGCAGCAACTGTCTGAGGCCGGAAAGACCACCGCGTCTGTCAGTTGTCGCCGCGGTCAACGACCGTCAGGGGGGGTATTGATCGCGAATCGGGTGCATCCTGAGATTCTCGGTGGCGCAGGAGCGTTCGGCAAAGACCCCGGACTCCGGGCGCCCTCGCCCGGAGAGTCGTCGCGAGAGGACGTGTGAGGCGGCAGAGGCATTTGGGGCGAGGGCGCCTCGACTCCAGACTCAGGGCGGAATGTTCTCGGGGAGAGATAACACAGATCAACACCGACAGTTTGCGTCTACACCCCGCGAATCCCGGTGATTTTCGCGAGCCGGGAACTTTGGTATACTCGAATGCGTTCAGAAGATGTGACGGGCAGGCCGACGCCCGCCCCGACAAAAGTGCATCACGGCTCAACCCTCCACGTGGGGCGTGGCAGGGCTGAGCCGTCGTCGTCACCGATCTGATGCGTATCTGACCCGACCGACTACTCCCCGGGAGGATTGCCGCATGATACGCTGCGAGGGACTGACCAAGTACTACGGCAATCATCGCGCCATCGCCGACGTGGACTTCTCCGTCGGTGAAGGCGAGATAGTGGGCTTCCTCGGCCCGAACGCCGCCGGCAAGACGACCACCATGCGTATCCTCACCTCGTTCATCCCGCCGAGTGCGGGCACGGCGACGGTCGCGGGGCATGACGTGGTGACCGACTCCATCGAATCGCGCCGGTCCATCGGCTATCTGCCGGAGACCTCGTCGCTTTACCAGGACATGCGGGTGCGGCAGTTCCTCCGGTTCTGCGCGGGCCTGCGGGGGATGGGCCGGGCGGAGACGAATGAGCGCATGGAGTACGTGCTCGACACCTGCGGGCTTGAGGAGCGGGCCGAGAGTATCATCGGAACGCTCTCGCTGGGCTACCGGCAGAGAGTCGGCCTCGCGCAGGCGCTGTTGCACGATCCGCCCGTGCTGATCCTTGATGAACCCACCGTCGGCCTCGACCCGAATCAGATCATCGAGGTCCGCAACCTCATCAAGGGCCTGGCCGGTGATTACACCGTGATGCTCTCCACGCACATCCTGCCTGAGGCGCAGATGACCTGCGAGCGGGTGATCATCATCAACCACGGCCGCATCATCGCCGAGGACACTCCGGAGGCGCTGACGGCGCAGATCCGGGACGCCCAGACGATCTCGATCACACTCGCCGCCCCCGGCGACAGAGTCGAACGCCGCCTCACCGACATGGCCGAGGTCGCCGCGGTCCGCAATCAGGGCAACGGCGTCTACCACGTGGACACCTCGATCGGCTCCGAAGTGCGGGCGGAGATTGCAGAGATGATCGTCCGCGAGGGCTGGGGCCTGCTCGAATTGCGGCCGGTCGAGATGACACTTGAAGACGTCTTCACCCAGCTCACCACCAGGGAAGAGGGTGTTGAGTAACTGATGCGCAAAGTACTGACGATCGCCGGCAGAGAGCTTCGATCGTATTTCGTCTCCCCCATGGCCTACGTGGTGCTGGCGTTTTTCCTGGGCGTATGCGGCCTCATCTTCGCCCTGACGGTCACGAGCCCTGAGGCTCAGGCGGACATGACCGGGATGTTTCACACCATGGTCTTCGTCGCGTTGATGATGACCCCCGTGATCACGATGGGCCTGCTCTCCCAGGAGCAGGCGACAGGCAGCATCGAGTTGCTGATGACAAATCCGGTGCGTGACGTCGAGGTTGTGCTGGGGAAGTACCTCGGCGCGGTCGGGCTTTTCGTGCTGGTCCTGATCGGCTCGCTGGAGTTCCCGCTGATAATGAACGCATTCGGCGATCCCGACTGGATGGCGATCCTCTCGGGCTACCTCGGCGTTCTGCTCGTCGGCCTTGCGTTCATCGCCGTCGGACTTTTCGCAAGCTCCATCGTCGCCAATCAGATCGCCGCAGCGGTCCTCGGCTACGTCATCCTGCTGTTCTTCTGGCTGATCGGCTGGCTGGACATGGCGTCCGAGGGCGTCGTCGGCGACATCGCGAAGAACATCAGCATTCTCGAGAACTTTCAGGACTTCGGCAAGGGAATCATCGACAGCAGACCGATCATCTTCTTCGTATCGCTGACAGTGTTCGCGCTCTTCCTCGCGGTCCGCTCGCTTGAGAACAAGCGCACCATCTGAGCGGCCGGCGGGACGTCTGGCGCAGTCGTAATACGGACGATTCGACGAGAGATTTCAGGCAGGTGACACGGATGGCCGACGAGACCGGACAGAAAGACACCGCCGGGGGCCGCAAGCCGATGGACGACCCGCGCCTGCAGGCGGCGGGTGGAGAGCTTTCGGCTCTGCAGATTGCCGCGCTGTGGGCAGGCTACGCCGCGGCGGCGCTTCTGCTGGTGTTCATCTTCTGGATGGCTGTCGACTCGAACTTCACTCTCTGGCAGAAGGTCCTGCTTGCCGTCACGGTGGGCCTCGGCGTCTTCTGGGGTGTCGTGCATCATCGCACGATCACCGGCGCAGCGCGCGCGCGGGGCGTTCGAATCGGCGCCAACAGCGTCATCTTCATCTTCTTTGTGCTCGGCATCATCGTGCTGGTCAACATCTTCGCGGCACGTCACCACGTGCGCAGGGACATCACGGAGGAGCAGCTTTACTCGCTCTCCGAGCAGACCCGGGCGATCCTGTCGGACCTCGATCGCGAGTTGGAGTTCGTCGCGTTCCTGAGCGATCGCGATCCGCTGTCGGGCCAGCCGAACCCGGCCACTACCGAACTCCGCGACCGCCTGCGCGAGTATGAGATGGTCAGTCCGCTCATATCCGTCAACACATACGACCCCGTCCTCGATGCCGAAGAGGCGTCACAGTATAACGTCACGTCCACGACCGGAAACGTGGTCATCATCGAGGCGGGCGATCAGCAGGAGAAGGTCTACGGCGGCAACGAGGAGCAGCTTACCAGCGCGGTCCTCGCACTGACGACCGGGGAGCAGCCGCGCGTGTACTTCCTCACCGGCCACGGGGAGTTCAGCATCGAGGACGCGTCAGGCACCGGTCTCGCGGTCATGAAGTCGATCCTCGAGGAGCAGCAGTACCAGGTTGACGAACTCAACCTCGCGACCCAGGAATCTCCAGGGATCCCCGGGGACTGCGCGGCGCTGGTCATCGCCGGCCCGAGCGAGGATCTCCGAGAGCAGGAGATTGACGCGATCGGCACCTATCTCTCCCAGGGCGGGAACTTGCTGGTGGCACTGACGGCGGACGGGCCGACGCTCTCCGCATTGCTGACGGACTACGGCGTGGATGTTCGTGATGGCACTGTGCGCGACTCGAATGCGGGCTACGAGGGAGCCGCCGAGATGCCGATGGCCCGCGTGGCCGGTCAGCACCGGATCGTGCAAAATCTGCAGGGCTTCCCGATCGCGCTGGCGCGCCCGCGAGCGATCGAGATCATCGACCCCGAGATGGAGGACCCGATGGCGCCGGGAATGCCACCGCCCTCCCAGCAGGCGCAGGCGCTGATTGAGAGCTATCCCAGCGCGCGTCTGCAACTCCCCGACGCGGAGGAGACTGGGCCCAGCGGCCCCTTCACCCTCGCGGCGGTGGTCGATCCCGGCCAGACACAGCAGAATCCGATGATGCCCGACCAGGAGCAGGAGCAGGACGGGCCGAGACTCGTCATCGTTGCCGATGCGCAGATGATGACCGATCAGTTCATCAACCAGTGGCCTGAGGGGCTGGGCATCGTCGGCAACGCCTATCTCGCCCTGAACTCCATCAACTGGCTGATGGAGAATGAGAAGCTCATCACCATCCCGCCACAGGAGGATGTGCCGCGCACGCTTAGCCTCACCGGAGGGCAGAAGCGGCTGGTCTGGGCGATCGTCGTCGGGGTCATCCCGCTGCTGATCATCATCGCCGGGTTCGTGGTCTGGTGGCGCCGCCGCTGAAACACGGCTTGGCGTCCGCGGGGATATCCGTCGTCATCCGTTGTTTACTGCCGGTCCCAGGGAGTGTCGGCTCGCAATGAACTGGAGGGCAACCGTCGCTGCCGGACTCATCTTCATCGCGCTGCTTGCCTTTGTGTGGGTGGAGAGTCGCCACCGCGTGGCCGAGGAGGGCGAAGTCTTCCGCCAGTCCTTCATGGGCCTCGAACTCTACGGAATCGACGCGGAGAAGGTCACTCGCCTGAAGATCGAACGCGGTGAGGAAGCCGATCTTCTGCTCGAGAGGCGAGATGGCAGCTGGCACCTCACGGAGCCTCTCAGCGGACTGGCTGACGACGATGAGGTCATGCGGATGGTGCAAGCGGTCGCGGAACTGAGGCCGCGCGCATCGCGGGAGGGCGTGGACCTCAGCGAGGAGCAGTTCGGCCTCGCGGACGCGGATCTGGTGGCGACGATCACGTACAATGGAAGCCGCTCCGCGCAGCTTAAGGTCGGTGACGAGACGCCGGGCGGAACCGAGCGCTACGCAAGCGTCTCCGGCAGTGACAAACTCTACGTGGTGGGCGCGAGCACCCGAACCTCGCTGTGGAAGCGTCCCGACGAACTGCGTGAGAAAGACGTCGTGGAGATCGCGACCGAGGATGTGCGTAAGCTTACGCTCGATCACGGCGACGAGCACATCGTGGCGGTGCGGACCACCTCCGATGATGAGACGAAGTGGCGGCTGACTGCGCCGCTCGACACCGGGGGCGATGAGTGGAACATCAAGCAGGTGATCAACAGGATCGGCGACTTCCGC
The DNA here is from genome assembly GCA_046540615.1 of Armatimonadota bacterium. Lineage (GTDB taxonomy): Bacteria > Armatimonadota > Zipacnadia > Zipacnadales > UBA5352 > UBA5352. The sequence continues at coordinate 2,635 of JBKHFA010000058.1, read as the reverse complement.
GCAGAGGGCTTCCTGTCACCTGAGGAGGCCGCGGAGGCAGACACGGGCTTCGATGACCCGCAGGCGCGAGTGACCCTTGAGTCCGTCGAGGGCGAGCCTGTGACGATCACTTTTGGCCGGTCTGACACAGTTGACATCGGCGAGCCGCCGGTGGAGACGGAAATCGTGTATGCCCGCGCGTCACATCGCGACGAAGTCCTGCTGCTTTCTGCGGACGCGCCCGAGGCGGTGCAAAAGACCGCGTTCGATCTGCGGGACAGGAGCATCCTCAGCTTCAAGCGCGACGAAGTGACCCGCGTGCGAGTCGAGCGAGCCGAGGGGTTGAGCTTCACGATCGCGCGCCGGCCCGACGGCTGGTTCGTCGAGAGGCCGGAGGGCGTTCCGGCGCGCCAGAGCGCGGTGGACGACGTGCTGTGGAACCTCGAGGACGTCAGCGCCGTGGAGTTTGTGCTCGAGGACGCCGGAGAAGGGGAGCTTCGCGAGTTCGGCCTTGCGGCGCCGCAGGCGACCATCACGATCGAACTGAGCCGGCGCGACGAGCCGCTCACACTCCTCATCGGCTCTGAGGACGAGGACGGCTCCTTCTATGCAAAGACCGGTGACAGCAACCAGGTGGTGAAGATCTCCGAGTTCCTCATGGGCGATCTCCCCGAGGACATGGCGGACCTTGAAGATGCTCCGGCCGAGGCGACCGAGGCGACCGCCGATGACGACGACACCGGCGCCCCCGACGCCGACCCGGACGAATGAGACGCCGCCACCGACACAGTTGATCAGGCAGCGGCCGGGCCTTCGGAAGGCCCGGCCGCTGCATTGTGTCAGCACAACGTCGTGCAGGGATCACTTTTTACGCGTGGCAGGCGCCGCCTCCGCGCTTCTTCAAATACTCCTGGTGGTAGTCCTCCGCAGGCCAGAACTTCGGGGCAGATTCGATCTGCGTGGCGATCGGTCGCGAGAATCGGCCCGAATCGTCAAGCTCAGACTTCATCTGCTCCGCGGCCTGCCTCTGCTCGTCGGTGTGATAGAAGATCACCGAGCGGTACTGATCGCCCACGTCGGGGCCCTGTCGATTGACCTGCGTCGGATCGTGCATTTCGAAGAAGATCTTCAGAAGCTCTTCGTAGCTGATCTGCTCGGGATCGTACTGAAGCTGCACAACCTCCGCGTGGCCGGTCCCGTGTGAGCATACTTCCTTATACGTCGGGTTTTCCGTGTGCCCGCCCGCGTAGCCGACTTCGGTGTCCGTCACGCCGGGAGTGCAGCGGAACTTCTCCTCGACGCCCCAGAAGCAGCCCGCGCCGAATGTCGCTGTCTCAGTCGCCATCTCCCTCTCACCCTGCCCCTCGCTCGATGTCTGCGCGGTCTCTGACTGCTGAGCGTCTGTCTGCATGGTGCATCCTGCAAGCGCCCCGGAGATCGCCAGCGCGAGGCCGACGAGTATTCCCGGGCTGATGTACGCATTCCTTCGCATCGCGCCACCTCTCCATGATCGTCGGGCGGGCGGTCCACTGCCCGCATCCAATCCTCTGACGACCGCGAGGTGTCCGGCGTTCGCAGAAAGGCCGCGGCCGCCCGGTGACGCGTGGGCGGCCGCCTGTGATCTGCTGGCTCTCCGCGGGTTTCAGCCGATCAGAACTGCGTCGCCACCGGCGATCGAGTCAGCCTCGGCCATCACAACGCGCACCGACTCGCGCGCCGACTTTGGCGTGACGCGCTCGGGGGCAGTGCCGCTTTCCACGCACTCGACGAAGTACGCCAGCTCATTCTCATACCCGGTGCCGCCCTCATACTCCGGCGTGGAGGGCTCTCCGTCGAAGGGATACCACTGCAGCATCGGATCGTTGTTGACCGAGAACGCCAGCATCCCGCGCGTGCCGAGCACCTCGAAGCCCATGTCGAAGGGGAATGTGTCGGGCATGACCCACCCACCCTGGGCGGTGCAGACGAAGCCGTCGTAGAGGTACTGCGTGTCCACGTGATCGACCGGCGCGCCCTCGCTGACGATGTTGCTGCCACGCGCGAGCACCGCGTTGGGCTTTCCGAAGATCGACAGGATGAAGTCCACGTCGTGGATATGCAGGTCCAGCAGTGCTCCGCCGGACAGCTCGGTGTCCATCAGCCAGCCCTCGGACGCCCATCCCGGCGTCGGCGACTTGCGCGCGAAGCGCGCGGCCTTGATCTCGCCGAGTTCGCCGCTCTCTACCATCCGCGCCAGCACCTCGTACTCCGGCCAGAAGCGGATGCACTGAGCGATGAAGAGCATGTTGCCGGTCTTCTCCGCCGCGGCGATCATCTCATCACATTGCGAGACCGTGCGGGCCATCGGCTTCTCACAGACGACGTGGTTGCCCGCCTCCAGCGCCTGCACGGTCATCTCCGCGTGCAGGTGCGTCGGCGCGCAGATGTCCACGAGGTCAAGCTCCTCGCTCTCGAGCATCTCACTGATGCAGAGGTAGCGGGCCTGGTCGCTGAGGTCGATCTCCTCGGCCTCGCCGATGTTCCCGCCCACGCTCGGCGCGGTCTCCCCCACTCGCTCGGGGATCACGTCACAGACCGCGACAAGCTCCGCGCCGTCCATCTCGCGGTAGATCTGATAGTGCTGCTGTCCCATGAATCCCAGTCCGACCAATCCGAC
>JBKHFA010000057.1:0-14705 GCA_046540615.1 Armatimonadota bacterium | reverse complement strand
CGATCACGCCCACGGCGCCGACGATCTTCCGGTCCGCGTTCATATATGGGGAGACGACCAGAGAGGAACCCGACAGAGAAAAAAGTTTGTTCTCAGAGCCGATGAAGATGCGGACCCCCTCACCCTGATCGGTAAGCTCGAGGAACTCGGCGATGTCGCGCTTGCGCTCCAGATCGTCGAAGAGCACGCGGATGCGCTCCAGGTCGGTCTCGTCGGCCTCCTCGCCGAGCAGGTTGGCCCGGCCACGCACGATCAGGCGCGCATCGCTTTCGCCGTCCTCGCTCCAGACGGCGAGCCCGCTCTGCACGAGCTGCCGGGCGAGCTGGTCGATCTCCTGGCGGCGCTGGGAGATCTTGGTGCCGAGCTCATGGCGCAATTCGCTGAGCGTCCGGCCCTCGAGGATCGCGTTGAGAAAATTGGCCGCCTCCCGCATCGACGACGGCGTCTGCCCTGGCGGCGGCGAGAAAACGCGGTTCTCGACGTGGCCGTCCGCGAAGACGAGCACCACGAGCGCGCGGTCGGGGCCGAGGCCGACGAACTCGATATGCTTGATCGGTGCCTCGTGCTTCGGCGCGAGAACGAGGCTCGCCCCCTGCGTCACGCCCGAGAGCGCGGCCCCCACCCGGTCCAGCAGCGAGGACACGTCCGAGGTGTTGCCGCCGAGGGTGGAGTCGAGCTGCTCCTTGTCGTCTTCCGAGAGGTCCCCGAGCTCGAGGAATCCGTCCACGAACATCCGCAATCCGAGCTGCGTCGGGATGCGGCCGGCGCTGATGTGCGGACTGTCGAGCAACCCGAGGTATTCGAGGTCCTGCATCACGTTGCGCACGGTCGCGGCGCTGACCTTTTCGCTCATCGTCCGCGTGAGGGTGCGGGAGCCGACCGGCTCACCGCTTTGCAGGTACCCCTCGACAACGCGGCGAAAAACCTCGCGCGATCGGTCATTGAGTTCTTCGAGTGTGTTCGGTGTCTCGGTCATTTCACATGCCCTGCCCGGCACGACATCAAAGAGGGGCGCGGAGGAAAAATCAATCGGGGTTGCGCTGCCGCCGCGCACGCCGCTATCGGAGGGCGACCGGCGACAAGGGATAGGCAATGCGCCCCTCAGGACGAGATTTAAGCGAAATGCGGCCCGTTTCAATCGAGACGGGCATCACGAAACACGCCGAAGGTGCGTGCATGATCCGCGTGGGCGACACCCATGTGCTCTGCACGGCAAGCATCGAGGAGCGCGTGCCGCCCTTCCTCAAGGGCGGCGGCCAGGGGTGGGTGACAGCCGAATACGGCATGCTTCCGCGCGCCACCACGACGCGCATGCGCCGTGAGGCAAGCGCCGGCAAGCAGGGCGGCAGAACCGTTGAAATTCAGCGCCTTATCGGTCGTTCGCTGCGCGCGGGCGTCGATCGGCAGGCGCTCGGCGAGCGCCAGATCACCGTGGACTGCGACGTGATTCAGGCCGATGGCGGGACGCGCTGCGCGGCGATCACCGGTGGCTGGGTCGCGCTGCGCCTCGCCGTGAACCGGCTCCTGAAGGCGGGTGACCTGACCTCGGATCCGCTGGGCGAACCGGTGGCGGCGGTCTCCTGCGGCATCTACGCCGGGCAGCCGGTCGTCGATCTGGACTACCCCGAGGACAGCGAGGCCGGCGTCGACGGCAACTTCGTGATGACCGGGGACGGACGCCTGATCGAGGTGCAGATGTCCGCCGAGGGTCAGACCTTTTCCCGCGATCAGATGACGCGCCTACTCGACCTCGCCGCCGCGGGCGTTGCCGACCTGGCGCAGGCGCAGCGCGCAGCGGCGGCATGACGCGCAGGCTCTCCCCCGGCCGGCTCGTCGTGGCCACGCACAACCGCGGCAAGCTCGAGGAGATCGAGGCGTTGCTGGGCCCCTACGGGATCGAGCCCGTGGGCGCAGGCGCGCTCGACCTGCCCGAGCCGGAGGAGACCGAGGAGACCTTCGTCGGCAACGCCCGGATCAAGGCGCATGCCGCCGCGCGCGCCACGGGCCTGCCGGCGCTCGCCGACGACAGCGGCATCGCGATCGAGGCGCTCGGCGGCGCACCGGGCGTGCATACCGCCGACTGGGCCGAGACGCCGGCGGGCCGTGACTTCGTCATGGCGATGACCCGCGCGTGGAAGGAACTTGAGGCGAAGGACGCCCCTGAGCCGCGACGCGCCACCTTCTGCTGCACGCTCGTGATCGCCTGGCCGGACGGGCACGACGAGGTGTTCGAGGGCCGCATGCCGGGGCGCATCGTCTGGCCCATGCGGGGCGATCAGGGCCACGGCTACGACCCCATCTTTCAACCCGAGGGATACGAGATTACCTTCGGCGAGATGGACCGCTGGGAAAAGAACCGCATCAGCCACCGCGCGCTTGCCTTCGCAGAGCTGGTGCACCGCTGCCTTGACTGAGGCCACTGCCGCGCCTCTGGTCGAGGACTGGCGCTCGGGCGGCTTCGGGCTCTACCTGCACTGGCCCTTCTGCGCGGCGAAGTGCCCCTACTGCGACTTCAACAGCCACGTCTCGCGCCACGTCGACCAGGCGCGCTGGCGCGCCGCCTATCTTGCCGAAATCGACCGCATCGGCCGGCTGACCGGCGATCGCGTGTTGAACTCCGTCTTTCTCGGCGGCGGTACCCCGAGCCTGATGGAGCCAGAGCTTGTCGCCGCGATCCTCGACCGCATACGTGCGACATGGCGCCTCGCCAACGATCTCGAAGTGACGCTGGAGGCGAACCCCTCCTCCGTGGAGGCCGATCGCTTCCGGGGCTACGCGGCCGCGGGCGTCAATCGTGTCTCTCTCGGCGTGCAGGCGCTGAACGACCGGGATCTTGCCCGCCTCGGGCGCCTGCACAGCGTTGCCGAGGCGCGGCGGGCCTACGATATCGCGCGCGCCCACTTCGACCGCGTGAGTTTTGACCTGATCTATGCCCGGCAGTTCCAGACCCTGGAAGACTGGCGCCGGGAGCTTGCAGAAGCGCTCTCGATGGCCGTCGATCACCTGTCGCTCTACCAGCTGACGATCGAGCCGGGCACCGCCTTCGGCGACCGCTTCGCCGCCGGAAAGCTCGCGGGGCTGCCGGAGGAAGATCTCTCGGCCGACATGTACGAGGCGACGCAGGAGATGTGCGAGGCGGCCGGCCTGCCGGCTTACGAGGTGTCGAACCACGCGCGGCCGGGCGCGGAGAGCCGGCACAACCTCGTCTACTGGCGATACGGTGACTACGGGGGCATCGGTCCGGGCGCGCATGGGCGGTTGACGCTGGGCGCGCGCCGTGTCGCCACGGAAGCCGCGTCTGATCCGGGCCGCTGGCTCACCGCGATCGACTCCGGCGAAACCCCCGAGCGCGTTACGCCGATCGCGCCCGCCGATCAGGCGGGCGAACACCTTATGATGGGTCTGCGCGTCGCGGAAGGCATAGATCTGGCGCGTCACGCGCGGCTTGCCGGCAAGCCACTCGATGCGCAGGAGATTGCGGCCCTCAAGGAAACCGGATTGCTTCACGTGAAACACGGCCGCCTTCGCACAACGCCGCAGGGACGGATGCTTCTGAATCGGATCGTCGCGGAGCTGCTCGACGCCTAACCGCTCAGCTTGTTGCAGAGCTCATCGAGCTTGTCGAGCGACGGATACTGGATCACGAGCTTTCCGCTCTCGGCACCGGCCGTGTGCTCGATGGTCACGGCGACGCCGAGCATCGCCGACAGGTCGCTCTCGAGGGCCCGGGTGTCGGCATCCTTTTCCCCGCCTGACGGCGTCCGCCCACCCTTGCGCCCTGCCCCGGGTCGCCTGGGATCCTCCGTCGCCTTGCGAACCAGCGCCTCGGTTTCCCGGACAGACAGGCCGCGGATCGCCACCGTTCTCGCGAGACCGATTGGGTCGGAAGCGGTGATCAGCGCGCGGGCATGGCCTGCGCTGAGCGTGCCTTCCCGCACCATCGCCTGTACCTCGTCCGGCAGCTTCAGAAGCCGAATCGCGTTGGCGATATGGCTCCGGCTCTTGCCGAGCGCCTCTGCGAGCTGATCCTGGGTGTGGCCGAATTTCTCCAGAAGCTGGCGATAGCCTGCCGCCTCTTCGACCGGGTTCAGATCGGCCCGCTGAATGTTCTCGATGATCGCAACCTCGAGCACCTCGAGATCACTGAGATTGCGCTCGATCACCGGGACATCGTGCACCTGCGCGCGCTGCGCCGCGCGCCAGCGGCGTTCACCGGCGACAATCTGGTAATGGCCGCGACGCGCCGGATCCGGGCGGACGATCAGCGGTTGCAGGATGCCGCGCGCCGAGATCGACTTCGTCAGCTCCTCGAGCTCTTCTTCTCCGAAAGTGCGGCGCGGCTGGTCCGGGTTGGGCGCGATTCGGTCGATCGGAAGGGTCGTTGTCGGCCGATTCGCCGGGGTCTCGGCTGCCGGCTCGTCCTCCTCCGGTCCGATGTCGGCCATCAGAGCAGAGAGACCGCGGCCAAGGCCGCGCGATTTCGGGGTCTTGTCAGTCATTGGACGCTCCGTCAGGCGGCGACACGGGTGTGATTGCGGCGCAGCTCCTCGGCAAGCGCGGTGTAGGCGAGAGCGCCCTTCGACGCCGGATCATAGTCCATCACCGGCAGTGCGTAAGAGGGTGCCTCGCTGACGCGGACGTTCCGCGGGATGACGGTCTTGAAGACCAGTTCGCCCAGCGTTTCACGTGCATCCGACTCGACCTGCTGCGCCAGACGGTTCCGCACATCGTGCATCGTGAGCAACACGCCTTCGATCCGCAGGTTGGGGTTCGCGGTCTGCCGCACCTCCCGCACTGTCAGCATCAGTTGCGACAGCCCTTCGAGCGCGAAGAACTCGGACTGCAGCGGCACCAGCACGGCGTGGGAGGCGATCATCGCGTTGATGGTGAGCAGGCTGAGCGAGGGCGGGCAATCGATCAGCACGTAGTCCACCGGGAGCTCGCCGCGCGTGATCGGAACAAGCGCAGAGCGCAGGAGGAAGCTGCGCCGCTCCTTGCCCATCAATTCAAGGTCCGCCGAGCTCAGGTCGACCGTCGCGGGAACGAGACTCATGCGCTCCTGCCCCGTCGGCTGGATCGCCCGGGAAAGCTCTGTCCCCTCTATCAGTACGTCGTAAGTGGTGAGACGCCGCGTCTCGGAGGCAAACCCGAGGCCCGTGGATGCGTTGCCCTGGGGATCGAGGTCGATCAGCAGGACCTCATGCCCGGCGCGCGCAAGCGCCGCGCCAAGATTGATCGCCGTCGTCGTCTTACCGACGCCCCCCTTCTGATTCGCGATCGCGATGATCCGGGGCGGTGTGCGTCTCTCGGGCTGCATGGGGGGATATGCCTCCGATCCTCAGAAGAACGGCGTCGGGATCCGTCATACTCGGAATCGCGTCGGCCGAGAAGGTCCAGTCTTGTTGCGCGGCCTGAACTTCGTCGCGCCAGCGCGCACCCTTCGGGAAAAGCGCCGTTCCATCCGGCAGCAGATGGCGCGCAGCGAACCCGAGAAGAGTGCCGAGCGGCGCAAGGGCGCGGGCCGAAAGCACATCGGCGCGAAGCGGTGGTACGGCCTCGATCCGGGCGTCGATGACCCTGGCTGTCGACCCGGTCTCCCGCAGCGCGGTCCGGAGGAAACTGCATTTGCGCCGATCGCTCTCGACAAGCGTGACCCGTGCCGGGATGTCGCGCTCCGTTTCGAGAATGGCGATCACGAGGCCAGGGAAGCCACCGCCCGTGCCAAGGTCCACCCAGTGGCGCGCCGCCGGTGCAGCGCGATGCACCTGTACCGAATCAAGAACATGCCGCCGCCAGCCGTCGGGCACCGTGCTCGGTGCGACGAGATTGATCCGGCGTGTCCACTTCGCAACGAGCCCGAGGAGCACCGAGAGCCGTTCCTCTGTTTCACGTGAAACAACCAAGTCCTGTGACGGTTGGCTCATCCGGCGGCGCGCGATCGGTCGGCCTTGCGAACCGCTGCGAGGATCAGGGTGAGCGCCGCCGGCGTCATTCCGTCGATCCGGCCGGCTTGCGCCAGCGTCTCGGGTCGCGCCGTCGAGAGCTTGTCAGCGAGCTCCCTCGAAAGCCCGTTCAGCGCGCGAAAGTCGAACCCCGCAGGAATCGCCACCGCCTCGTCGCGGCGCAGCGCGTCGATATCCCGCTTCTGCCGCTCGATATAATTCGCGTAGAGCGCCTCGCGCTCCAGCTGGCGCCGCACGTCCGGATCGACATCGGCGAGCGCCGGGTCCAGCCGCACCACCGCTTCGAAGTCGACATCCGGAAAAGCGAGAATATCCATGCCGGACCGCCGGGACCCGTCCTGCTTGACCTTCAGCCCGATGCGCCCAAGGTCGATCGGCGTCGCGCGCAACGCGCCAAGCGCGGCACGCCCGGCCTGCAGTCGCTCCATCTTGTCGGTGAAGGCGCCGCGGCGGCGTTCCGACACGAGGCCGAGCTCCATGGCCCGCGGCGTCAACCGCTGGTCGGCATTGTCCGCCCGGAGCGACAGGCGATACTCAGCCCTTGAGGTGAACATGCGATATGGCTCGGTCACACCCCGGGTCACGAGATCATCGACCATCACGCCGATATAACTTTCCGATCGCGGAAACCAGGCGGGCTCCTCACCACGCGCGGCGCGTGCGGCGTTTATTCCGGCGACGAGGCCCTGCGCTGCGGCCTCCTCGTAGCCCGTTGTCCCGTTGATCTGGCCTGCAAGGTAAAGGCCCGGCACGTCACGCAACGCAAGCGTCGCCGTCAGCGCACGGGGGTCGACATAATCATATTCGATGGCGTAGCCCGGCTGCCTGATGACGGCACGCTCAAGACCGACGATGGACCTTACGTAAGCCTCCTGAACCTCCGCGGGGAGGGAGGTCGAGATGCCATTGGGGTAGACCGTGTCGTCGTCAAGCCCTTCAGGCTCGAGGAAGATCTGGTGCGAGTCCTTGTCGGCGAAGCGCTCCACCTTGTCCTCGATCGAGGGGCAATACCGCGGTCCGACACCGGTGATCCCGCCGCTGTGCATGGCGGATTTATGGAGGTTTTCCCGAATGATCCCATGCGTCCGCGCGTTCGTGTGCGTAATCCCGCAGGCTACCTGCCGCGCGGAAGGCGCGCTGTTCAGGAAAGAGAACATCGCCGGGTCGTCGTCGCCCGGCTGTGATTCGAGGCGATCCCAATCAATGCTGCCCCCGTCGAGCCGAGGGGGCGTCCCGGTCTTCAGCCGCCCGAGCGGAAGACCGAAACTGTCGATCCGCTCGGCAAGGCGCACCGACGGCTTGTCGCCCATCCGTCCACCGGAACGGCGCTCCTCCCCGATGTGGATGACGCCCCGCAAGAAGGTGCCGGTCGTAAGCACCACGGCGCGCGCCGGAACTTGCGCACCGTCTGCCAGCACGACGCCGGCAACCCGGTCCCCATTCACCGCGAAGTCGGTCACTTCTCCTTCCACGATGGTGATCCCGTGATGATCCTCCATCTCGGCGCGCATCGCCTCACGGTAGAGCTTGCGATCCGCCTGGGCCCGCGGACCCTGAACGGCAGGTCCCTTTCGGCGGTTCAGGAGACGGAACTGGATCCCTGCGGCGTCGGCTACACGGCCCATCACACCGTCCATCGCGTCGATCTCACGGACAAGGTGACCCTTGCCGAGGCCGCCGATCGCGGGGTTGCAGGACATGACGCCGATCCCGTCACGCGACAGGGTGACGAGCGCGACCGTCGCGCCCGCGCGCGCAGCAGCGTGAGCGGCCTCGCTGCCCGCGTGACCACCGCCGACGACGATGACATCGAAGCTCTCGTGTTTCACGTGGAACACTCCCGCCGTGATCCGTCACTTGCCGATGCAGAAGGATGCGAAGATTTCGCCCAGGACGTTCTCCACGTCGATCCGACCGGTCAGGGACTCGAGCGCGCGAATCGCACTGCGAAGATCCTCTGCGCATATATCATATCGCTCCGGCCCGTGCGCCAGCCCGTCGCGCGCCACATCAAGCGCAGCCACCGCGGCCTGCATCGCCTGCCGGTGCCGTTCCCGCGTGGCCACGGGGGACGGGGCGACCCGTGCTTCGAGCCGCTCCACGATGCGAGCGACGAGGGCATCCACCCCCTGCCCTGTCAGCCCGGACACCCCGCTCCCATGCAGATCGGCCTTCGCCGAGACGAGGATATCCGCCTCCTCGGGTGCGAGTGCGGGCGCCTCCCCCGGTTCCGTCAGGATCACCCGCAGGTCGGCATCCGCGGCGCGCGCCCGCGCGCGCTCGACACCGAGGCGTTCCACGTGGTCCTCCGTCTCCCGCAGGCCCGCCGTATCCACCAGCGTGACCGGCAAGCCGTCAAGATCCATGCGGACCTCGATCACATCACGCGTCGTCCCGGCAATCTCGGAGGTCAAAGCGGCCTCACGACGCGCCAGAGTATTGAGAAGCGTGGATTTCCCGACGTTCGGCGGCCCGACGATCGCGATCTCGAACCCTTCGCGCACGCGTTCCGCCGCGCGGGCTCCATCGATTTCAGCCCGGAGCGACGCATGACAACGGTCGATCAGCCCGCGCACCTCGTCGCTCACGTCGATGGGCACCTCCTCGTCCGCGAAATCGATCGTTGCTTCCAGAAGGGCTGCAGCGCGCAGAAGGTCTGCCCGCCATTCCTCCGCCCGCGCACCAAGCGCACCGGAGAGCGTCCGCAACGCCTGCACACGCTGGCGCTCTGTCTCCGCCTCGATCAGATCGGCCAGGCCCTCCACCTGTGCAAGGTCCATGCGCCCGTTCTCGAAGGCGCGACGCGTGAACTCTCCGGCTTCGGCCATGCGGAGCCCCGGCATCGCGCCAAGCTCCCGCGACAGCGCCGTGACGACCGCGGGGCTTCCGTGCACCTGAAGTTCGACCACATCCTCGCCCGTGAAACTCGCGCCTTTCGGGAAATACAGGACGAGCCCGCCATCGATTTCATCCCCACCTGCACCGCGAAGCACGCGCAGCACAGCCTGCCGCGGCGGAGGAAGGGACCCGGCGAGCGTTTCGGCAGCCACGGCCGCGGCCGGACCCGAAATGCGGATTATCGCGACGCCGGCGCGGCCCCGCGCAGAGGCCAGGGCGAAGATCGTGTCGCTCACGGGCTCGTCGCGCCGCACGGGGCGCGCCCCTTCACGTGTTCATCGAGTCGAAGAATTCCGAGTTCGTCTTGGTCTGCTTCAGCTTGGAAAGCAGGAACTCGATCGCGTCGGTCGTCCCCATCGGGTTGAGGATGCGGCGCAGCACGAAGGTCTTCTGCAGATCGGCCTTGTCGATCAGCAGGTCCTCCTTCCGTGTGCCGGACTTCAGGATGTCGATGGCCGGGAAGACGCGCTTGTCCGATATCTTGCGGTCGAGGATGATCTCCGAGTTGCCGGTGCCCTTGAACTCTTCGAAGATCACCTCGTCCATGCGCGAGCCGGTGTCGATCAGCGCGGTCGCGATGATGGTGAGCGACCCGCCCTCCTCGATGTTGCGCGCCGCGCCGAAGAACCGCTTGGGCCGCTGCAGCGCGTTGGCATCCACGCCGCCGGTCAGCACCTTGCCCGACGATGGAACGGTCGTGTTGTAGGCCCGGCCGAGGCGCGTGATCGAATCGAGCAGGATCACGACGTCGCGCTTGTGCTCGACCAGCCGCTTGGCCTTCTCGATGACCATCTCGCTCACGGCGACATGCCGCGTCGCAGGTTCGTCGAAGGTCGATGATATGACCTCGCCCTTCACGCTGCGCTGCATGTCGGTCACCTCTTCCGGGCGCTCGTCGATCAGCAGCACGATCAGGTAGCACTCGGGGTGATTTGTCTCGATCGAGTGGGCAATGTTCTGCAGGATCACCGTCTTGCCGGTCCGCGGCGGTGCGACGATGAGGGCGCGCTGCCCCTTTCCGATGGGTGACACCAGGTCGATCACGCGCGCCGAGCGGTCCTTGATGGTGGGATCCTCGATCTCCATCTTGAACCGCTCGTCCGGGTAGAGCGGCGTGAGGTTGTCGAAGGCGATCTTGTGACGCGCGCGATCCGGCGTTTCGAAGTTGATCTTGTCGACCGACACCAGGGCAAAGTAGCGCTCGTCCCCTTCCGGCGCGCGGATACCGCCGTCTATCGTGTCGCCGGTGCGCAGCGAATACTGCCGGATCATGTCGGGCGAGACATAAATGTCGTCCGGTCCCGGAAGATAGTTCGCCTCGGGCGAGCGCAGAAAGCCGAAGCCGTCCTGCAGCACCTCGAGCACGCCGTCACCCGAGACCTGCCAGCCCTCGTCGGCCCGCTCGCGCAGGATCTGGAACATCATCTCGCCCTTGCGCATGGTCGAGGCGTTCTCGATCTCGAGCTCTTCGGCCATCGCCAGAAGATCCTTGGGGCTCTTGGCCTTCAGATCGGCGAGGTTGAGACGGGTCTGGGTCATGGACCACCTATCGCTCCGCGCGCGGCGCGGCTTTCGTCAGCCAGAACGGGAAAGACCACCCGGACGGGTGGTTGATGAGGACGTACGCCGGGCCCGGGGCGGAGTCAATCCGGGGCGGTCACCACTTCACCACCACCGAGAGCACGATCACCACCAGTAGCACCGTCGGCACCTCGTTCATCATCCGGTGCTGTCGCCCCGTCAGCGTGTTCGCACCGGCAATGAAATCTTTTCGACGTGCAGCGAGCCACATGTGAAACCAGGTTATCACGCCCACCGCGGCGAGCTTCGTCCAGACCCAGAGCGCGTCCCAGGCCGCACCGGACTGCGGCGTGAACAGAAGTACGATCCCGAAGATCCAGGTCACGATCATCGATGGATTCATGATCAGCCGGAGCAGCTTCTCTTCCATCGTCTGAAAGACCGGATCGATGGTGTCGCCGGGCACCGATCGCTCCGTGTGATAGACGTAGAGGCGGGGCAGGTAGAACAGGCCGGCCATCCAGGCGATCAGTGCAAGGATGTGAAGCGACTTGGTCCACGGGTAGAGCAGCGCGAGCAGGTCGATCATGGCGGGCCCCGGTTGGTCGCTTTGCCTCTACTCAGAAAAGAAGAAAATGAAAAGAAGGTGTTGTGGAAGAGCCCGTCAGTTCGGGGGATTGTCAGACTTTCCCCAGACTTCTCCTGATCCCGAAGGGCCATGTGGATAACTTCGGGACAACTCCGGTGGAAAGAAAAATAGTCGTTTTTAATCATAGACTTGACGACCTGTTCGCCTGAGGAAGCATCATGGGCCGACTCTGCCCAGATGTGGCCAGACGACGCACGTCGTCCACCGCGGCGAACTGTCCCGTCCCCATCTGGACAGCCGGGAAGAATCGGCGGACGGTCTGGCCAGGCGTCCACCGCTTGCATCCCGCCCGGCGTTGATCGACAAGGTTTCCAACGCGTTTTCGCCAGATGATACACGGGTTGTCCCCATGCAGGCGCCGCTTCTTCTCGCATCGGCATCGGAAGCCCGGGCACGGTTGCTGCGGGCCGCAGGTGTCGAGGTCGACGTGGTGCCCGCCCGCATCGACGAGGTCGCACTGCGCACCGGTCTGGCAGCAGAGGGTGCGGGCCCGCGCGACACGGCCGATGCGCTCGCCGAGATGAAGGCGCGCAAGATCAGCGACAAGCATCCGGGACGGCTGGTGCTTGGCGCGGACCAGGTGCTGGACCATCGGGGGGAGATCGTTCCGAAGCCCGCGACGCAGGAGGAGGCGCGCACGCAGCTTGCGCAGCTCCGCGGTGAGCGCCATCAGCTTCTGTCCGCCGCCGTCGTCTGCCGCGACGGCGAGCCGATCTGGCGGCATGTCGGCGTCGCGCGGATGGTGATGCGGGCGTTCACGGACGAATTTCTCGACGCCTACCTTGCGCGCAACTGGCCCGAGGTCTCCGGCAGTGCTGGCGCCTATCGACTGGAGGAGGAAGGCGTGCGCCTCTTCGCCGCTGTCACGGGGGATCACTTCACGGTGCAGGGTCTCCCGCTTCTCGAACTCGTGAACTGGCTCGCGACGACCGGAGAGATCGAGGCATGAGCGAGGATCGCATCCCGCTCGCCGGTGTCATGGGGCACCCGGTGGCACATTCCCGCTCGCCGCGGTTGCATGGCTACTGGCTGCGGCGCCTCGGCCTCCAGGGCCATTACGTGCCCCTCGACGTGGCGCCGGGCGACCTGCGCGATGTGCTTGCGTCGCTGCCGAAGGCGGGCTTCGTTGGCGTGAACGTCACGATTCCCCACAAGGAGGCGATGCTGGAAATCGCCGACATCGTGACCGACCGCGCAACGCTGATCGGCGCGGCGAACACGCTGACGTTTCAGTCCGATGGCCGCATTCGGGCAGACAATACCGATGGTTACGGCTTCATCGAGAACCTGCGTCGCAACGCGCCCGCGTGGCAGCCCGAGGCCGGTCCGGCCGTCGTGCTCGGCGCGGGCGGTGCGGCGCGGGCGGTGATCGTGGCCCTGCGCGAGGCGGGAGCGCCGGAAATCGTCGTCTGCAACCGCACCCGCGGGCGGGCGGAGCAGCTCCGGCAGGAGTTCGGTCCGCGCCTCAGGGTAGAAGACTGGGTCACCGCGGGGCATGCCATCGCGCAGGCCGTAACGGTGGTGAACACCACGTCGCTCGGCATGGTGGGTCAACCGGAGCTGCGGGTGTCGCTTGATGGTCTGCGTCCGGGAACGGTCGTCAACGATCTGGTCTATACTCCGCTTGAAACACGATTCCTCCGCATCGCGCGCGAAAAGGGGTGCGTCGCGGTCGATGGTCTCGGCATGCTGATCCATCAGGGGGTGCCGGGCTTCGAACGGTGGTTCGGACGTCGGCCGGAGGTGGACGCGGCGACGCGCGAGGTGCTGCTCTGATGGTGTTCCGGCTCGGGCTTACCGGCTCCATCGGCATGGGAAAGTCCGCGACCGCGCGGATTTTCGCAGAGGAAGGCTGCGCCGTCTGGGATGCCGATGCGGCGGTGCATCGCGCCTATGCCAAGGATGGCCCGGCAGCCGGTCCGCTCGGCGCCGTTTTCCCGGAAGCGATCGAGGATGGTTCCGTCTCGCGGGAGGCGCTGCGGCGGATCATCGCAGGAGACTCCGATGCGCTTTCCCGGATCGAGGCGATCGTGCACCCGCTGGTCACGGCCGACAGGGCGCGCTTTGCCGGCGAGGTCGGGTCCGACATCGTCGTCTTCGATATACCCCTCCTCTTCGAGACCGGCGCAGAGCGCGAGATGGACGCGGTCGCGGTCGTCACCGCGCCGGCCGAGGAGCAGCGCCGCCGCGTCCTTGCACGCGGCTCGATGAGCGAGGCAGACTTCGAGGGCATCCTTGCGCGACAGATGCCCGATGCCGAGAAACGCGCGCGCGCGGATTACGTCATCGTGACCGACACCCCGGAGCACGCGCGCGAGCAGGTTCGCGAGATCCTTGCCGATATCAGGAGGCGACTGACCGATGCGTGAGATCGTGCTGGACACGGAGACAACCGGCCTCGACCCGGCCGACGGTCATCGCATCGTCGAGATCGGGGCGGTTGAACTCCACAACCACATGCCGACGGGCCGGCAGTTTCACGAATACATCAACCCGGAGCGCCCCATGCCCGAGGAAGCCTTCGCGGTGCACGGGCTAGGCGATGACTTCCTTCGGACGAAGCCTGTCTTCGCCCGTATATCGCAGGCATTCGCCGCTTTCGTGGGCGAGGCTCGGCTCGTGATCCACAACGCCGACTTCGACATGAAATTCCTGAACGCGGAGTTTACGCGGCTGAGCATGCCGACGCTGCCGATGACGCAGGCCCTTGATACCGTCTCGCTTGCCCGCCGGCGGTTTCCCGGCGCGCCTGCCTCGCTCGACGCGCTCTGCCGGCGTTTCGGGATCGACAACACGGCACGGACGCTGCACGGCGCGCTGCTCGACGCGGAGATTCTCGCCGAGGTCTACCTGGAACTGATCGGCGGGCGGCAACCCGGTCTCTCGCTCGGCGCGGCGTCGGGGAGCGGCCCGGCCCAGCGGGGCACTGCTCAGCAGGCCTGGCGGCCCGGCCCAAGGCCGCGTGCCCTGCCCTCGCGGATCACTGCCGAGGAGGCCGAGGCGCACGCTACGATGGTCGCGCGCCTCGGGGAAAAATCGCTCTGGCCGGCGGATTGAACGATCAGGCGGTCCCGGCCGGCGTGTCGCCTGCGCTTTGCGAGGTGCCTTTCTTTTCGGCTTGTCGCCGCAGCACCTCGTTGCGATAGATCTGCACGAAATCGATATTCTCGAGGTTGAGCGGCGGATATCCGCCGTCCCGCGAGACGTCGCTGACGATGCGGCGCAGGAACGGAAACAGCATCCGCGGGCACTCGATCATCAGGAACGGGTGCAGCTGGTTGTCCGGCACGTTCTCGATCTGGAACACTCCTGCGTAGTCGAGCTCGAGCAGGAAGAGTTGCGTGCCCGTCTCCTTGGACTTGGAGTCGACGTTCAGCTTGACCGAAACCTCGTACTGGTTGTCGGCCTGCCGGCGCTTTGCGTCGAGGTTCACCCTTACCTGCACGTCCGGCTGCCCCTGGGCCTCGCCGCCCTTCTGGACGTAGATGTTCTCGAAGCTCAGGTCGCGGATGTATTGCGCGAGGATGTTCATCTTCACCTGCGGCTGTTGCTCGCCGGTCTGTCCGGCCTCGGGCTGTGCCGCGCCATTACCGTTTTCTGTCTCGCTCATCGGGCTCTCCGCTAGAGGTCAGGACCGCGGTGTGTCTAGCAACGCCGCGGCGTCGGCTCAATGC
>JBKHFA010000056.1:0-14870 GCA_046540615.1 Armatimonadota bacterium | reverse complement strand
GCCGCCGTTGCCCTTTTGACTTAAGTCGAGGCATTTGGTAGGCTACCTTGCACCTCCACAGGGCGGAGACAGGGGCCGTCGATTCACCGTGGAGGGTGGTAAAGGAGGAAGATAACGCGTGATCTCACCGAACGACTTCAGGCCGGGATTGACGATTGAACTCGACGGTCGCGTGCTGCAGGTTATCTCAGCCGACCATCATAAGCAGGGCCGCGGAGATGCGATCGTACGCACGAAGCTGCGCGACCTCGAGTCCGGGAACATCTTTCAGAAGACGTTCCGCTCCAATCAGAGTATTGAGAAGGCCCACGTGGACCGGCGCGACTTCCAGTTCCTCTACACAACCGGCGACACGTTCGTCTTCATGGACACCGAGACCTACGAGCAGCGCGAACTCGACAAGGAGATGCTTGGAGAGAACGTGAAGTGGCTTAAGGAGGGCGAGAACGTGCAGTTCGCCCTCTACGAAGGCAAGATCGTGGACATGGAAGTGCCCAAGGCCGTCGACCGGAAGGTCGTCCAGACGGACCCGGGCCTGCGAGGCGACACCGCCCAGGGCGGCTCCAAGCCGGCCACCATCGAGGGCGGCGCGGTTGTCGAGGTGCCGCTCTTTGTCAAGAAGGGCGACCACATTCGTGTTGACACCAGCTCGGGCGAGTACGTCAGTCGCGTGGATACCTGAGACGGGTTGCCAGGAAGATCAGAGGCTTTGTTGAAAGGACTGTCAGATGGCGATCGACCGTGAGGCCGTGGAACGCGTAATTGATCTGCTGACCACCTCATCGGCGGCTGAGCTTGAGATTGAGGACGGCGAGACCATCATCCGCGCGCTTCGCCGCCCGGTGGCGGCCGAAGCTGCGCCCGCCCCGCCCGCCGAACCGCGGGAGCCGACCGTCGAGGCTCCCGAGGAGCACGGCCCCGGGCCGGTCGAGGTGGCTGAGATTCCCGAGGAGCCCGCGGCCGAACCCGAGTACGTGACCGCCGGTCTCGTCGGGCTCTTCCACCACGGCAGCGCGCCGGACGATGAGCCGATGGTATCCGAGGGCGACGAGGTGAACGCCGGCCAGGTCATCGGCACCATCGAAGCCTTGCGCAAGCTCACCGACGTCGTGGCGCCGTGTGATGGTGTCATCGAGGAAGTGCTGGTCGAGGACGGTGATCCGGTGCAGTTCGGTGACCGGCTTTTCGCGATCCGCCCGAAGGGGTGAGGTGCGTGAGGGAAACGAGGGCGCGGACGCCGGGGGGGTTTGTGCTGGTCGAGATACTCATCGTCATCGCGATCATCGCACTGGTGGTAGTCGGCTACTACGGCCTCACCACCGAGCGCGAGGGAGAGGAAGCGAGGCCGTCTACGCCGAAGCAGGCGATCGACCGCGGGAAGGCGGCAGAGTGCGCGGCGAATCTGCGCAACCTGCGGGCGGAGATCGAACTCTTTTACGCCGAGCATGGCCGCTACCCGGAGAAGTTCAACCCGTCGGGCGGGCTGGGGATCTGCCCCGTCAGCGGGGAGCCCTACGTTTATGATCCGCGGACGGACAGGAAGATATTCTGCACAACGCCCGGCCACGAGCAGTTGTGAGCCGCACCCAGCATCGAATTGCCAACTGAGCATGGTGCGTTCGCCCCGCCGTGTCCGTGTCGAGCGCCCGGCCAGCTTGAGAGCTATGACAACGGAGCCACGACATGTTTGAGAAGATACTGGTGGCCAACCGCGGTGAGATCGCCTGCCGGGTGATCCAGGCATGCCGCGAGCTGGGCATCGCAAGCGTTGCCATCTACTCCGAAGCGGACCGTGATGCGTTGCACGTGCGGATGGCCGATGAGGCCGTCTGCGTGGGCGCCGCGCCGAACACCGCAAGCTACCTCAACGCGGCCAACATCCTGTCCGCCGCCGTCGTCTCAGGCGCCGAAGCGATCCATCCCGGCTACGGGAATCTCTCGGAGGATGCGAACTTCGCGGAGGCCGCCGACGGGTGCAAACTCACGTTCATCGGCCCCAGCGCCGAGACCATCGCCAGCGTCGGCAACAAGGCCGAGGCGCGCAAGACCATGCGCGAAGCGGGCGTCCCGGTCGTGCCGGGCAGCCCCGACGGCATCCGCGGAGCCGATGACGCGCGGGATATCGCACGCGACCTCGGCTACCCGGTGATGGTCAAGGCGTCCGGTGGTGGCGGCGGCCGGGGCATCCGCATCATTCATAATGACGAGCAGATGAAGGAGGCCGTCGATCAGGCGTCCTCCGAGGCGAAGAACGCATTCGGCAACGGCGAGCTTTACATTGAGAAGTACATGGAGGACCTCCGCCACGTGGAGATGCAGATCATCGCCGACAGCCACGGCAACTGCGTCCACCTCGGCGAGCGCGAGTGCTCCATCCAGCATCGGCATCAGAAGCTGCTCGAGGAATCGCCGTGCGTCGCGGTCAGCAGTTCACTGCGGCGGCGCATGGGTGAGGCGGCGGTGCGCGCGGCCGAGGCCGCCAACTACGTGAACGCCGGCACGGTCGAGTTTCTGCTTGACTCGCGCGGGAAGTTTTACTTCATTGAGATGAACGCGCGCGTGCAGGTCGAGCACCCGGTCACCGAGATGCTGACGGGCATCGACATCGTCCGCGAGCAGATACGCGTCGCGGCCGGGCACAAGCTCCAGCATGAGCAGGGCGGGATCTGGTTCAACGGTCATGCCATCGAATGTCGCATCCTTGCCGCCGACGGGGACCGGGGATTTATGCCCTCACCTGGCGAGGTGACGAAGTGGAGCTTCCCCTCCGGGCCCGGCATCCGCGTTGACACCGGGGTCGTCGCCGGCTCGACGGTCTCCACGCACTACGACCCGATGATCGCGAAGGTCATCTGCTGGGATCAGGATCGCGATTCCTGCATTGAACGCATGCGCGCGACGCTACGCGGCGCAGAGATTGAGGGGATTAAGACGACCATCCCCTACCACCTGCGACTGCTGGGCAACGCGTACTTCCGACGTGGCGAAGTCACGACACAGTTCGTTCAGAGGCGGCTGCCGATTCCAACCGGAGGTGGATTGTAAGGATGAATGACAACGGTCGAGATTTCTGGCGATGTTTCGCGGGGAGCGTTTTCGGCCTGGCACTCGCACTCGTCTGGCTGAACATGGGGTTCGGGGCGTTCCTGCTGGCGGCGCTGCTCACGATCCTCGGCGGCATCGGGGGCTGGTTCTTCGGTCGCATATTCACGTAATGAGGTGTTTCCGTGCCTGAAGGTGCACGCAGAAGAGGGCGCGAGCTTGCGCTCTCAGTGTTGTTTCAAGCGGATCTGAGCGAACTTGGGGCAGGGGCCGCGGTGGGCCGGCTCGGGCAGACGATGGACGTGCTGGCCGAGATCTGGGAGATGCCCGCCGACGAGCGCCGACGGCTTCGCCCGGAGATCGAGCAGTTCGCGGTGCGGCTCGTCGAAGCGTATTACACGCGGGCCGACGAGATCGACGAGCACATCGAACGTCTCGCGAAAGACTGGACGCTGAGCCGCATGCCGGCCACCGACCGCAACGTGCTGCGCGTCGCGGCGGCGGAGTTGCTGGGCGTGCCCGAGACGCCGGTGAGCGTCGTCTTCAACGAGGCGGTCGAACTCGCCAAGACCTACGGCACACCCGCGTCGGGCAAGTTCGTCAACGGCGTGCTCGCGACGCTTGCGCGCGAAGAGGGCCTCGTCTCCGAGGAGGCGTGAGCGCCGTGAGGCGCGGCGCATCGACGGAGCAGAACTCACTGACGGTCTCGCAACTGACCGCGTACGTCAAGCGCCTGATCGACCGCGACGAGGTGCTGCAGCAGATCTCGGTGCGCGGCGAGATCTCCAACTTCACCGCGCACAGTTCAGGACACCTTTACTTCTCCCTCAAAGATGAGGGAAGTCAACTCAGTTGCGTGTGCTTTCGCGGCGACGCCTGCAGACTGGGCTTTGAGCCCGAACACGGCCAGCAGGTGATCGCGCACGGGAACATCACGGTGTACGAGCCGCGCGGTCAGTACCAGTTGATCGTGCGCGCCATGCGCCCCGACGGGGCGGGCGAACTTGCCGCCGCGATCGCGAAGCTGCGGGTCAAGCTCGAGGCCGAGGGATTGTTCGAGGCGTCGCGCAAGCGCCCTCTCCCCCGCTTCCCCGGTCGGATCGCGCTGGTGACGTCGCCGAGCGGAGCGGCGGTCCGTGATCTCGTCAGTGTCATCTCGCGGCGCTTCCCGCCCGCGGAGATCATCATTGTGCCGACGGTCGTGCAGGGCGAATCGGCGCCGGAGAGCATCATCAGGTCGATCAAACTCGCCACGGGCGTCTGCCGGGCCGACCTTGTGATCGTCGGTCGCGGCGGAGGATCGCTCGAGGACCTGTGGGCGTTCTACGATGAGGCAGTCGTGCGCGCCGTCTTCGCCTGCCCGGCGCCGGTGATCAGCGCGGTCGGCCACGAGACCGACGTGAGCCTGACGGACGAGGTGGCGGATCTACGCGCGCCGACACCGTCCGCGGCGGGCGAGCTTGCCGTCCCGGACATCCGGGAGTTGCACGCATCGCTGGACCGGCTGAGGGAGCGGGCACGGGCCGCGCTGGACAATCGGATCACGACGGTCGCCTCGCGACTTGGCGCCGTCTGCAACCGGCCGATGATCGAGCGGCCGCTGAGCATCGTGGAGCCGCGCTGGCAGCAGTTGGACGAGGCGTCGGTGCGCGTGATGCGAGCCTGGGACGTGGCGACCGAGCGACTGCGCGACCGCCTGACGCGGGCCGACGTGACGCTGCGGGCGCGTGACGCGCGGCTGCGGCGGAGGATGCTGGCGCTGGACGAGCGGCGGTCGCGGGTGCGGGAGGCAGAACGCCGGGCGCGAGCGGCGCTTGCGCGAAACGTGGAGCGGGTCGGATCGCGCCTGACATCGGCGTCTGCGTCGCTGCGCGCGCTCGATCCGACGAAGGTTGTTGAGCGCGGGTACGCCCTGGTCTGGCGGGACGCCGATCAGCGGCTGGTGCGCGGCGTCAACCAGGTTGAGCCCGAAGACGGCATACACGTTTCCATCGCAGATGGAGAGATTGCCGCGACGGTGACCGGCACGTCCATGGAGACAGGCGAAGATGACTGACAATGATCGCAGCGTTGAAGAACTCGGCTTCGAAGAGTCTCTCGATGAGCTTGAGCAGATCGTCGAGGAGCTTGAGGCCGGTCAGGTGGAGCTTGAGCGCATGCTCGACCGATTCGAGCGCGCGATGGCACTGCGCAAACACTGCGCGGAGCTTCTGTCGGATGCCGAAACACGCATAGAGCAACTCGTTAATGAAGAGGGCGACACGGAATCTTTCTCTGCGCGCCCCAGCGCCGGTGATATTAATGCCGATCAAGCTTGAGGATATCAAATCTCCGAAGGATCTCAAGGGTCTGAAGGTCTCCCAACTGGAGACACTCGCCTCGCAGATCCGCCAACGAATCATTGACACCGTCTCCGAGACCGGCGGCCACCTGGCCTCCAACCTCGGGGTGGTGGAGTTGACGCTGGCGTTGCACGCGGTGCTGGACTCTCCGACCGACAGGATCATCTGGGATGTCAGCCATCAGTGTTACACTCACAAGCTGCTGACCGGCAGGCAGGATGAGTTTAACACGCTGCGGCAGTACGAGGGCCTCGCGGGCTTTACGAAGCGTCGGGAGAGCGATCATGACCCGTTCGGCGCAGGCCACGGCAGCACGTCGATCTCCGCGGCGCTGGGCTTCGCGAAGGCGCGCGACCTGCGGGGATCATCGGAGCGCATCGCGGCGGTGATCGGAGACGGGGCGCTCACCGGCGGCCTCGCCTTCGAGGGGCTGAACGCGGCCGGGCACCTCGGCGCGGACATGACCGTGGTGCTCAATGACAACGAGATGTCGATCGCGAAGAACGTGGGCGCGCTGTCGTCGCACCTTGCGATGCTGCGCGCGAACGTGACGCCGGCGATTCGGCGCGCGCGTGAGGACCTCGACAGGGTCCTCGAACGCCTGCCGATGGGGCAGTCGATGGTGCTGGCGATGGACCGCTTCCGCGATGGCGTCAAGGGCATGATCGTCCCCGGGATGCTCTTCGAAAGCCTCGGCTTCACCTACCTCGGTCCGATCGACGGTCACGACATCCACGACCTGATGGACCTGCTGGGGCAGTCAGTGCAGCTTCCGGGGCCGGTGCTGGTTCACGCGATCACGCAGAAGGGCCGCGGCTACGCGCCGGCGGAGAAGGACCCTCGGAGCTTCCACTCGGCGGCCCCCTTCGATGTGAAGACCGGCAAGTCGCATCGCGAGCGCACGCATCCGACGTACTCGGCGGTCTTCGGGGAGGCGCTGTGCGAGGCCGCGGAGGATGATGAGCGGGTCGTGGGCATCACCGCGGCGATGCTCGATGGAACCGGCATGGAGTGCTTCAACCAGCGTTTCCCCGAGCGCACATTCGACGTCGGCCTCGCTGAGGAGCATGCGGTCACATTCGCAGCGGGGCTTGCCGGCGCCGGATACAAGCCGGTGGTGGCCGTGTACTCCACGTTCCTCCAGCGCTCGTTCGATCAGATCATCCACGACGTCGCGCTGCAGGACCTGCCGGTGGTCTTCGCACTCGACCGCGGCGGCATCGTCGGCGACGACGGCCCCACGCACCACGGCGTCTTCGACCTCGCGTACATGCGCGAGGTGCCGAGGATGACGGTGATGGCTCCCGCCGACGAGTCTGAATTGCGGGACATGCTCGTGACGGCGCTTGCACTCGACGGACCGGCCAGTCTGCGCTACCCGCGGGGAGAGGGCGAGGGCGTGGACCTTGCGCGCGAGCCCGAGGCGCTGCCGGTGGGGAAAGCCGAAGTGATGCGGGAGGGCACGGACGCGGCGATTCTCGGCGTCGGGCCGATGGCGCACCGCGCGATGGAGGCCGCCGAAGCGCTGGCGGAGGAGGGAACCGAGGTGGCGGTGGTCAACGTACGCTTCGTGAAGCCCTTCGACGAGGAGCTTGTCCGGGAACTGGCGGAGAAGACGGGCGCGCTGGTGACCGTCGAGGAAGGGACGCTGATCGGAGGCTTCGGCTCCGCCGTCGCGGAGATGCTTGAGGACGCGGGCCTGACCGATGTGACGCTTCGCCGCCTGGGGATCGGCGATGAGTTCGTCCCGGCGGGAGACACGAGCATTCTGCTTGATCGCTACGATCTGCACGCGGATGGCATCGCGGATGCCGTCCGGGAGGTCTGCGAGTGAAGTCCCATCGTCGGGGGTTGTGCGCGAGAGAAGATACGCGAGGAGTGGTCGGGAGATGACACGTGACATCATGAAGCGCTGGAGCACTGCGCTCATCGTCGCGGCGATGCTGGCAGTTGCGTGCGGCGGCGGATTTGCGCAGGAAGATGGTCCGGGGATCGAGAGCTTCGCCGCGGGCGTCGAGTACTACGAGAACGATCAGCTTGACCAGGCGCGGGATGCCTTCGAGGCGGCCCTGGAGGAGCGCCCGGACGACCCGACCGTGCTCGTGTGGCTCGGGTCGGTCTCACTGCAGCTTGGTGACACGGAGGCGGCCATCGAACACCTGACGACGGCCATCGAGCAGGACCCGGAGTATCCGGTCAGTTACAACAACCTCGGCAACGCCTGGCTCGCCGCCGGCGACCTGACGCGGGCTGAGGAGCAGTATATGAAGGCGCTCGAGCTTGACCCGGAGTACTTCGACGCGGAATACAACCTTGCGAACCTTTACGCCCGGCAGGAGCAGTTTGAGAGGGCCTTCAACGCGTACAACCGCGCGCTGGAGATCAATCCGAACGACTTTGAGGCGCGCGTTTCATTCGGCCACGCTCTGCGCAAGGCCGATGAGCAGGACAAGGCGCTGCGGGAGTTCGCGGCCGCAGCGGAGTTGGACCCGGAGAGCGCCGAGGTGCAGACGATCCTCGGCACGCTGCATATCAAGGGCGGCGAGGTGCAGGAGGCCATCGAGGCCTATCAGGCCGCACTCGCCATCGACCCTGACATCGTTGAGGCGCATGTGGGGCTTGGGCTTGCGCTTTACAACACCGGCGAGTATGAGGAGGCCATCAACCACTGGTCGTCGGCCGCCGAACTCGACGAAGGCTCCTTCGCCGCGCGTTACAACATGGGCCTTGCCTACGAGGCGCTGGGGGATTATGCCGGTGCCGCCGAGGCCTACGCGGAGGCGCTGAAGGTCCGCCCCGACGACGCGAACACGCTGAACAATCTCGGCTCCGCGCTCTACGAGCAGGACGAGGCTGAGGAGGCCAGCGGCTACTTCCGCGAGGCCATCGCCGCCAACCCCGATCTTGAGGTCGCCCACGTGAACCTCGGACTGGCACTCGAAGCCGCCGGTGAGGGTGACGAAGCCCTCGCGCAGTGGCAGGAGGCCGTCACGCGTTTCCCCGAATCGGCCGCGGCACACGCAGGGCTGGCAAACCTCCACTACGAGCAGAAGCAGTACGACGAGGCTCTGCCCGCCTACCGCCGCATACTCGAACTGCAGCCTGACAATCTTGAAGCGCACAACAATCTCGGTCTGATCTACCTGCGGCGGGATGATCTGAGCGAGGCGGTCGTCCACTTCCGCAACGCTCTGGACATCGACCCCGACTACGTCTATGCGCTCAACAACCTCGGAGTGGCGCTGGAGAAGCAGGACGATCTGTCCGGGGCGCTGACGCAGTATGAGCGGGCGCTTGAGGCGGACCCGGATTACGCCCCCGCGAAGACCAACCGCGATCGCATTCAGAGGAAGCTCGGCGAGGAAGGCGCGACGGGCTGACTCCAGCCACCTGAGAAAGGAAAGCAATGCCCCAGCCGATCAAGCGTGTGGGGATCGTCACCGCGCTGCATAAGCCGCGCGCCCAGCAGGCCACCCGGAAGGCCGCCGAACTGCTCAAGCAGGCGGGCGCTGAGGTTGTCGTCAACACGACCCTCGCGGAAGCCTGCCAGCTTGAGGATGAAGACTGCGGCGACGTGGTGGAGGCGCACCCCGACCTGATGCTCGTCATGGGTGGCGACGGCACGTTCCTCGCCGCCGCGCGCATGATGGCTCCGATCGGCACTCCGCTGCTGGGCGTCGATCTCGGCGGCTTCGGCTTCCTTGCGGAGGAGGAGCCTGAGTGGGTGCTCGATGAGATCGACACGATCCTGGGCGGTGACTTCGAGATCGACGAGCGACTGATGCTTCGCGTCTGTCTCAATCGCGCGGGTGAGGTCATCGAGGAGTTGATAGGCCTCAACGACGCGGTGATGGCCACCGGCAGTTTCCGGCGGCTCGTCACGCTGGACCTGGAGATTGACGGGCTTGAGGCGACCCGCTTCGGCGCGGACGGGCTGATCGTCTCCACGCCCACCGGCTCGACCGCCTACTCGCTCTCGGCTGACGGGGCGATCGTCCACCCCGATGTCGAGGCCATCCTCATCACGGCGATCTGCCCGCACACGCTGTCGATGCGCCCACTGATCGTCAACGCGGATGCCATCGTCGCCGTCACCATCGAGCCGTCGCGGGAGCCGCAGGATGACCTGGCGCTGACGATCGACGGCCAGGAGACCGTGAAGCTGCAGCCCCGCGATCAGGTGTTGGTGTCTCAGGCCGACTGCCGCGCACGCGTCGTCCATCTCGGACGCAGAACCTTCTACGACCGCCTGCGCGGCAAGCTTCGCTGGGGAGATACGCGCTGACGAGGTTTTCCCGTCACACCGCTCTTCGGAAACGGCAGGCCCTTCAGATATGCTTCGGAACCTTCGCATCGAGAACTTCGCGCTGATCGATGAGCTTGAGATCGACTTCGGCCCCGGCCTGATCGCGCTGACAGGCGAGACAGGCGCGGGCAAGTCGATCATTGTCGATGCACTCAACGCAGCGCTCGGAGAGCGCGTCACCTCGGACGCAATCCGCGGCGGCGCCGACCGCGCGAGGGTCGAGGCGACGTTCGACCTCACCGACGCCCCCGCCGCCCTCTCCGCCGCGCAGGACGCAGATGCCACGGCGGGCGCGAATGAGATCACGCTCAGCAGGACGATCGCTTCCGGTCGCAGTTACTACCGCATCAACGGCGAATCCTCGACGATGGCCGAGTTGCGCGAGATCGGCGAACACCTCGCGGATATCCACGGTCAGCACGAGCACCAGTCGCTGATCCACGAGAGCAGCCATCGCAGCTTCCTCGATGCCTTCGGCGGGACTGAACACCTTGAGCTGCTGCAGCGTTACGCTGAAACGTGGAACAGGCTGCGCGAGGCGCGGCGCCTGCGCGACCGACTCGCGACCGACGAGCGCACCCGCGCACAGCGCCTCGACCTTTTGCGCTACCAGGTGCAGGAGATCGACGAGGCCGGGTTGTCGCCGAACGAGGACGCCGAGCTTGCCGCCGAGCGCGAGCGCCTGATGCACTACGAGAAGCTCCGCGACGGCCTCGCCGCCGCGTGGGATGCGCTGGAGGGCGAGGGGATGTCCGGGGCGATCGAACAACTTCGCCTCGCACAGGGCACCACCGGTGAGCTTGCCGAGATCGATCCGGAGCTTGCTCCGGCCGCCGGCGCGCTCATGGACGCGGTCGCGCAGTCCGAAGATGCGGCGCGGTCTATCCGCCACTATCTTGAGTCGATGCAGGAGGATCCCGAGCGCATTGACGAGGTCGAGGCGCGCCTGAACATGATCGCGGGCCTCAAGCGCAAATACGGCGACACGACCGCCGAGATCCTCCGGCATCGTGATGAGGCGCAGGCCGAGATCGAGCAGCTTGAGGGCGCCGAGCAGTCCGCCGGGGAACTCCACGAGCGTATCAAAGCGCTGGAGGAGACGGCGGGGCGCGAGGCGGAGACGCTCTCGCAATCCCGCCACCGGCTCGCCGAACGGCTCGCCGAGCGCGTCGAGGAGCAGTTGCAGCCGCTCGGGATGGACCGCGCGCGCTTTGAGGTGGCCGTCGAGGCCGACGCCGACGAGGAGGGCCTCCCGGACGCGGAGGGCCGCCGGTGGGCGGCTGATGCGGGTGGGATAGACCGGGTGCGTTTCATGCTCAGCGCGAACCCCGGGGAGGCGCTCAAGCCGCTGTCGAACGTGGCCTCCGGCGGGGAGCTTTCGCGCGTGATGCTGGTGTTCAAGTCGATCTGCGCGGCGGGGAGCGCCGTCCCGACCATCGTTTTTGACGAAGTTGACGCGAACATCGGCGGGCGCACCGCGCTTGCCGTGGCGGAGAAGCTCGTGGCTGTGTCCGCGTGGGCGCAGGTGCTGTGCATCACGCACCTTGCGCAGATCGCCTGTCATGCGGATACGCAGTTGTTCGTGAGCAAGTCGGTGGAGGGCGATCGCACCTTCGTGACCCTCCGCGAACTGACCGGCGAGGAGCGCGTGTCGGAGATAGCGCGGATGATGGGACAAAGTGACACCGCCGCCACCGCGCGGGAGAACGCCGCTGAGATGCTCGCGGAGGCCGCACGCGCGCGGCAGGATGTTCGGAGGAACGCTGAAGCACAACTCAGTCTGACTGAGAGATGATACTGATGCCAAGGGTGAAGATCGATGCGGAGCGTTGCAAGCAGTGCATGCTCTGCATTGAGTTTTGTCCCCGCGATGCTCTGAAGGTCGGCGAGGCGACCAACGAGCGGGGATTCTATCCGGTCGTGATGCGCGACGGGGACAGGTGCACGGGGTGCGGGCAATGCGCCCTCGTCTGCCCCAGCGTCTGCATCGAGGTGTATCGCGATGAGTGAGCAACGCAAGCGCGTCTTCATAAGCGGCAATGAGGCCACCGCCGAGGGCGGCATCGCGGGGGGCTGTCGGCACTTCTTCGGCTACCCCATCACACCGCAGAACAAGATCCCCGAGTACATGTCGGAGGAGTTGCCGCCGATCGGCGGGGTCTACCTGCAGGCGGAGTCGGAGGTCGCGGCGATCAACATGGTCTACGGCGCATCGGCCGCCGGCGCCCGCGTGATGACCACCTCGTCATCTCCGGGGATCGCCCTCATGCAGGAGGGGCTGTCGTACATGCTCGGCTCCGAGCTTCCCGCGGTCCTCGTGAACATGGTCCGCGGCGGCCCCGGCCTCGGCAATATCGCCGTGGCCCAGTCCGACTACTGGCTCTCCACGCGCGGGGCCGGTCACGGCGACGGTCGCTGCATCACCCTCACGCCCTACTCGGTGCAGGAGTTGCACGACTTCACCGCCGGCGCGTTCGAGATCGCCGACCGCTACCGCGCGATCGTCATGATCCTCGCGGACGCGATCCTCGCGACGATGATGGAGCCGTGTGAACTGATCCCGCGAATCGAGATGCCCCCGCCTGATCGACCGTGGGCGGTCGGACCGCACGATCGCAGTGAGCGCGAGCGCAACATCGTCAACTCGCTGTGGATCGACTCGGATGTGATGGAGGGCGTGAATCTCCGCATCGCCGAACGTTATGCGCGCGCGGCCGAGGAGATCACCGACTGGGATGAGTTCGGCAGCGACGACCCGCAGGTGCTCCTGTGCGCCTACGGGATCTCGGCACGTATCTGCGAAAGCGTCGTGATCCGCGCCGAGGAGATCGGCGTCCGGCTCCGCCTGCTGCGCCCGAAGACCGTCTTTCCCTTCCCCACCGAGCCGATTCGCGCGTGGGCCGAACGAGTTGACGCGGCGCTGGTCGTCGAACTCTCGATGGGCCAGTTCGTCGAGGACGTGAGGCTGGCCGTGGAGGGGCGCTGCCCGGTGGAGATGTTCGGCCGGTCCGGAGGCAACATGCCCACCGTCAGCGACGTGCTGGCGAAAGTGCGAGAGGTCGCGAAGAACGCGGGCGTGTCGGTCGGCTGAGCCCGCGTGATGGAGGGCGACGGAATATCAGTCGCACAGGCGATCCGCTCGCAGGAAGGCACAGATAATCATGGCTGAAGCGAAGCTGCAAAATCCTTACCCCGACGCGTTGACCGAGACCGAGATGCGCTACTGCCCGGGCTGCACGCACGGCACGGCCCACCGTCTCGTGGCCGAGGTCATTGACGAACTCGGCGTGCGCGACCGCACCGTCGCCATCGCCACCGTCGGCTGCTCGGTCTTCGCCTACGAGTACTTCAACACCGACTCGGTGCAGGCGGCGCACGGCCGGGGCCCGGCGGTCGCCACCGGCATCAAACGTGTGCAGCCCGATTCGATCGTGTTCACCTATCAGGGCGACGGAGACCTCGCGTCCATCGGCATGGGCGAGATCGTCCACGCCGCGGCGCGTGGTGAGAACTTCACGGTCATCTTCATCAACAATGCCGTCTTCGGCATGACCCAGGGACAGATGGCGCCGACCACGCTGATGGGGCAGCAGACCACCACCTCCCCCCGCGGTCGCACCGCCGAGGAGGCGGGCTGGCCGATCCGCGTCTGCGAGCTTCTCAACACGCTCGAGGGCCCCTCATTCATCGCCCGGGAGGCGCTGACGACGCCCCGCCGAATCCGCAGCGCGAAGAAGTCGATCCGCCGGGCGTTCGAGGCCCAGCTTCAGGGCGCCGGCTTCTCGCTGGTCGAGTTGCTCAGCACCTGCTCCTCGTGGTGGGGCATGGACCCGGTCGAATCCATCTATCACATCGAAGACGTGATGATCGACTACTATCCGCTCGACGTCTTCCGCGACCGCGTCGCCGACCGCGCCCGCGATGATGGGGGCGATGGCGATGCGTGAAGAGCTTTTCATGGCCGGCATCGGCGGGCAGGGCGTCAACCTCGCCGGGCAACTGATCGCCCGCGCCGGGATGAACGTCGGCCTCGGTGTCTCGTGGTTCCCGATCTACAGCCCGGAGGTCCGTGGTGGCAGCTCAACCTGCACCATCGTGCTCACCGACGGCCGCATCGGCAGCCCCACGTCCGAGCGGCCCACCTCGATGGTTCTGATGGACCCGAGCGCGGTGAGAACCTTCGCCGACCGCCTCTCCGAGGGAGGGCTGATGGTCGTCAACTCCTCCCTTCTGCGTGAGCCGATCGACTTCCCGCAGTACCGCCTGATCGAGGTCCCGGCGAACGAGATCGCCGCGGAGATCGGCAACGACCGCACCATCAACATGGCGCTGATCGGCGCGTGGGCGGCGGGAACTGAGATCATGAGCGTCGCCGATGTCGCGGTCGCGCTGCGCGAGATGCTGCCCGAGCGCCATCACGTGCACATGCCCGACAACGAGACGGCACTCCAGCGCGGCGCGGAGATTGCGCGCGCGGTGCAGTGACTCTGTGCAGGCGCGGGCGTCCGCACCACGAAGCTGACCCGGAAGGAGCCTTCCCCCATGCTGGGACGGATCGATGAATACGCGGACAGGGCGCGGGAGCACCTTGAGAGCATTCACTCGGACCGCGAGAAAGCGTACACGACCTCGCGCGAAGTCGTACAGGCGGCCTCGGCCACCATCAAGGCCGTGCATCGCGAGGAGTTCGACGCCGCGCGCGAGCAGGTGCAGCGCACGCACGAGCTTCATGATGAGATGATGGCGGCGGTCGAGGCGAGTCCGGAGATCGGCTACTCCGGCTTCGTCGGCGACGCCGCGCGCGAGTACGCCGAGGCGGCGCTGGTGCTCGCGCTGATCGCCGATGACGAGTTGCCCGGCCCGGGCGACGTCGGCGTGGATCACGCCGACTGGCTCAACGGCCTCGGGGACACGGTGGGGGAGCTGCGTCGCCACGTGCTCGATCTTATCCGCCAGGACGCGGTGGATGACGCGGAGAAGTATCTGCAGATGATGGACGAGATTCATCAGACGCTGATGAGCTTCGACTACCCGCAGGCGGTGACGAAGGGCCTGCGCACGCGCACCGATCAGGCCCGCGGCGCGGTCGAGCGCACCCGCGGCGATCTGACCAACGCCCTGCGGCAGTCACGGCTCGAAAAGCGCATGCGCGAGCTTGAGGAGGCGCTGGGGGCGGAGGA
>JBKHFA010000055.1:0-14875 GCA_046540615.1 Armatimonadota bacterium | reverse complement strand
CGCCATGCGCCCCGGATGCACGACGTTGAGGCCGAACATGCCCGCGTAGGCATCGATCCCGCCCTCCGCGACCGGCGTGTCCGGGACGAGGCCGATCTCCTCGGAGACGCGCATGGAGATCCCGCCGGCCTGCTCGCCCATCGGCAGGACGTCAGCAGGCCAGCGGTCGAGCAGTTCGGTCATCTCCAGCGTATCCAGCAATCCCTCGGGCCAGCCGCCCTCGGGGTTCGCGTAGTTCCACTTGCACGTGGCCGCGTTGAGCGACGCGGTCCAGCGGCCGGTGAGCCGGTACATCAGCCAGTCGGTGCCCTCGCAGATCACCTCAGCCCGCTCGTACGTCTCCGGCTCGTTGCGCTTGAGCCACATGGCCTTCGGGATCATCCACTCGGGCGACACCGGGCCGCCCGCGTACTTGAGGACCGGATCACCGGTGGCGGTGACCTCAGCGGCCTCCTCGTGCGCCCGCTGGTCCATCCACAGCAGCGCGGGGCGAATCAGCGTGCCGTCGCGCTCACAGCAGACCACCGTGCAGGCGGTGCCGTCGATGCTGACGCCCCTGACCTGCCTCGGATGGACGCCCGCCTCGCGCAGCACAGTGGGGACGGTGACACGCACCGCCTGCCACCAGCGCTCCGGATTCTGCTCAGCCCAACTCACTTCCGGGTAATCGATCGGGAAGGGTGTGCTGTCGGAGGCGATCATGTTGCCCTTCAGATCGTAGAGCGCCGAACGCAAACTCTGTGTGCCACAGTCGATGCCGAGTACGTAAGGACCGGTCTGCTGCGCCATGTTTTGCACCTCTGCTTCGATGAATTGCGCACGGACCGACGGAACCGGCTACCAGGTCTCGCGATGCACCGCATCCATCGGCCCGGCCTGCTTGGGCTTCGGCTCGCTCTCGGGATGACCAAGAGTGACGAGAGCGAGCACGCGGATCTCGTCAGGGATATCCAGCAGATCGCGCACAAGCTCCTCGCGCTCGGGCCCGGGCCCGTCTTCGCCCTCCCCGCCGCGGATGCCGATCCAGCAGGTGCCGAGGCCGAGTTCGGCGGCCTCGATCAGCGCGTTCTCCAGCGCAGCGCAGGAATCCTCGATCCACCAGTGCGGCTGTCGCCTTGCATCGGCGCAGAAGACCAGTACGACCGGCGCCTCAGCGCAGAACCTCGCCCACTGATGCACCTTCGACAGCTTCGCTCGTTTCTCATCATCGGTCACAACGATGATCTGCCACGGCCGAACGTTGTTCGCCGATGGGGCTGACAGGGCAGCGGCGAGTATCTCCTCGAGATGCTCCTCGGAGACCGGCTCATCTGTGTACGATCGGACGCTTGCCCGCTTGCGGATTGCATCAAGCATATTGCACCCTCCCGACAGTCATCATGCGCGGTTCACGTGGTTAAGACTTTGCCTGCTCGGCCTCTGACACCTGCCCGGCGCCGCCCCCGTCGTCGAAGAATGACGCCTGCTCGGCCTTCATCTCCCGCACGGCGGCGACGACCTGATCGGTGATCCGCTGCAGGTCCTCCTTGCGCGGCTTCTCCCCGAACTGAAGCGTGTCGATCGGCTCGGCGAAGCTCACTGCGATTCTGCTGCGAGTGATCCGCGTGCCATCGCGCGGAAGTGCGAGGTTCGTCCCCGAGATTGCGCACGGCACGATCGGCACACCGGCTCGTGACGCCGCCAGCGCGGCCCCGAGGTCGAACTCGCCAAGTTCGCCCGTGCGGCTGCGCGTCCCCTCGGGGAACATCGTCAGCAACTCGCCAAGTTCGAGCAGTTCGATCGCGGCCTTCAGCGCAGCCCTGTCCGCGGCCCCGCGCCTGACCGGAAACGCGTAGCACTTGCGGATGATGAAGCCGAAGATCCGATTCTTGAAAAGGTAGGCCGCCGCGAAGTAGTACGTACGCCGCGGGATAGCTGAGCCGACCACCGGCGGGTCGAGGTGGCTGAGATGGTTGGCGGCGATCAGCGCCCCGCCTTCATCAGGGACATGCTCCACACCGCGCACCCGCCAGCCGCCGCGCACGGTGGTGATCTTCGGGACGATCCACTGCGCGAAGCGGTAGTGCGGCCATGTCCATCGGCGCGGCGGCTCATACAACCGGTCCATCGCGTCCCTCCAGCCGATCCTCGAGCTGTCTCATCACGCGCGCGACGACCTCCTCGATGGTCAGCGAATCCGAGTTGATCTCCACCGCGTCCTCGGCTCTGCGCAGCGGCGCGACCTCCCGCGTGCTGTCACGAAGGTCGCGGGCCTTCTGATCGGCGAGAATCTCCTCGTAGTCCGCCGCCTCCCCCCGCGCGACGTGCTGCTCGTAGCGCCGGCGCGCCCGCTCCTCAGCCGAGGCGGTCAGGTAGACCTTCAGCAACGCGTCCGGAAAGACCACCGTCCCGATGTCCCTGCCCTCCATCACCACCGGCTCCCGCTCGGCCATCCGGCGCTGTGCCGCGACGAGATGCTCGCGCACCATCGGGATCGCGGACACGGGCGAGGACAGATTGCCCACCTCCGGAGTGCGCACCTCGCGCTCAACGTCCTCGCCATCGACGAAGATATGTTGCTCGTCGCCGACCTGGCGAAATTCAAACCGCAGGGAGTCGGCGAGTTCGCCGATCGCCCCTGCATCCGCTTCGACATCAAGGTCCTCGCGCAGCGCGCGCAACGCGACCGCGCGGTACATCGCGCCGGTGTCGATGTATGTGAAGCCCGTGCGATCAGCGACCGCCCGCGCGATCGTTGACTTCCCCGCGCCCGCCGGGCCGTCGATCGCCACCATGCAGCCCGCCCGCTCACTCATCCTCGTCAATCTCCTCGATGCGCTCAGCGCCAAGCGAGCGCAGGTCGTCGATGAATGTCGGATACGAAGTGCTGATGCACTGCGCGCCTCGGATGACTGTCTCTCCCTCGGCGATGAGCCCGGCCACCGCCGCTGACATCGCCACGCGATGATCGCCGCGACTGTCCACCGTGGCACCACTCAGCGGGGTCGGCCCGGTGATCTCAAGCCCGTCGTCATGCTCGCTGATATCCGCGCCCATCGCACCGAGCACTTCAGCCATCGCCGCGAGCCGATCGCTCTCCTTCACGCGAAGCTCTGCAGCGTCGCGGATCACGGTCGTTCCCTCGGCCTGCGTGGCGATCACCGCCAGCAGCGGGACTTCGTCGATCATCCGCGGGATGAGATCGCCGCCGACCGTCGCGGCCTCAAGCGCAGCCGGCCGCGCGCGGATGTCGCCGACAGGCTCTCCCGCGACATCCCTCGGTTCTCCGATCGCGAGATCCGCGGACATCGCCTCCAGCGCGTCCAGCAGGCCGGTGCGCGTCGGGTTAAGCAGCGCCTCGGCCGCGACCACGTCGCTCCCCTTCACGAGCATCCCCGCCGCCAGCAGAAACGCTGCGGATGACAGGTCCGCCGGAACCCTCAAGGAGTTCGGCTCAAGTTCGCGACCCGGACGCAGCGTCACGCGCAGCCCCTCGACCTCGATCTCCGCGCCCATCGCCGCGAGCATCCGCTCGGTGTGGTCGCGTGACTGCGCGACCTCCACCACCGTCGTCTCCCCCACCGCCGAAAGCCCGGCCAGCAGCACCGCCGACTTCACCTGCGCACTCGCCATCGGCGGCTGATACTCGATCCCGCCGAGGTCGCCGCCATGCACCGTGACCGGCGGCGTGCAACGCTCGCCTCGCCCCTCCACGCGCGCGCCCATCAACTCCAGCGGCTCCGCGATCCGGTCCATCGGCCGACTCGACAGCGACTCATCGCCGGTGAACGTCACGCTCATCGACCGCCCTGCGACCAGCCCCATCAGCAAACGCATGCCCGTGCCGGAGTTGCCCATGTCGAGCGGCTCGTCCGGCTCGCTCAGTCCGCCGAGGCCCACGCCATGCACCTCGAGCGTGTCTGACCCCGCCGGCTGGATCGGCACCCCGAGTTGGCGCAGCGCCTCGGCGGTACGCAGACAGTCGTCACACTGAAGGAAACCCTCGATCCGGGAGATAGCCGCACTCCGGCCGCCCGCGATCGCCGACAGCATCGCGGCGCGATGTGAGATCGACTTGTCTCCCGGCGCCCGGACCGTCCCGGTCAGCGCGTCACACGGTCGTACGATCAGCTTCATTGCTCTCCCATCCTCATTCGGCACTTCCGACCCGTGTCAAGCAGATTCGCGACCGCGTCCTCATCACCGGCGGCCAGCGCCTCGCGGAAGCGCTCGGCCTCGCCGATGAAGTCATCAAGCGCCTCCAGCACCTCATCCGCGTTCGCAAGCAGTATCTCCCGCCACACATCGACCGGCCCCTCCGCAATCCGCGTGGTGTCGCGCAGGCCGTTGCCGATGAAGTCTCGCTCCCCGCTCACCTCGCACAGCGCGTTTGCGAGTGCGGACGCCACGAGGTGCGGAAGGTGGCTCGTCCGGGCCACAAGCGCGTCATGCTGCTCCGCGCTGACCACCACCGGCCGCGCACCGATGGCGAAGACCAACTCCCGCAGGGTAGTCAGCGCGGCCTCGGCTCCGGGTGGTGGGACGAGCAGGTAGGTGCGACCGTGGAAGAGATATGACCGCGCCTCCCAGACCCCGGCCTGCTCGGAGCCGGCCATCGGGTGCCCGCCGACGAAAGTGATGTCGTCGGGAAGCTCCTCGGCCGCCGCCATGATCACGCGCTTGGTGCTTCCGGCGTCGGTCACGACGCAGCCGCTCTTGAGGGCGGGAGCGATGCGCTTCATGATGCCGGGGATGGTCGCCACGGGTGTTGCGAGGTACACCAGGTCTGCGTCACGGACGGCCTCGACCGCGTCGGGGGTGGTGCGGTCCGCGGCTCCCACGTGGATGGCCTCGAGGAGTGTGCGCTCGCTGCGGGCGACGCCGATGACCTCCCCCAGCACGCCCGCCTCGCGACCCGCAAGCGCAAATGAGCCCCCGATCAGCCCTATCCCGATGACGGTGACGCGTTCGAAGAGCACCTCATCGCCTCCTGCCCGTGAGAGAATATCCGCTCAGTGCTCCGCCCTGCTCAGACCTCCGCTCCGACGGCGCCGGCCACGGTGCGAATCTGCTTCATCAGCTCTTTGAAAGACGCCGGCGTCAATGACTGAGGCCCGTCGCTGAGCGCCTGATCGGGCCGGGGGTGCACCTCGACGAGCAGGCCGTCCGCGCCCGCCGCAACCGCCGCCAGCGCCATCTGCGGCACCAGCGCGGCGATGCCCACCGCGTGACTGGGGTCCGCTACGATCGGCAGGAATGTCTCGCGCCGGGCGACCGCCATCCCACCGAGGTCGAGCGTGAAGCGGGTGGCGTCCTCGAAGGTCCGGATCCCGCGCTCACACATGATGATATCAAGCGTTCCGCCAGCCGCGATGTACTCCGTTGCCTTCAGCCACTCCGCGACGGTGGAGGCGAAGCCGCGCTTGATCATCACCGTCTTGCCGCAATGACCGGCTTCCTTCAGAAGATCGTAATTCTGCATGTTCCGCGCGCCTATCTGCAGGCAGTCGGCGTACTCGGCCACCCGCTCGACCTGCCGCACGTCCATGACCTCGGTCACGATCGGCAAGCCGGTCTCCTCGCGCGCGTTCGCCAGCATCTTCAGACCCTCTTCACCGAGGCCCTGGAAGGAGTAAGGCAGCGTTCGTGGCTTGAATGCTCCGCCCCGAAGGGCCGTCGCACCGGCCTCCTTGACCGCGCGCGCCGTCTGCATCACCTGCTCCTGGCTCTCCACCGAGCACGGCCCGGCGATCACCCCCACGTGCCCCGCGCCGAACTTCGCGTCGCCTATCATCACCGCCGTGGGCCGCGGATTGTGCTCCCGGCTGATGAGCTTGTAAGGCTTGAGGATCGGCACCACTCGCTCAACGCCTGGAAGCGCCGACAACTGACCGGCCACGAGTTCCTTCTCATGGTCCGGCGCGCCGATCGCTCCGACGATCGTGCGCGACTCGCCGCGCGATATGTGATGGCCGTAGCCCCGCTCACCAAGCCGGTCAACGACCTTCTCCACGTCCGCTTCAGTACTGTCCGGGCGCATTACAATGATCATCCGGGCTCACCACCTGCCCCAGTGGGGGCTCCTCTGAATCCCTGTGCGATCCTACTGCTGATCGAGCACCGCGCGAAGCGCCTCGATGAACCGCTCGTTCTCCTCCGGCAGGCCGATCGTGACGCGAACCCACGTCTCCATCCCGAAGATATCCCCGGTGCGCACCGTCACACCGTGTCGCATCAGCGCATCGAAGCACTCGCGGCTGTCCATCCCCACGTTCACCATGATGAAGTTCGCCTGCGTCGGCACGTACTCAAGGTCCAACTCGTCGAACTGCGTGTAAAGGTAGTCCTTCCCGGCGCGATTGTTCGCGACACTCCGCGGCACCTGCTCGGGGTCCTTGAGACTCGCGATCGCCGCCGCCTGGGCCATGATCCCCACGTTGAAGGGCTCCCGCACCTGCTTGACGACCGTCGCGATGTCCTCGGGCATGACGCCGTAGCCGACTCTCAGCCCGGCCAGCGCCCACGCCTTCGAGAACGTTCGCAGCACCGCGCAGCGCCGCTCCTGCCGCACATACTCCAGCGTGTCCGGGTAGGCCGGATCGTCAACGTACTCAAAGTACGCTTCATCAAAGACCACGATGCACGTGTCCGGCACCCGGTCCATGAACGCGGCGACCTCATCGGCCGTGACGATCGTTCCGAGCGGATTGTAAGGATTGCACACAAAGACCAGCCTGGTCTTCTCATCCATCGCATCCGCCATCGCCGCGAGGTCGTGGCGGAAATCTCTGTGCTCGATCATCCGCTCCTCGGCGCCCATCAGCCGAGCCGTGATCGGATACATCGCGAAGGGCGGGCCTGAGAAGACCAGGTTCTCCCCCTCATTCACAAAGCCCAGCCCCAGCATGTGCAGCACTTCGTCTGAGCCGCGCCCCACCACGATCTTCTCGGGCGCGACATCGAGGCGGTCTGCCAGCGCGTTCGTCAGGTCCACGCACTGCGGGTCCGGGTACACGAAGACATTCTCCGCAATCTCGCGCATGGCCGCGACGGCAAGCGATGACGGCCCCAGCGGATTCTCGTTTGAAGCGAGCTTGGTGACCTTCTCGATGCCGAGTTCGGCCATGACCTCAGCCGACGACTTACCCGGCGAATAAGGGATGATCCTCTTGATCGTCTCGCGCATCAGGTCTTCTGCGTTCGCCACGTCTGATCCCTCCAGTGCGTCCGGCATCAACTCACTCGTCGACGTCAGCTTCGATCCCCGCAAGCAGCTTGCTGACCGACCTGTCCTCATGAATGCATCGGATTGCCTCGCCAAGCAGTGGCGCGACCGAGACCACTTTCACGTTGCCGGGCATGTCCTCGCGCGGCGGCAGCGTATCCGTCGTGTACAACGTGCGAATCGTGGACTCGGCGATCAACTGCGGAGCGTTCCCGGCCATGATCGCGTGTGTCACGCAGGCTCTGACCTCGATCGCCCCGGCGTTGAGAAGCTCTTCCGCGGCGTTGACCAGCGTGCTGCCCCCGAGGATGAAGTCATCAACCAGCAGCGCGCGCTTGCCGTCAAGGTCACCGACGGTCTCAACCACCTCTGCAAGCTCCACGTTCTCCTGCGGATGGCGTTTGAAGATGACCGCGATGCCGCAGCCGAGGCGGCGCGCGATCTCGGTTGCCCGCTCCACCGCCCCGGCGTCAGGCGCCACCACGACGGCATTGTCGCCGGTCAGCCCCTCGTTGCGGAAGACGTCGAGGAAGACGGGCAGATGCGGGAGATGGTCCATCGGGATGTCGAAGAACCCCTGGATCGCTCCCTCATGCAGGTCCATCGTCACGATGCGATCGGCGCCGGCCGCGACGGTGAGATCCGCCACCACACGGGCGGAGATGGGCTCGCGGCCGCGGAACTTGCGCTCCTGCTTGGAGTAGGGGTACCAGGGGATCACCGCGGTGATGCGCCCCGCCGACGCGCGCTTCGCCGCGTCGATCATCAACCACAGTTCCATCAGTCGGTCGCTTACTTCCCGCGGAAAAGACTGAAACACGAACACATCGTTGCCGCGCACATTCTCCTGAAGCTGGACGCGGACCTCATCGTTGGCCCACTTTCCGACCAGCGCGTCCGAGAGCGGAACACCCAGCGACTCAGCGACATCCGTCGCCAGGTGAACGCTCCCGTTGCCGGAAAAGATATTTATGTCCTCAAAGACCGGACCCATCGTCTCTCACCTGCTCTGCTGAATCAATCATTGGAAGCTGCGTCCCCACACGAAGAAACGCCGCGGTCTGAGATTCCGCGGCGTCGGGTGCCTGGGCGAGACTATGATGCTACGCAAACTCCCTCCGCCGCGGGGGCGCGCCGTGGTAAGCGTAATGACGGTAATACGCGTGGCGGAACGAGATTCCCATGAGCGATCTCCGTGTGTCAGGGAGTGCAGCATATTTGCGAACAAGCTATCACACGCATCAGCGTGTGTCAAGTTCGACGCCGCCCGGACCGGCGGGCGCCTCGAATCACGCCTGTCGCGTGATCTCCACCTCAGCATGGTCGATGAGCCCGCCCAGCGGGACGGAGGCCTTCCGCACCCGCACCGTCACCTCAGTGACCTCGAAGTCGTCGAGAAGTCGCTCGGCGACAGCGTGAGCGAACGCCTCCAGCAGCTTGAAGCGATTACTCCGCTGAATCTCGGACACGAGGTCGTAGACGGCCTTGTAATCCACCGTGTCCTCGATGCTGTCGCTCTCCCCCGCCGGGCGCAGGTCGAGGCCGAGATCCACATCCACATGAAACTTCCCCCCGAGGTCGCGTTCCGACTGATCGACTCCGTGGTAGCCGTAGAAGCTCATGTTGTGAATGCGGATGGTGTCCATGGCTGTCAGCTTCCAGCTTCCAGCGGCCAGCTCAGACAAACAACTTGCGGCATGGCGCTGCCGTTCGCCGTCTGCTGATAGCTGGTAGCCGGCAGCAGCCGCTACTCCTGACGCTTCGGGATGATCGAGCGGAAGGTGCTGCCCTCGCCGACCGTGCTGTCGATCTCCATGCGGCCGCCGTGCGCCTCGGTCACCCGGCGAGTGTACACCATGCCGAGACCGATCCCGCCCGCCTGGTCCTTCGAGAGATCGGTGCGGAAACCCGCCTCTTTCCCGATCTTGATGACATCCTCCTCCGGGATGCCAATCCCCTCGTCGCTGACCTCGATCGCGACCATGTCCTCCTCGGTCTCGTAGAGACGGATAGTGATGGTGGTGCCGGTGTCCGAGTACTTCGCCGCGTTCTTGAGGTAGTTGTCGAAGATGGAGATGATCTTGCCCCGATCACCCTCAATGATCAGCTCATCGGGAGCCTGGATGTCCAACTCGTGGGCCATCAGGTAGTCCGCAAGCTCCTCGAGAATCTGATCCAGCGCCTCGGTGAGATCAAACTCCTCGACCTCAAGCTCAAGCTCCTTGCCCGCGTGGATGCGAGAGATGTTGAGAGTCTCGGCGATCAGGCGGAACATCCGGGCCGACTGGATCAGGGCCGTGTCGATGAACTCCTGGATGATCTCCTGGTCCTCGGGCTCAATGCCACCCTCGCTCATGAAGTCGATCGTCTGCAGGTTCCCCTGGATGACCGTGAGAGGCGTCCGCAACTCGTGAGCGACCTGCCCGGTCAACTCCTCGGCCGCGGTGCTGAAGGGCGACTGGGTGAAGGCGACGATCGTCTGACCGTCCTGCGTCTTCTGTGCGCTGACGGAGTAACTTTCGTTGTCCCGCGCGACGTAGGAGGCGGCGGCATTCCCCTCAGGGCTCTCATGCACTTCGGCCAGCAGGTCAGTAAGCTGATTGCCGTAGTCAACGTTCTCAATCTTGCGATTCTGCAGCGGGTCGACGCCCACCACGCGCATCGCCGCCGCATTCGCGACCAGCACCCTGTTGTCATCGCCGACGAGCATCAGTCCGACCGGCACCGTGGAGAATGCGGCCTGGATGTCATCAAACTCGTCCAACTGCTCCTCAACCAGCAGCGCCGCAGCCTGCCCCGAGAGCGTCTCGGCGAGCTTGAAGTCGTCCTCATCGTAGCGTTCGCCCCGCTTCTCCCACAGCGTCAGCACACCCACGGTGCGCTGCACCGGCTCCTCCTCGCTCTCCAGCGGCTCACGCTCCCAGACGATCGGCATCACGAGAATCGGCGGCTTGACGACAAACTCGTCCATCCGCGTGGCCTCGCTGAGCACCACCGGCCCCTTCTGACGCAGAGCATTCCTCACCGCAGAGCCGAAGGTGGTGTCGGTGTCGATGTCGATGTGGCCCAGTGAATCGCGGTTGATGCCGTCACCACGGCTGACCACCGCCTGGGGGTGCAGGCGGTTGTCCGCCACCCCGAGAGAAAAGCACGCCGCTCCCTCGGTCTGAATAATCTGCGCGACCTTCTGCACGAACCTGTCGAGTATTGCGGAACGCACTGGCGTCACCTGCTACTGCCCGTCCTGGTGCGGCATAAATGATTGCTCGCAACGAGTGAATCTAACCGAATAACGACGGTCTCGTCAAGGACGACGCCCGCGGCGTGGCTGCCTGCCGGGGATGGTCTGCCGTCGATCAGTCCACGAAGAAGTTCATGTCCTCGTCATTCACCGGCACCGGAGTGCCGAGTCGGATCGACTCGATCGCCCGGAGACTCAGGTAGGTCGCGCGAGCCCCGGCGAACTCGTCGATCGGCGAGTCGCTGTCATTGATGATCGCATCGGCGAATGCCTCAAGCAGTTGGAAGTGCCCCTTGTCGGGTGCGACCTCCGGCCACTGCTCGCCCTCACTGGCATTATGCCGACGTGCACGCTCGTTGAGCTTCGCTACGTACCCGGCGAGGCCCTGTCCCTCAACCTCCGGGAGTTCGTCGTACTGAAGGTCGAAGTACTCGATCTCCGGCTCCCCGCGACCGTGAATCTCCGTCTCAACGAAGCAGAGGTTGCGGAAGAGCGCGTTGTGATCCGTCAGTTCGTAGAGTTCCTTGGGATAGCGGAAAGTGCCCGTCGGCGAGAACCAGATGCACGCCTGGTGGCCGCCGGGGAAATCCAGCGTCACGATGTGCTTGAGCCGGAAGGAGCCGCTGGCGTAAACGCGCGTCGGCT
This sequence comes from Armatimonadota bacterium, assembly GCA_046540615.1. Classification (GTDB taxonomy): domain Bacteria; phylum Armatimonadota; class Zipacnadia; order Zipacnadales; family UBA5352; genus UBA5352. Next base: position 3,785 of record JBKHFA010000055.1, on the reverse strand, counting down.
CGGCGTCAAACAACCAGCAGGCGAGGTCGAGCCAGTGGCAGGTCTCACCGATGACCTGGCCGCCGCCGGTCTTCCAGTCGATGTGCACCGGTCGGTAGGTGCTCGACTCGTCATTGATGCGGATCATCAGCATCGTCGCGTCTTCCTCGGGCAGCGGAGGCCGGTCGGGGGTGTCGATGAACTGCCCGCCACCGACCGTCGGACGCGCTCGATGCGCGTGATACTGCTCCCGGAGATGGACCATCGAGGGGGCGAAGCGGCGGTTGTAATCAACGCACAGCTTGACGCCGTGGTCTTTGACCGCCCTGCAAACCTGATACGACTCGTCCATCGACATCGTCATCGGCTTCTCAGCCATCACATGCTTGCCGGCCTCGATTGCCTGCAACATCATCTCGAAATGAACGCTGTGCGGCACTGACAGCACGACCATGTCCACGTCCGGATCGGCAAAGACGTCTTCCGCATTCGGGGTGGTGTACGCCGGACAGCACATCTCCTCGACCCAGGTTCGATTCTCGATGCTGCGGGAGCACCCGGACACAAGCTCGAGCTTCTCCGAGCGCTGGATGTTCGGAAAATGCTGGTGCCGCGCGAATGCGCCGCAGCCGATGACTGCCGCCTTGATCGTATCCATCATGCTCTCCTGTCAACCGTGTGCTGAACCGCTCCGTGGTCCGAGGAAGGTCGCCGCGTGTGAGCGCGCCTCACACCCCCGGTTCGCCGTCGCGACCCGTCTCACCTTCAGAGCCGCGCTTCCGATCTGCCATCGATTGCCGGATGGATGCAAATGCCGCGATGCCTCCGAGGCCAACCAGCGCCCAGAGCAGCGCGGAGACGGGCATCGCGAGCACTGGCGTCACTCCGTCCGATGGCCCGGCAAGGAGTCGCCACGGTAGCTCCGCGAGGACACCGATGGCCCGCAGAGCGGTGCCGCCCGCAAGCGCGATGTCGCCGAGGAATCCCTCGTGCATCCAGCAGTGTCGGAAACACTCGCCGAGTGTTCCGCTCAGCGCCGGAAGCATCCAGCCGAGCAGAAGACCGCCGAGTGTTCCCGCTGCAAGCGGGTTCCCCCGGCGAATCGCCATCACGAATCCGGCGGTGGTGAGGCCGATCAGCGTCCATGCCGCCGCATTCACGGCGGCCTCAGCGGGAATCGCGCGGGTGAGGTGCGTGGCGATGTACATCGTGGGAGCCTCGGCGATGTACACGAGCATCCCGCCTGCTCCCACCACCGTGTCGCTCAGGCGCGGGTAGTCGCGCAACGACGGCCCCCATGCCGCGATCGGCGGGGCGAGCAGTGTCGGGAGCAACCACCCCAGCAGCAGACCAGCCGCCGCGCCGATGACGTGACACTCCGTTCGCAACGCTGTGCTCATGGGCACCGTCACGGGCGGTCCGTCAACTCACCTCGAGCATGCGCTCGACGGCCTGGCGGGCGCGCTCCGCGATGTCCTCCGGGACTTCCACCTCGTACTGCATGTTCTCGAGCGAGGCCACGAGCTTCTCGGCGGTGGTCTTCTTCATGTTCGGGCAGACGGTGTGCGGGATGATCAGGAATGTCCTGTCAGGGTTCTCCCGCCGGAGGCGATGGACGAGCCCCTCCTCGGTCCCGACGATGATCTCCTTTGCATCCGTCTCCCGCGCGAACTCGACCATCCCGCCGGTGGAGGCGACCTCGTCGGCGAGGTCCACGACCTCGGGCCGGGCCTCCGGATGCACGATGAAGACCGCGTCCGGGTGCTCCTCCCGCATGAACCTGATAGTGTCGGGGCTGATCCGGACATGCGTGGGACAGTAGCCTCCCCACGCAATGACCTCCTTGTCGGTGTGGCGGTCCACCCAGTCGGCGAGGTTCGCGTCGGGGATGAAGAGCACCGTGTCGGCATCGAGGGACTCCACGATGCGCATCGCGTTGGCGGAGGTGCAGCAGATATCCGACTCGGCCTTCACCTCGGCGGTGGTGTTGACGTATGCGACCACCGGTGCGCCCTCGTGCTCGGCCTTGAACTGCCGGGTCTGCTCGGCGGTGATCATGTTGGCCATCGGGCAGGTCGCGCCGGGATCGGGCATGAGCACGGTCCTGTCCGGCGACAGCAGCTTCGCCGTCTGGGCCATGAAGTCAACGCCGCAGAACACGATCACGTCCGCGTCGGTCTCGGCGGCCTGCCGCGAAAGGTCCAGGGAATCGCCGAGGAAGTCGGCAAGTTCCTGGATCTCCGGAAGCTGGTAGTTGTGCGCGAGGATGACCGCATTTCGCTCTTCTTTGAGTTGCGCCACGCGCTGTGCGAGTTCTGTCTCTGTCATGGGAACCGTCTCCCTGCATTTCACTGGCTGGACGATGCATTATCCGGGCACATGCTCGCGCCGGGCGGTCGAGACGTCAACTGCGTTGATAAAGCGGCGACATGTCGCGCAGCCGCTGGATGATCGGCGGCAGCGTCTCAATCACCGTGTCGATCTCTTCTTCGGTCGTGAACCGGCTGAGACTCAGCCGCAGAGAGCCGTGCGCGACCTCGTGCGGATGTCCCATCGCAAGCAGCACGTGTGACGGGTCGAGTGAGCCGGAGGTGCATGCGGAGCCACTTGAGGCCGCGATGTCCTTCATGTCCAGCGACAGCAGAATGCCCTCGCCCTCGATGTAGCGGAAGAGGAAACTGGCGATGTGCGGCAGCCGCTCGGTCGGATGGCCCGAGAGGATCGTCTCCGGGATCGTGTCCAACACGCCCTCGATCAATCGGTCCCGCAGGTCGCGGATGCGATCCACCGTCTGCTGCCCGCCCTCGGCGAGCAGCCCGACGGCCGCGCCGAAGCCGACGATCCCCGGCACGTTCTCGGTGCCCGCCCGGATGCGCCGCTCCTGTCCGCCGCCGAGGATGATCGGCTCAGGCCGGAAGCCCTTGCGGATGTAAAGCGCGCCGACGCCCTTGGGGCCGTGGACCTTGTGCGCGGAGAAGGCCATCATGTCCACGCCGAGGTCATCGACGTCCAGCGGCAGCTTGCCAAGCGACTGGACGGCATCGGTGTGCGTCTTAATCCCGCGCTCCCCGGCAATCTGCGCGATCTCCCTGACGGGCTGGATGGTCCCGACCTCGTTGTTGGAGTGCATGATGGTGATAAGCCGCGTGTCATCACGAATCGCGTCGCGGACTTCGTCGGGATCGACCATCCCGTGCTCGTCAACACCGACGACGGTGAGATCGTAGCCCTCATCCTGCAGATGTTTGCACGTGTGCAGGACGGCGTGATGTTCGATCGCCGACGTGATCAGGTGCCCGCCGTCCTTTTTGCGCATCGTGCCCGTGATCGCGAGATTATCAGCTTCCGACCCGCCGCCGGTGAAGATGATCTCCTCGGGTTCAGCGCCGATGAAATCAGCAACCGTCCGCCGCGCGCTCTCCAATGCAGCGGCGGATCGTCCGGCGAGGGCGTAGACGGAACTCGGGTTGCCGTATTCGTCCTGCAAGAAAGGTGACATCGCCTCGAAGACGTCCGGGGCGACGCGAGTGGTTGCCGCGTTGTCGAGATAGATCACGATCGACCCCTCCACGCCGGTGTGTGCTCATGTACACAACGCCGGCCGGATTGCGCGCTTACGCGCCCTGTGCCCACGTCGATGGCATCTTACGCCGCCGGCGGGGTATGCGTCAAGATGAGACGCTGCCGGGTGAGAATGAGACCGCCCCGGGACTGCAAGCCGGAGCGGTCTCAGGGATCGCCCTTCGCCGGGCGGCTATGCATTACGCACATCTTGACAGCCCGCCGGTGGGCCTTTTGTCGTCAGG
>JBKHFA010000054.1:0-14979 GCA_046540615.1 Armatimonadota bacterium | reverse complement strand
CCCCGCGAGGCGCAGTGGCGTCAGGTCGTAGATGCGATGGCACATGAAAGACGCCCACTCGGGGTGCTCATCGCGCGTCTGCGCGACGGAGACCTCCTCGACGCGAAGGTCCACGCCAAGCACGTCCGCGATGATCTCGTAGTAGCGCACCGACTCGATGATGTCCGGGCCCGCCGCGCAGTAGATCCGGCCGTCCGCGAGGTCGCAGCCATGCACGCTCAGCGCAAGCTCCGCGAGGTCGCGCGCGGAGATCGGCTGCTGGAGGAAATGCCCGCCGCCGACCAGGCGCAATGCCTCGCCGGCGCGCATCCGCTCGATCAGGCGCTCGTCGCGCCCGTGCTCGGGCAGGCAGCCGAGTTGCGAGCCCGGACCGTAGATGTGACACGGGCGCAGGACCGTCCAGCGCATGTCGGTGTCGGACGCCAGCAGCACGTCCTCGCAGGCACGCTTGCCGGGGCCGTAGCCCTCGCCCTCGAGGAAGTGCGAGTTGCTGAAGGGCTGAGGAAAGGCGCGCTTGAGCGGGTCGAAGACGAAGTCCGTCGAGATGAACACGAGGTGCCCGACGCGCGGCGCGAGCACCTCGACGTCCTGCATCGCGTCCTCGGGCTGGTAGCCGATGCAATCGACCGCGAGGTCCCACGTTACGCCGGCGCCGGCGATGGCCGTGGCGAAGGCCTCGCGGTCCTTGCGATCGGCGATGAGCGAGGTGATGCCCTCCGGGATCGACTTCTCTCCGCGGGTGAGCGTCCAGACGCGATGGCCGGCGTCGCGGGCGGTGCGCGCGAGCGTCCCGCTGACGAAGCCGCTGCCGCCGATGATGAGCAGATCGAGCGCGCGTGTCATCCGAATCCCTTCTGAGCAACTCCGTCTACTGCAGGAACTTCTCAAACTCCGACCACTTGCGGCAGTGCTTGTGAATGAGCCGCGACGGAGTCAGGCGCTCATCCGCCGACCGCGCGATGTCCGTGTCGCGGTCGGTCTTGCGGCGGTACATGTTGACCTGGTCGAAGAGTTGCTCGAGCAGGGTCAACCGCGTGTCGGCGTACTCGGGGTCGTCGTAGACATTGTTCATCTCCCACGGGTCGGTGGCGTGATCGTAAAGCTCGCCGCCCTGCTCGTGGGAGTAATACGTGAGGCGGTAGCGATCGGTGCGGATGGCGTTGACGCGGCGCTGCGGCTCGGGGAAGTCCCACTCGCAGATGGAGAAGGGCTTGCCGTCGCCGGAGCCCTCGATCTCCGGGACGATGGAGCGGCCGTCGAGCACGGCTTCGGGAGCGGGGACGTCCGCGAGTTCGCAAAGCGTCGGGAAGAGGTCGATCGACTCGATGATCTCGTCCTCGCGGACCTCGCCCTCAGGTGAACCCGGGTAACTGATGATGAACGGAATCCGATGGATCGACTCGTAGATGCCGACGTTCTTCATGTACACCCCGTGATCGCCCGCGAAGTCGCCGTGGTCGGCGCAGTACACCACGATCGTGTTGTCAAGCTCGCCGGTCTCCTCAAGATGGTCGAGGACCCGCCCCATCTCCATGTCGATCACGGTGATGAGCGCGAAGTGATACGCCAGTGCCTTCTTGAGTTCGTCAGGCGTCTCGAATGCGTTCATCTTGTTGCGCATCATCCGCCGGATGAACTCCGGCCGGCCCGCAAATTCATTCTCCCACCAGTCCGCCATGTCCGGGCCAGGTTCTATGTCGGCCGGGTCGTACATGTCGGCATGCTCGGCGGACGGCATCCAGTGCGGGTGCGGCCGCTCGAAGCTCATGTGTACGAAGAAGGGCCTGTGCTCGTCGCGGCCCCGCAGGAACTTGAGCGTCTCCTCGCCGGTGAAATGCTCGACGGAGTGTTCGTAGGGGAGTTCGGCGACCGCGTGCTTGCGGACACTGGCCGGATGGTCCTTCGGCAACGAGCCATCCTCGTAAAGGTCGGCGGCCCCGTGGTCGATGAGATGTTTGAAGTAATGATGCTTCCGCGGGTCCCGGCGGTCGGCGTCGGTCATGTCGCAGTAGCGGATATGCTCGTAGGCTTCCTCGTCCCAGTCGCGGATCATGTGCCCCTTGCCAATCAGCGCGGTCTGATAGCCGAAGCGGCGGAATGTCGCGCCGAGTGTATCCGGATTGCGATCCTGAAACTCGAAGTTGTTGTTGCCGAGGATCCCGTGCGTGTGCGGGTATTGCCCGGAGACATACGAGATGCGCGAGGGCGAGCAGATCGGGTTGTTGCAGTACGCGCGCTCGAAGCGCACGCCGGTCTCGGCGATGCGGTCCATGTTCGGCGTGCGGACCAGCGGATCACCAGCGCACCCCATGTGCCGCGCGTTGTGCTGATCGGTCATCAGGTAGAGTACGTTCGGTCGGGGCATGTCGGAAGCAGCCTCCCGGTGTTGGCGGCGGAAGATGAGTATCCCACGCAGGTTCGCGCGAGGAGGGCGCGGGACCTGCACGGAGGGGCGCAAGGCAGCCGAATGCCGCCTTGCGCCGCCGTTAGCAGCCGTTAGCAGCCGTTAGCAGCCGTTAGCAGCCGTTAGCAGCCGTTAGCCGTCGTTAGCCGCCGTTAGCCGTCGTTAGCCGCCGTTAGCCGCCGTTAGCCGCCGTCAGCCGTCGTTCCCGCGCCACTTCCACTCGCGGATCTCCGGCGTCTCCTCGCCGTGCTCGGAGATGTACTCGCGGTGGTCGATGAGCCTGTCCCGCATCTCCTGGCGGACATGCGCGGCCTTCTGCCCGAGGCCGGGCACTCGGTCGATGACGTCCATCACGAGGTCGTAGCGGTCGATGTCATTGCGCACCGCCATGTCGAAGGGCGTGGTGGTCGTGCCCTCCTCCTTGAAGCCGCGCACGTGCAGATTCGGGTGGTTGGTCCGCCGGTAGGTAAGTCGGTGGATCAGCCACGGGTAGCCGTGGAAGTTGAAGATGATCGGCTTGTCCTTCGTGAAGATCGTGTCGAACTCGCGGTCCGACAGCCCGTGTGAGTGCTCCTCCTCGGGCTGCAACTTCATCAGGTTGACCACGTTCACCACGCGGATCTTCAGGTCGGGCAGCAACTCGCGCATGAGATCGACGGCTGCGAGTGTCCCGATGGTCGGCACATCACCCGCACAGGCCATCACCACGTCGGTCTCGCCGTCCTGATCGTTGCTCGCCCAGTCCCAGATGCCGACGCCAGCGGTGCAGTGCTTGACCGCCGCGTCCATGTCGAGCCACTGCGGCTGGGGCTGCTTTCCGGCGATGATCACGTTCACGTAGTCGCGACTGCGGAGGCAGTGGTCGGCCACCGAGAGCAGGCAGTTGGCGTCGGGCGGCAGGTACACGCGGATCACATGTTCCTGCTTGTTGACCACGAGGTCGATGAAGCCGGGGTCCTGATGGGAGAAGCCGTTGTGATCCTGCCGCCACACGTGCGAGGTGAGCAGGTAGTTGAGCGAGGCGATCGGCCTGCGCCACGGCACCTCGTCACGCGCCACGTCGAGCCACTTGGCGTGCTGATTGAACATCGAGTCGACCACGTGGATGAACGCCTCGTAGCACGGGAAGAATCCGTGGCGCCCGGTGAGCAGGTAGCCCTCAAGCCACCCCTGGCAGGTGTGCTCGGAGAGCATCTCCATCACGCGGCCCTCGTGGGCAAGGTTCGTATCAAACTCGTCGGTCTCGGCCATCCACTGCCGATCGGTGACCTCGAACACCGCGTCAAGGCGGTTGGACGAGGTCTCATCCGGGCCGAAGAGGCGGAAGTTGCGATTGTCCGCGTTGGCGGTCATGACATCGCGGAGAAATCTGCCGAGTTCGCGCGTCGCCTCGGCGTCGACGCCCCCGGGTGACGGCACGTCAACTGCGTAGTCGGTGAAATCAGGGATGCGGAGGTCCTTGAGAAGCAGCCCGCCGTTTGTGTGCGGGTTCGCCCCCATGCGCCGCTCACCCTCGGGCGCAAGTTCGCGGATCTCTTCCACCGGCCGCCCGTCCTCGTCGAAAAGCTCCTCCGGACCGTAGCTTCGCATCCACTCCTCGAGCAGTTCGCGGTACTCCGGATTGTCCCGGACACTTTTCATCGGCACCTGGTGTGACCGCCAGTGACCCTCGATTTTCTCGCCGTCCACCGTCTCCGGGCAGGTCCAACCCTTGGGCGTGCGCAGCACGATCATCGGCCAGCGCGGGCGCTCGGTCGCGTCCTCCTCGCGAGCGGCGTGCTGGATCTCGGCGATCCGGTCGGCCGCGTAGTCCATCGTCGCCGCCATCTTCTGATGCATCTCCTCGGGCTCCGAGCCCTCGACGAAGAGTGGCTCGTGGCCGTAGCCGCGCATCAGGGCTTCAATCTCGTCGTGAGATATCCGCGCAAGGACAGTGGGATTCGCGATCTTGTATCCGTTGAGATGGAGGATCGGCAGGACCGCACCGTCAGTGGCGGGGTTGAGGAACTTGTTGGAGTGCCAGGCGGTCGCCAGCGGCCCCGTCTCCGCCTCTCCGTCGCCCACCACACAGGCGACGAGCAGGTCGGGATTGTCGAGGGCCGCGCCGTATGCATGCGAGAGCGAGTACCCAAGCTCGCCGCCCTCGTGGATGGAGCCAGGGGTCTCGGGCGCGGCGTGACTTGGGATGCCGTAGGGAAACGAGAACTGCTTGAAAAGCTCCTGCATGCCCTCCCTGTCCTGCGACACGTGCGTGTAAAGCTCAGAGTAGCTGCCCTCCAGCCACGTCGCGGCGACGAGGCCGGGGGCGCCGTGGCCGGGGCCGGTGATGTACATGGTGCTCAGGTCGCGCGCCTTGATGATCCGGTTGAGATGGGCGTAGATGAACGTCAGCCCCGGCACTGTGCCGAAGTGTCCAAGCAGCCGCGGCTTGATATGCTCGGGCTGCAGCGGCTCCTGCAGCAGCGGATTGTCCATCAGGTAGATCTGCCCGACTGAGAGATAGTTCGAGGCCCGCCACCAGGCGTTCATGCGCCGGAGTTCGTCATCACTCAGCGGCTGAGCGTCAAGTTCCGGGCCCTGACTGTCCGCGGTCATTGTCTCTTCCTCCTCGCGCCTGATAAGACGTCGCGCAGCTTCTCACTTCGAGTATTCGCGGAGACGTTGCATCGGCCTGCAACGCACGATCAGAAGAAGAGGCGCCAGGCCCGGCCTCCACGTGGGATGTTACTGAGCAGCCTTCAACTCGAAGGGGATGCGCGCGGTCGCCCCCCAGTTACCCGCGTTGTCACGCGCGCGAAGATGGAAGTAATACTGACCGGGCGCGAGGTCGGTGAACGTCACCTCCGTCGCCGTGCCGGTGATCTCCTCGGGCGGCACGGTGTCGTCGGCGGAGCCCAGCACCCAGGAGTACCCCGCAACTCCGCTTGCATCCGCGGGCTCGGCCCAGCGGAAAGAAGCCTCGTGGGAAGCCTGCGAGTACATCGCGTAGTCATCGACCACCAGCGTCCCGTCCGGCGGCAGGTCGATGCTCAAGAAGATCCGGTGGATATCAAGGGATGGATCAGTCCGCGCGAGCGCCTCCTCCACGTCCACCACGGCTGTCTGCCATCCGTCGCCCGAGATGTGCAGCGCGCCGAGTTCGGTCCAGCGGTCCTTCGTGCCGTCGAAGGTGGTCCCGAAGACCTTCAGACCGCCGCGCGCGGCACGCCTGGCGTGGTAGCGGAAGCGCACAACCGGATGCACCCGCCAGCCCTCGCCGAAGTCCCGAACGAGCACGAAGCCGCTGCCTCGCCCCCCCAGATGCCTCAATTCTACGCAGCCGGGGCCGGTCGCCCCGCCCTCTGCAAAGCGCAGGACCTGACCCGCGACGAAGTTCCCCCAGCCACCGGTGTCCGCCTCAAAGTCATTCGCGTCGGCGACGCGGGCGGGCACGTAGCTCACCACGGGCGGCGACGGCGGCTGCTCGTCGCGCGCATGATCGATCGTGAACGCCCACTCCAGCGGCTCCATCGCGTTCCCGGCGAGGTCGCGGGCGTCAACGCGGCAGTGTATGTGCGAGCCGTCCTCGCCGAGGCTCCCGCGTTCCGGCAGCGTCCACGTCAGGACGCCCGCGGCATCGTCCCACGCGAGCGCGTCGTCCGCGACGGTCCACGTCCGATCGTCGATCGTCAGCCGCAGGTCGGCGGGGCTGACGCCACTGCCCTCGTCGGTGACGGTGGCGGAGATGCTCTCCGGGCAGGCGCCGGTTCCATCCGCGGGCACGGGATCGGAGGCCGCTGGCGCCTCCCGATCCTCGAGGGCGACCACGCGCAAGGGAATGTCCGCGGTCTCCGAGCGATTCCCCGCGCCGTCAACTGCTGCCGCGTGTACCCACGCGAGGTCCTCGGCGTGTTCGGCCAGCGCCGACAGCAGATCGACCGGCGCAACCTCTGCGGGAGGTTCGGCGTCCGGCGAAGCATCGACGGTCCACGCGAAGCCGGCAATCCCCGCTTCATCACGCGACACCAGCGCAAGATCCTCGGGAGGGGCGCCCGCGTCCAGCCGCGGCTGCAGGCGCACGTTGTCCAGGTACCAGCGCGTGCCCTCACGGTTGCCCGGCCAGCCGGAGCTTGCGAAGGCGATCTCCGTCACCACCAGCGGAGCATCGCGCCCGAATGCCCGCGACAGCACTGCGTGCAGGTCGATGGTCGCGCGATGCCACGAATCATCCGCGACGGCTCCGATCCGGCCGATCGGACGCCAGGTGTGATCGTTGTCCGTGAACTTGATGACCCGTCGGCTGCCGTCCACCTCGACGATCAGGTCCACCCGAAGCTCCTCGGGCGCGCGGTAGTCGAACTCCAGCACCGGATAGCGCGACGCCTCGAAGGGCGCGCAGCCGAGAGACACGCCGAAGAGCCCGCCGAGCTTCGTGCAGCGCGCTTCGAGACACCACTCCCCGCCACCCGCGTTGCCCGCGACCGGATCTCGAGCGCGCCTCAGCGCCACTGCGGCGTCCGCCCCCCACGGCACGATCGGCGCGAGGTCGGCTTCGAAGTCGCAGTCAAGCAGCGACGCGGGGAGGCCCGTCAACTCAGGCGCGTCAGGCGGCGTAGTATCCGCCTCGTAGTCCGCGGAGAATGTCAGTTCCAGCGGCTCGGCGCGGTTGCCCGCGCGATCGGCGGCTGTGACCCGCACCACGACCTCCCCACCCGTCGGCAGTTCCACGTCCGCCCGGCGGAGGTCAAGCGTGAGCGCGCCATCGGCCGCACTCCACCGCAGGCCACGATCACCCGGGCGGAAGGTTTGCTCCGCAATCCGCAACTCCAGCGAACGCTCGTCGATCCCCGCGGGGCCGACGTCCGCGATCGCGATCGCCAGCACCGGCCCGAGCCAGGTCGCACCGGCGCGTGGCTCCCGTGACTCGATCGTCGGCGCATCAACATCAAAAGCGATCAGGTGGGCGCTCGATCGCGCGCCCGAGGTACGCGTAAGCGCGGTGACGCCGCTTCGCCGCGGCGCGACCCGATGCTCCACGCGGCCGAGGCGCATGCTGCCCGTGACGCTGCAGCCCTCGGCCTCGACGGTCACGCCTCGCTGGGTCCGGACCGTGACAGGCGCCGAGATAGCGCCGCCGAGGTAGACATTGTCCAGCCGCCACGACGCGCCCGCAGGATTGCCGCCGATCCCCGCGCGCATGTACTCCGAAGCGGCGTGTGCGGCGAACTCCAGCCGCCCGAGCACGACCGGCCCGCCGCCCGGAAAGTGCGAGTCCAGCAGCCCCATCAGATCGATTCTCGCCTCGCGCCAGCGGCCGTCGGCGCGCGCATCGGGGACGCGGCCCACGTCCTCGATGCCGGCCGTCGCCTGCTCCGGCCCTGACAGCGCCACGCGGTAGCGCTGACCGGCGACGGTCGCGAAGACATCCACGGCGACATCCGCGGGGATCGCGTAGTCGAACGCCAGCAGCGGGTGCTCGCGCAGGTCGAGCCCCTCGAAGGTCGTGGCAAGCGCGAATGTGCCGCCCGCGGTCGGGTTTGTGATTCTAAGACAGCGACCATCATCAGGCCCCTCGCGCTCCGCAAGCCTCACCGCACACGCGTTGGGCGCCGCCGGCCCCCAGCCTGCCGTGCCGTGCTCGAAGGTCGTAGCGTGATGGGGAGGGCCGATCTCCGGCGGCGGCAGGCCCTCGACCGGCTGCGCGACGGGCGCTTGATGCACACTCGGAGTCGCGTACTGGGCTTCCTCGAAGTACACGCGCGCTCGAGCGACCGTCATTGCGTGGCCGAGCGTCCAGATGCCGACGGCTCCGCCCGGCAGCGGCTCAGGGTCGTCGAAGCTCGCGGCGAGTTTCCCATCGACGAGCAGGCGCACGGTGCTGCCGATGCGCTCGGCCCGGATCCGCCACCACTCGTTATGCAGCTTGTGCGCATCCTCGCGGCCTGTCGTCCCGCCAAGCGAGTCCAGGATGTCCGGCATTGTGAAGCCGGGGACCTTTGCGACCAGCTCTCCCTGACGGAATATCCCCGCCGCGGAATTGCCCCAGCCTCCGAACACGAGCGAATATCCGCTGCCCGGCGTGTCATTGCTGCCGCCCAGCGTCACGGCCAGGTTGCCGGGATGCTGGTAGAAGGGAGCCCACGGTTGATCCATCGAGATCCCGGCGAAAAACTCGACGACGACATCGCCGCCGAACTGCCGCCGCGTCCACACCGACGCGAGATCGTCGGACCGCCCCTGAAACCACGACCACCGCGGAGTGCAGTCCCAGCGGCTTGACACCCCCCAGTCTCCGGAGCCGATGTGCCAGTCGGTCGGCGCCGCGCGGAAGGTTGAGTCCATCATGTTCCGCGAGATGATGTGCAGTTGGTTGGCCTCCCTGCTCGCGGAGCCGCCGACGAAGCCAACCTTCCCCACCGCCGGGACTGTCGCCTCAAAGTCGGCAACGACTTCACCGTCCAGCACCGCCTCAACCACCCGGCCGCTGCGGCGCACGGCGACCGCCACGGGGAGTTCGGGCATCCCGACCGTGGCCGCGGCGCGCACCTCCTCATCCTCCCGAAGCGTCAACGAGAGCTTCTCGTCCGCGGACGCGATGGCAAGATGACAGCCTTGCTCAGGATCGGGAGGCGGACTGAGCGTCTCCTCGCCGGTCGGAACGCAAATGCTCAACTTTGCGCCATCACCGAGGCCACGCTCACTGGTCTCCCACCGAAGCTCCACGTCGCCCCAGTACTGCCCGGCATGCCATGAGCCGCCAGCCCCGGGAAGCCACTGATCGCGCTCATCGGCCCACTCCTGCATGTAACGATCGTCGATGAACGCCTTCGCGGACGGATCGGAGGTCTGCGCTTCGTGCGAGAGAATCACCGGCTCGTCGGGGCGACGCGGGCCGGAGTACGCCTCGACGTCGTCGAACGCCACCGGCTCGCGCCCGGCCGTCCAGAGCGCAACCTGCCCGTGCCCGAGCGTCGGCTCCTCGGCGGAGACAAGCTCGGCGCCGTCAAGCGTTCCTGTCAACTCGCCACGCACGCCGCTGAGTGCGAGACGATGCCACTCGTCGGGATGCGCGACCGCGGGGGCCTCGTCGAGGACGGTCTCCACGCCATCACGCACGCGGAGAAGCTGCAGGTGACCGGCCGGGCCGCTCGTCCGCATGAAGCGCAGGAGATGGCAGTCGCCGTCGGGCTGGCAGCCAAGGGCAACGCCGAAGCCCTCGACTCCTTCAGGAGAGCGGACGGACACCTCGACGGTCATATCCTCGAAGAACCAGTAGCCGGCCGCCGCCAGCGCGGATGGTGCATCGGCGGCGTCTCCCAGCAGCGTGAACGCGTTGGCGCTGAAGCGCGCCGACTCGAGTTGCGCTACGCGCCACTCGCCTCTGAGGCTCTCCCACGTGGCGGACTGGCCCGGCACTCGCATGAAGTCGTCGTTGAAGATCACCTCTCCCGTGGGTTGAAGCATAATCTGATCGACGAACTCTGCCGGCGCATCGACGACACCCCAGCGGCCGCCGTCAGGAAGATCGGCCTCCGCCCGCAACACGGTGACACCGTCGTACGCGACCGCAACGCCGTCGGAAAAGCGCTTGAGAACCACCTGCTCGACGTCTCGGGGAAGACGCACGTTCGCTCGCGCAATCTCAGTCAGATCGCCCGCGCGTCGAAGACTGACCGCGACCCCGTCAGGACCGACCGCGTAGACGACACGCTGTCCGGCTTCGTCGTCATGCGCAACGACGGACAGCCCGCCCGCATCGCGAATCAGGTCCGCGGGCGCCACCACGTTGAAAGGCGCGTCGCAGGATCCGTCGCCGAAGTTCGCGGCGGTGTCTGAGGCGGCGAGTACACAGACGCTGCTGGTGAGCGCCATCAAGAATGCTGCTGCGTGGATAGCCCGCGTCATGAAAACTCTCAGTCACTCCGGTGAGCACCGCTCAGACAGACACTCGATCTCACGAATGTTCCGCCCCCGGTGCTGGTTGCTACGTCCACAGTTCGGCGGTCTGCCCGTCCTCCCGAGCGGAGAGAGCCGCCTCGTAATCCGCCTCGACGCGCTCGCGAAAGCCCGTGTCAGCGACGTAGCGGCAGCCCGCAACGCCGAGAGCCTCAGCGGCCTTGAGCATCCGATCCATCGCAATATCAGTACCCGCGGCCGCGCAGAACTCCGGCGAGTGCACCGGCGTCGGCTCATCCGCGATCCCGAAGTACACATGCGCCGCCGGCCGCTGCTGCGACACGTCGCCGAAGTCCGAGGACGCCCGGCCGGGCGCGGTTGGCACGATCGGCTCAAGCCCCGCCCGCTCCGTGGCTTCGAGCCACGCTTCATTGAGCGGAGCGTTCGGGATTCGCGGCTTGTAACGCTCGCCCCACGGCTCCATCTGCGCGGTCGTCGCGGTCATCAGCGCGGCTCCGTCGGCGATCATCCGCAGTCGCTTGATCATCGCGTCGAGTGTCGCGTCCGTCGCGGCGCGCAGGTACACGATGAATGATGCGTGCTCGGGGATCGTGTTCGCCATCTCACCGCCATCATCCACGTAGCCATGCACACGGCACTCCTCCAGCAGGTATTGCCGCCATGCGTTGATGCCCTGGAACGCGAGCATGACCGCGTCGAGCGCATTGCGCCCCTGCTCCGGTGCGGCCGCGGCGTGCGCCGATCGGCCCGTGAAACTGACGCGAAAGCGCACAATCGCGTTGCTACCCGGATCGGTCATCGTCTGCCAGCGCGGATGCGCCATCATCACCGCGTCGATGCCGGCCAGCGCGTCCTCTCTGAGCATCTTCACCTTGCCGCCGTGCCCCTCCTCGGCGGGCGTCCCCATCACAACGACAGTCCCCGGCACGTCTTCCTCGCTCAGCACGTCCGCGAGCGCCTTCCCGGCCCCGACCGCCGCCGCGCCGATCAGGTTGTGCCCGCAGCCGTGACCGATCCCGGGCAGTGCATCGTACTCCGCCATGAAGCAGAAGACCGGGCCGCCGTCACCCGCCCTCGCGTAATACGCCGTCTCAAGACCTGCGAAGGGCGTGGTCACATCGAAGCCCCACCCCCGCAGCAACTCGGTGTGCCACGCGCAGGCCTGCCTTTCCTGCAGCCCGAGTTCGGGATTCGCGTGGATACGCCGCGCGAGATCGGTCAGTTCTTCGGCGTGCGCCGCGACCGCGGCGCGTATCTTCTGCTGAATGTTCATCCGGGGTTCCTCCTGTGTCACTACCTGCCTCACACATCAACATCCGCGAGCGGGAAGTGCTGGCCGCACCCGTAGACGTCGCGATCGCCGGGCGCGCCCGAACTTGCGCCCGGTCGCGGAAGAGCGACCTTGACCGTCAGGATGCGCTCGAAGGGAATCACGTTCACATCGTCGGCAGCCACGTCGTAAAGCGCCGCGATCCGCTCCGGCTGCATCTCCTCGGACGCCAGCACGCGCGCAAATGCACCCGCGTCCGGCAGCACGAGGTCGATGGTGAGGCGGAAGGGACCGGCGTTCTTGCTGCGAATCGTGGTCGCGAGGTCGTAAAGGCGCATCACCTGCCCCCCACCTCCTCCAGGCTGACGGGAAAAAGCGCCCTCGGATCCTCGACGCGCATCAGGTGGTAGACCGCGAACTCGTAGACGGGCCCGCCGCTGAAGTCGCTCGGTGAGAAGGGGAACGCGAGGTTGCCCGCGGTGGTCTTCCGCCCATCGAAGTGCTGGTGCAGCGCGGTCGAGCGCGCGAGCTTCAGCACCCGGTCCGCAAGCTCCTGCGTCGGCGCGACCGCGTCGATCACCAGTCCCACCTCGCGCGGCGGCGGCGAGGGGGCGGGCTCGCGGCCCTCCGTCACACCATCGATGCCGAAGCGCAGAAAGCGCGCGCTGAACTCATCCGGAGCCAGGGTCCCCGCCATCGCGTCAGCGACCGCCGCTCCCACTGAGCGCTCGATCTCCCCAAGCCGCTCGATCACCAGCGGATCACGCACTCCCGCGATGGTGATCGCCCGGAAGCCGGCCAGCCGCGCGCCCTCGAGCTTCACCGCCGGCTGCTCCGCTCGCTCCAGCCGCGACCCGGTCACACGCACCGCCCGAGGGTCCGCCTGCGCAAACTCGGCCTCTGAGAGATCGACCTTCCCCTCCGGCTCGTAGAAGCAGTTGGGGTCGGGCTGCTCGTAGAGCGAATGAGCCGCCACCGACTCGGGCGTGCAGCGGCGATCCGGGTTCGCCGGCGTCACCTCGAAGCCTTCCGCGTCGATCGTCCCGACCAGCACATCGTTCGCGCCGGCGGGGCGCGCCGCCAGCGTCCCGCACTCGAGGATCTTTCCCATGTGCAGCGCAGGCCCCGGAGCGAAGCCGCGACGAATCGGCTCCGCCGCGAAGATCGCCGCATCGCAGCAGCGCCCGGCCACGATCACGTCCGCGCCCCCCTCCAGCGCCTCGATCAGCGGCTCCGTCCCCATCTGCCCCACGATCCGCGTGCACCCTCGCACATGCTCCTCGGTCAGCTCGTGCGCCGGTCCACACGCCGTCACATGGCCCTCCCGGAGCGCCGCAAGCACCGTCTGCTGCGACACCTCGGCCGGGATCACGGCCATGCGGAAGCGAAGAGACCGCTCCCTCGCGATCTCACGCACCATCGCGACCAGCCCGTCAAGATGCGGCTTCGCTCCCGCGCCGCCTGCCGTCCCGATCACCAGCGGCAGTCCGCGCGCGACCGTCGCACACAGCGCGGGCTCAAGGTCGCTTCGGACCTGCGCCTCACTGACGAAGCTCTCCCCCGCTCCGAGGTAGAAGGGCCCCGGGTCCGTCGATCCCGCGTCGACGCCCACCACGTCCGGCCGCATCTCAAGCGCGCGTTCGAGACTCGCGCGCGGGTAGCCGTAGCCCAGCAGACCGTTGAGCGAGATGACGCGCAGGCTCCCTCCGCTCACGGGTTGACCTCCGTGTACGTGAAGTCCTCGGGAATCCCAAGCTCGGCATGCACCGCCCGGATTCGCTTGCGCGTTTGCGCGTCGAGGTCCTCGAAGTAATTGCGCCCGTGGGCGTCGATGTCCACGAAGAAAGGTCCGAAACGCTCGACCTCGAAGACCCACGTCGCCTCGGTCTTGCCGAGTTCATCGAGGAAGAACACGTCCATCACGCGTGTCACCTGCCGCCGCAGGAGGTTCCCGCAGACGCCGATCTTGCTCAGGTGCACTCCCCCGACCTCACGCAGCGCCTCCGCGGTGCCCGGGCCCATCGTCGTCTTGCCGATCAGCGTGCGCAGGCCGAGCGCGCGCACCACCCGGGGCGAATAACGCTCGAAGCGGATGCTGGAGGTCGGCTCGATGCTGACGATCTCCCAGCCCGCGTCGCTCTCGCGCATCACCGGGCCGACGTGGAAGAAGCAGTTGATCCGCGCGAAGTCGATCGGCGGGAGGATGCCGCCCTCGATGGCGCGGATGTGAAAGAGGCTGCGCCCGGTGAAGACGAGGCCGGAGACGGTCACCATCTCTCCGAGCGTCAACTCGCGCGCCTCCTCCTCCGACAGCGGCAGCGTCAGGTCGCGGATGTCGTCCATCACGACAGGCCTCCTGAGTACGTCACATCTCCCTCACCCGAGATCGTCGCGCGCCACCGCCGCCCCACCAGGCACTGCGCGTTCACCGCCACCGGCAGCGCGGCCGTGTGCGTGACCGCCGTCTCGACATTCACGGCCATCACCGCGCTTCGCCCGGCCGCGCCCATCGGGCCCAGCCCAAGCTCCCGCGCGGCGTCGAAGAGCTTCCGCTCCAGCGCGGCGGCGTTCGGATCGTCGCTCGACACACCGATCGGCCGAAGCACCGCCGCCTCCTTCGCGCGCTCCATGCACAGATCGGCCGTCCCCCCGATCCCGACGCCGACGATCGCCGGCGGGCAGATCTTGCCGGCGTAGCAGCCATCGCGGATCGAGTCGATCACAAACTTGAGGATCGCCGCCTCGCCGTCCGAAGGATACATCATGCGGTAGAACGTGCCGAAGATCTCACTGCCGCCGCCCTTCGGAGCCGCGATGATCTCCAGCCCATCGCCATCCCCGTGAAAGTCCAGCTTCACTCGAGGCATGCCGGGACCGATGTTGTCACCGGGGTTCTCCCGCGTCAGCGGATCAACCATCGTCGGCCGCAGGAATGCTTCGGAGGTCGCGCGGGCGGTCGCCTCAGCCGCGGCGTCATCGATCGTCCCGAAGCCGCCCTCGACCTCCGTGCGGCTGCCGGCGCTGACGAAGAAGAGCGGGAAGCCGGTGTCCGCGCAGACCAGCCCCTCGCCCTCCCCGGCGGAGCGCGCGTTCTCGAGGCTCACCTGCAGGTGCTGGCGGGCCAGCGGGTCGCTCTCCTCGTTGATGGCCGCCTCAAGCGCCGCCTCCACGTCCGGCGGCAGCCTCGTCGCGGCCATCCGCATCGCCTCGTACATCGCAGTCGCGACGGTCTCACGATCAATCATCTCAACGCCCCTGTCTTCATCTCCAGTTGCGACGCGAGGGCTTGTTCGGCGCGAGCGCCGCGCAGACCTTCGCAGCGTGCACGGAGGACCGCGCGCCGTCACCGCCCGAGAGCACTCCGGCCTCGAAAGCCGCATGGCGATCGCCTGGGGCGGCGAGCGCGCGA
>JBKHFA010000053.1:0-15018 GCA_046540615.1 Armatimonadota bacterium | reverse complement strand
CCTCGTCAACGCCCTTTTTCTCTATGATCTGCGAGGCATCTGCGTGCCGGTGCTCAACTGCTGGGCGTGTCCGGTGGCCTCGTTCGCGTGCCCGATGGGCGCCTTTCAGAACGGGGTGGCGGCGGTGCGCGGCGCATTGCTGCTGCCCTTTTACGTGCTGGGCTCGATCATCGTGGCGAGCGCGATCATGGGCCGCTCGATGTGTGGCTTTCTGTGTCCCTTCGGACTGGTGCAGGACTTGATGGGGAAGATTCGGCGGCGGCAGGCGCGGATGCCGCGCTGGATGGGGTACTCGAAGTACGTGATACTGGTCGGTCTCGGGATTGTCCTGCCCTACCTGACCTTTGAGCCGTGGTTCTGCAAGTATTGCCCGCAGGGAGCGCTCCAGGGCGGCATCTTCCAGCCGATCCTCGATCCTGACCTCCGGGCGTGGATGGGCACACTGTGGTATACGAAGATGGGGATTCTCGTGGCGTTCCTCGTGGGATCGATCTTTATCCGCCGGCCGTTCTGCCACTCGTTCTGCGCGCTCGGCGCGCTTTTTTCGATCTGCAACCGGCACAGCCTGATACGCATGCATTACGTGCGCGAGGACTGCACGGACTGCATGTGGTGTGTGAAGGCCTGCCCGGCCGGGATTGACCCGCGCACTGATCTCGAGGGGATGAACTGCGTCGCCTGCATGGAATGCGCGAAGTGCCCCTTCGACGCGATCCACGTGACGACCGCGGTCTCTTCATGTACCGCGTGCGATCGGGTTGCGGTTGAGGATGACATGGCGTGAGCGAGGCCGAGTGGCAGAAGCTGACACGGGCCGACATCGACCGCCTGACCGTGGAGAGTTATCGAAGCGCCGCCCGCGCTCGGCCGGAGGTGCGGCGGGTCAGGATGGCCGGGGAGGACGCGGTTGTGAAGGACTACGGCCGCGCCGGGAATCTTTTCAAGCACGCGCTGGGGGCATTCCTCGCGACCCGGGAGGCCGCCGCGCTGCGCCGGGCCGAGGGGCTGGAGGGAGTGCCACGGGTTCTCGCCCTGCCCCGACGGTGGATACTCGCTCTCGAGCACGTTGATGCGCGATCGGTGACCACTCTCGGCGAGCAGGAGCGCACGCGACTGCTCACTCCCGTCTTCTTCGATCGACTGACATCTTTGATCGCGCAACTTCACGGCCGCGGGATCGCGCACGGGGACCTCGAGAAGCTCGACAACATCCTCATCACCGACAGCGGCGAACCTGCGGTCGTGGATTTCGCGGCCGCGATCATGTCCGGGCTCAACCCCATCGCCGCTCTTGTGCTTCCCTACATCCAGCAGAACGATCGACGGGCGGTGTACAAGCTCAAGTCGGAGTTCGCTCCGTGGCTTTTGACTGAAGAAGAGGAAGTTAAGCTGCATGAACGTGGCCGCGCGGAGGTGCTCTTTCGCCGGGCGCGCAAGTACGTTCGCGAGCCTGTCAAGCGACTTGCCAGCGAAAACGGGGAGGACGAGGGCGCGTAGGCTGCGAATCGGCAGACCAGCGTGCTTCGAAGAAGCAACTGTCATGATTCACGCCGGCGCGGGAACTGCCCGCGCCTGTCATTTCGTTATTATCAGTGAAGACCCGTGAGGGTCTCAACATGGGAGTATCCGGATGGCGCTGAGGTTCATCGGCTCGTCTCCTGAAGGGAAACGCCGCGCGGAGTTCGAGCGGCTGGTTCGGGAGCATGAGCGAGAGATTTTCAACGCGGCTCTGCGGATGGCCGGGAATCCGGCGGACGCGGAGGATGTGGCGCAGGAGGCGCTGATGAAGGCCTACGGGGCCTTCGACCGCTTTGAGCTTGGGACGAACTTCCGGGCGTGGGTGCTGCGCATCCTGACGAACACGTATATCAACGAATTCCGTCGCAGGCGGCGGACACCGGATATGACCGACTGGGACAACCTTCCACGCGAGGCTCTCGGGAAGGTGGCCGAGGAGGGGGAGGACGATCCGGAACTGGCGCTGCTTGCGGATGCGCTCGATGCCGAGGTGGAGCAGGCGCTGAGCGAGATTCCGGAGGTTTTCCGCGAAGCGGTGTTGCTGTGTGATATGCACGGGATGACGTACAATGAGATCGCGGAGGCCCTGGACATTCCGATCGGGACGGTGCGATCGCGCATCGCGCGGGGCAGGGGGCTTTTGCAGGAGATGCTGCGAGAGTACGCGGAGGAGCGAGGGCTGATATGAACGCGAAAGCGGAGTGCCGGGAAGTCATGGATGCGCTCTCATCGCTGGTGGACGGTGAACTGAGCGATGCAAAGCGGCATGTGGTGTCCGCACACCTGCTCACCTGCGACGAGTGCAGCAATGCAGCGGGGCGCATGATGGCGGCCAAGCGCCTCGTTGAGCGCGATGATCCGCAGGCCGAAGCACCCGCGGGGTTCATGAACCGCCTGCACGAGCAACTCGACGCCGTCGAGGGCGTTCGCGAACGTGTCCGGCAGCCCGGTCGCCCGCGTCGGATCACCGCGATTGTCGCGGCCGGCGCCATCGCCGTCAGCCTGGCGATCATCTTCAGCACCGTCTTCTTCATCGACAACGATCAGGCGCTGGAACTCGCGCAGATGCACCAGCAGGTCACGGCCATGCCCGGTCCGATGCCGGGCGGTGTCGGCTTCTCAGCAGTGAGTTGCGATCCCTCGCGCGACAACTGGCGCGAAGCTCATCAGACCGTCGTCAACCTCGACGGAACGCTCGTGACGTACACTCTCTACCGCGTCGGCTCATGTCCGGTGTCGGTGTTCACAGGGCCGGCCCGCTGGGAGCCCTACCGCAGCGGCTGGCGCGTCACCACGCACATCAACGGCATGGAGGTGCGGGAGGTCGGCGACCACGCAGTCACCTCATGGGTGCGTGGCGGCAGGCGCCATGTACTCGTCGCATCGCTGCCGCCGGCCGATGTCGCGGCCCTCGCGCGTGTGCAGATGTCATCGCTGGGAAGGTCCCCGGGCCTCTGAAGCCGAACCTCTCGCCGGCAGCGCAATACCGGCCGCGCGGATCGGGAGGAGTTGGCCCAGGTGATCGCACGATGTGCATTGCTGACCTCACTTGTCCTCATCACCACCATCCCCGCCTTCGCCCAGGAGCAGACGGAGCAGACGGAGCGGCAGCCGCTTGCGCCTGGCGCTGAAGCCCCGGAGTTCACCGTGACCACCCTCGAGGGCGTTCCCATCACGCTCACACAGTGGCAGGGGCGCGTGGTGGTGCTCAATTACTTCATCACGTGGTACCGCGACGCCGCCGAACACCTCGGCATGATGGAAGACCTTCAGACGCTTTACTCGCGGGACGGGATGCGCCTGCTCTCGATCAGTCTCGACGAAGGTGAGCGAGGTGTCGAGCAGGTGCGCGAACTTGTGAGGGAGCAGGAGCTGGCGCACCCGGTGGTGGTCGATGCCGACCAGGAGGTCGCAGAGCTTTACGGCGTACGCGCGCTGCCGGCGATCTTCGTGATCGGCCGGGATGGCGAGATTGCGTATTACCACGAGGGGTACACCGAGGGCGATGAGAGGCGGCTCTCACAGGCGATCGCGGCGGCGCTCGGCGTGGAGTGCCCGGACGGAGACGATGCGGGCACCGAAGCCGCCGAGGCCGATGCGCAGGAGCCCGAGGAGCCTGTCTGCAATTGCTTCCGGCAGCGCGAGGAGTAGCTCCCTCAGCGGTCTGCCGCACCGGCGTTGAACGTACTTAGAAGATCGGCACAGGGAGAGATTGACGTGCGAGCACTGGCGTGTGTTGTCCTCGCCGCCGGCGAGGGCACACGGATGAAGTCCGATCGCCCCAAGCCCCTCCACGAGGTCTGTGGGCGCCCGATGATCGACCACGTGCTGCGGACGCTTGAGGACCTTACGCCCGAGCGAACGGCGGTGGTCGTGGGCGTCGGCGCCGACGAGGTGTGCGCCGTCGCGGGAGACCGCGCGGCGGCCTGTGAGCAGGCGGAGCAGCTTGGCACCGGCCACGCGACGCAATGCGCTCTGCCCGAGCTTGAGGGCTTCGAGGGCGACGTGTTGATCACGTACGCGGACATCCCGCTCGTCACAGCGGAGACGCTGCAGGGGCTCATCGATCATCACCGGTCGGAGGAAGCCGCCGCGACGGTTCTGACCACCGAGGTGGAGGACCCGGCGGGCTACGGGCGGATCGTGCGCGACAGCATGGGCGCAGTCTCGGCGATCGTCGAGCACCGCGATGCCTCGCCCGAGCAGCGCGGCATCCGCGAGATCAACACCGGCATCTACGTCTTCGAGGCAGAGGCGCTGCGCGGGGCGCTGCAGCAGATCACACCCGACAACGATCAGGGTGAACTCTACCTCACCGACGCCATCGAGATCCTCGTCGCCTACGGCCGTCCGGTCTCGGCCATGGCCACGCCCGAAGCGGCCGAGGTGATGGGGATCAACAACCGTGTGCAGCTTGCCACCGCCGAGCGGATCGCGCGGGACCGCATCCGCGAGGAGATCATGCTGGCGGGGGTAACGCTGATCGACCCGCCCTCGACTTTCATCGACGCGGGCGTTACGATCGGCCGCGACACGGTCATCGGGCCGGGATGTCACCTGCAGGGTGAGACGAGTGTTGGCTCCGGCTGCGAGCTTCGCGGCCAGGTGACCCTGCGCAGCGCAACCGTCGGCGATGATGTGCTGCTGCGGCATAACACGGTCATCGAGGACAGCGCCGTCGGCGACGGAGCGCAACTGGGGCCCTTCTCACTCGTGCGCGGCAACAGCGAGGTCGGGCGGGGATGCAAGGTCGGGTCGTCGGCGGAGATGAATCGCTCGCGGCTCGGCGATGGCTCGAAGATGCAGCATTTCTCATACATCGGGGACACGACCGTGGGCGAGGGCGTGAACATCGGCGCCGGCGCTATCACATGCAACTACGACGGAGTCGACAAGCATCCCACGGAGATCGAGGACGGCTCGTTCGTGGGCAGTGACGTGATCCTGATCGCGCCGATCACGATCGGTCGGGGTGCTTACACGGCCGCGGGTTCGGTGCTCACGAAGGACGTGCCGCCGGGGTCGCTGGCGATCGAACGCGGCGACCAACGCACGATCGAGAACTGGGCGGAGCGGATGGAGAAGCGGCGGCAGGAGAAGAAAGAGGGGTAGGGACGCGCGCGGTCGCGGGCTTTGTCGTTCTTCCCCCCTCGTCCCGCCTGACGCTGCGCCGTTTGCAGCGTCCAGGGAGAGGGGGGATCGAGGGGGGTGAGGCCCGGCGGCGGTGAACGTGACGGCAACTGAGAGGCCTGACCAATGATCAAACTCGGAATCGTCTCACTTGAATCCACGCACGTCGATGCTTTCTGCAAGATTTTCAACTCCGATGCGTCCGAGCCCACGCATCTCGAGGGCGCGGTCGTGGCGGCCGTCTGCAATCAGGACAACGATCCGGCGCGGATCGCGTCATTGCAGCAGGAGTGGGGGATCGAGGTGGTCGTGGAGAATCCGCGTGATCTGCTGGGGCTGGTCGATGCGGCGCTGGTGTGCTCGCGCGATGGCGCGCTGCACTACCGGCAGGCCGCGCCCTTCCTCGAGGAGGGCGTTCCGGTCTTCGTGGACAAGCCCTTCGCGCTGAGTCTCGACGACGCGCAGGATATGCTGGGCCTTGCGTTAGCCACGGGCGCGCCGGTGATGTCGGCGTCCGGCCTGCGCTACGCGGAGGAGATCGAGGCGGCGCTGCGGGAGATCGGCGACGAGGAGATCGTCCACGCGAATCTCGTCGGCCCGGGCGAACTCTTCTTCTACGGCATCCATCTCACGGACGTGCTCAATGCCGCGATGGGCCCCGGCGTCGAGGCGGTCTCGAATGTCGGCGAGGTGGAGTTCGACCTGATGTCCGTCACATTCGGAGACGGGCGCTCGGCGTCGCTGCAGCTTCTGCGCGATCCCGCCCCGCGCCACCAGGGGCAGTTCTTCGCCGCGGACAGTTCAGCGCGCTTCGAGATCCGCGCGGACACCTTTTACATGCGCATGATGGAGCAGTTTCTTGCGATGATCGAGACCGGCGAAACGCCGATCGCGTACGAGGACATCCTTGAGGCGATCCTCGTACTGCTGGCGGCGAAGCGGTCGCAGGCGCAGGGCGGCCGGGCGGTGCGCCTCGCCGAAGTGCGCTCGGACCGGGAGTCGCAGCAGCCGACGATTCACTGACACCGCACCCGGGCGGGAGGTCATTCTCATGTCCGAATCCTCGGACAAACCGCAGCAATGCTACCCCTCGCGGGGCGAGGCACACTCGACGATCCGTCGTAACGCGCGGTCGTGTGTCATCATGGTCATCATTCTGCTCGTCGTCCTTGTACTGCTGGGACTTGCCGCACAGTACTGGTCGCGTCGATGTCAGGTGCCTGAGAGCGAGCAGCTTCGAAAGGAACTGTCCGAGATCGGGCCGCTCGATCACGCGGGTTTGCGTCCGCCACCGTCTCGCGGTGCGGTGATGCGCCATGAGCAACGATGCTGCTCAGACGTCGTGGCCTCCGTGGCAGCGCGAGCCGGGTCGCAGCGCGCGCATTCGGCAGGTCCGGGCGTGTCTTCTCATGATCGCGCTGACGAAACGCATCGGCGGGTGGGCGTGCTGTCATGACGAGGCGAGGCAGGTAACGACCCACGGGCGAGACGCCCGTGGCACGTGAGGGCAACGACAAACGAACCACCGGAGAGACGCCCGTGGCACGTGAGGGCAACGACAGGCGACGAGGGCGTCCGGATTCCGGATACTTGTGAAGGTCCTCTCATTCCTCAGCGCGAACTGTCCCGGTGGATCCGCAGGCCGCGTTCCTGGAGGGGACATCATGCGCTACCTCGCGCTCGCCATGCTGCTGACCGTCTGCTTCATGCCCGCCCACGCCGCTGATATGCTGCCCGTGCCCGTGGCCACCGCCGGCCTGACCGACGCGCCTCCGACCATCGACGGCTCCCTCGATGACGCCTGCTGGGAGTCCGCCGCCGTCCTCGGCAGCTTCGTCGAACTCGATGGTTCGGCGCTCTACCACCTGGACACAGAGGTCCGCGTCTGCTGGGATGCCGAACGCCTTTACGTCGGCGCGCGGTGCGCTGAGCCGAATGTGAAAGCGATCAAGACGCAGATGAAAGAGCGCGATGATCCGGTCTGGCGCGACGATTGCGTGGAGCTTTTCATTGACACGAATCACGATCGCACCAGTTACTACCACTTCGCGGTGAACGCCCTCGGGACCGTCTGGGACGAGGAGCGGCCCGGCAGCGCCGACTGGGACGCCGACGTTGAGGCGGCCGGAGCGCGCGGAGAGGATGAGTGGACCGTCGAGATCTCGATCGCGCTCGCTGACCTTGGCGGCGCGCAGCCCGGCGACCTGTGGGGCTTCAACGTCGGCCGGGAGCGCTATGCGGCCGGCCTGCGCGCGGACATAAGCGCATGGTCGCCGACCTACGGAAAGTTTCTCGTCCCCGAGCGCTTCGGCGAGTTGCTGCTGGGCGAGGAGCCGGGCGGCTTCGACTGGGAGTTCCTCAATCAGCCGCTCTTCGGGCCCAGCGAGGTCGCACTTGCTTCCGTCCGGGACGCGGAGCCCTCGCTGAGCGTGCAGCGCAGCGCCCCGGCCGGCATCGGCGCCGACTGGGATGCGCCGGAGCCGACGGTCTCGCCCGCGGAGGCCGCAGGCGAGATGCCTCACGCGTGGACGGGGTCCTTCCGCATCGTGGACGGCGCGGAGGAGGCGCTGGTCATCGAGCAGCAGGTCGGCGAACAGACGCTCTTCCGGCAGGCGGTGCCGATCAACATAAACCCGCGGCCACGTCTGCCGCAGCTTGCGAGCGCGGCTGAGGCGCTGCAGAGTCGCGTCGATGAGCTTCCGCAGATCAGCGACAGCCTCCGCAGACTGGTCGATGAGGCGAGCGGAGCCGTCGCCGATTTCGTGCAGAGCAACCTCGCGCGCGAGGAGCCGATGGACCAGCGCGAGTGGTCGTCCGCGGCGGCCTCGCAGACTGCGCTGCTGACGCAGATCTCGGGCCTCTCGTGCGTGGCCTGGACGCAGTCGCCGATGATGGACCTGGAGCGCACCGGCCTGCCGCCGACTTTGGCGCCGGACGCGACGATCCGCATCACCGCCTGCGGGAATGAGATCGAGTCCGGCGTGATCAACATCACGAACCTCGCCGACAGCCTCTTCGAGGGCCGCCTGACGATGGGCGATCTGCGGCTTGCGGCCGGTGACGCCACCGATCCGAACGCGGAGAACCTTCTGAGCAACGCCGACTTCAGCGCCGATGAGGACGATGACGGCATGCCCGACGGCTGGCACGCCACGACACGCGACGGCTCGTGGGCGCTGGAAGAGCAGGACGACGGCTCGACCGCGTTCGTGCTCTCCGGCGACGGCGAGACAAGCGTCAATATCCGCCAGTCGGTCGAGCTTGAGGCGGGGAAGACGTACACGCTGGTCGCGGAGATGTCGGCGGAGAATCTGCCGGGCGGCACGGGGTCGCTGACGTTCATCAACAAGGGCTGGACGTGGTCGAAGACCCTCAGTCCACTGACGCCGCACTCCGGCCCGCAGCGTTATACCACCTCGTTCACCGCGCCCGAGGCGGATTACTTCGAGGCGGTGTTGCGGCTGGCCGGCCAGTCCGGCGGCACCATCCGCTATCACAGCGTGCGCCTCGTCGAGGGGGGCGTTGACGAGGTCACCTTCTCGCAGGACGCTCTCACCTTCCACCAGGCGGAGTACCAGGACCTGCAGCTTGGGCGGACCGTCGCCGATCCGCTCCCGGAGATCAACGAGGCGCGCATGGTCCACGTGGCGCCGGGCGAGACCCGGCAGGTGTTCGTCAACGTGAACACCGAGGCGCTGCCGCCGGGCGACTACTCCGCGAGCCTGCTGCTGCGGCCGAACGATCGCGACCTCCCGCAGAAGTCGATCCCGCTGCGGCTTGAGGTGCTGCCTGTGCGCCTTCCCGACCTGATGCCGATCGCGACCTTCAACTGGGACTACGCGCGGCAGGAAAGCTACGTCGAGGACCTCGTCGCCCATCACACCAACAGTTTCCTGTTGAGCACGAGCCCGAAGATGCGCTTTGACGAGGACGGCAACGTCCTCGATGAGGCCGACTGGTCAGACTACGACAAGCTGCTGCAACTGAAGCTCCGCCACGCCCGGGAAAACGACGGGATCATCGTCTTCTCCTACGGCATCGTGCGCGACTTCGACCGCCGAATGCGCTCGCAGCATGGCTGGGAGTTCATGTCCGAGCCGTGGGAGCGCGCCTTCCGCGCATGGGTGACGGAGTTCGAGCGGCACATGCGCGAGGACATCGGCATGTCGCATGACGAGTACGCCGTGCAGATCTGGGATGAGGCCACCCATCATAACGCGGAGCTTTCGCTGCAGGGGGGGCAGCTCATCCGCGAGATCGTGCCCGAGATGCGTCTGTGCATGGACGGGGCGCAGAGCCCTGACGAGGTGCGGATGCTCGATCCGGTGGTCGATCTGTGGATCCCGCATCAACACGTGCTCTTCAGCGGCGAGCATGCCGACGAGTTGCGCGAGGTCTACCGCGAGATCGCCGAGGCCGGCAAGCCGGTCTGGACGTACACCTGCTCGACGCACATGAAGTCCCTCAGCCCGCTGGATTACTACCGCCTCAAGGAGTGGCGGGTCTGGCAGCTTGGGCTCGACGGGTCGTGTTACTGGGCGTACAACTCGTGGCGCGGCGACCCGTGGGATGACTTCGACGGCACGATGGCCGATTGCGGCAGCATCTACGACGGCCCGGACCAGCCGATCACATCGCGCCGGTGGGAGGCCACGCGCGACGGGCGCGAGGATTACAAGGCGATGCACCTGCTCCGCGAGGTGGCGCGCATGCAGGGGGCGGAGACCGCCGATCGCGTGGAGTCGATGATCGACGGGCTGGTCGCGGAAGTGCTGGCAACGCCGGAGGACATCGGCGTCTTCGAGCGGGCGCGGACGCGACTGCTTGACGTCCTGGCGAGGCATTGCGGCGAGGGCGTGCCGCCACTGTCCTTCGCTCCGGAGTTCACGTGGACCGGTGATGCGTTGAACGTCCGCTGGGCCGCCGAGGCGACGACGGAAGGCGTGCTGCGCTACCGCGTGCCGGGAGATGGAGACTGGCGCGAGGTGCGCTTCGACGAAGCCGGCGAACATCAGGCGACGCTCACGGACCTGCCGCCGATGCGCGATGTTGAGTGGTACCTCATGTGGTGGGACCACCGCGGAGCGACCGGTGCGGAGCTTTCCGGCCTCCGGAAGGATGGCTGGCTGGAGACGCGGTAGGGTGGCGGGTGTGTCGTCAGGAGGGGCCGGCCCGAAGGGCTGAGCCGGTGCGGACGCCGTTTGTCCGCTCCGGCTCAGTCGCCTGACCGGCCCGTCGTTTGGTCGGCAGGCCTGCTAAGTCACAGGATTGGGGATCCCGTCTTCGTGAGGCGAGCGGGGTCGCTGCGTGCGCAAGAACAGCGGGCCGGTCAGGCGACTGAGGTTCGGTCGCAGACGGCGCTCCCTCACCTCAGCCCTTCGGGCCGGCCCCTCCGTACGTCAAACGACCTCCGGGATGCGCGGCGACGGGCTGGAAGCCCGTCCTACAAACGGCATGAGGGAGCGCCGTTTCCTCACACCCCAAGCCCGCTCTTCACGCGCACCAGCCGGCGGATGTCGGTCTGACTGATGATGCCGATGACCTGGCCCGACTGGTCGGTGATCAGCAGTCGGCCGAGGTCGTGTTCGGCCATCTGCATCATCGCCTCCACCGCCTCCTCGTCGGAGTTGATGGTCATCGTCTCCCGGTCCAGTTCGCGCATCGCCTCGGCGACATTCATACTGCCCCACTGGTCGCGCGGGATCTCCTGCAGGTCCTCCATCCGCACGATGCCGATGATCTCATCGTCCCGCTCAACACCGAACGCCGTGAAGCGCGCGGTCATGAAGTACTCGTTCGCGGCGTCGTCGAGGCTCGTCGCGGCCGGGATCGTCTGCACGGGGCTGCTCATCAGGTCATGAACGTAGACGTCGCCGAGCGTCTGCTGAAGCTGAAGGCGCCGGTAGCTCCCCGCGGCGGCGCTTGAGAGCAGCCAGCCAAGCGCGACGAGCCACAGTCCGCCCCAGCCGCCGGCTATCAGACCGAGGAAGCCGAGGCCGATCATCGCGTAGCCGAAGAACTGCCCGACGGTGGACGCCACGCGCGTCGCGCGGTCGAGGCTGTCCCACGCGCCCCAGAGGATCGCGCGCAGTACCCGGCCGCCGTCCAGAGGAAAGCCCGGGAGCATGTTGAAGATCGCCAGCGCGAGGTTGATGTACGCCACCCAGTTTGAGGCGGTCACCCAGACGTCGGGCACCCCGAGCGAGTCCATCACGATTGCCAGCACGTAGAAAACGCCCGCGAGGACCACGCTGGTCAGCGGCCCCACGATGGCCACTTTGAACTCATTTGCCGGACTGTCGGGCTCCTTCTTGAGCTGCGAGACACCGCCGAAGACGAAGAGCGTGATGCGCGAGACGTCCGCGCCGAGGCGGTTGGCCATCACCGAGTGTGACAGCTCGTGAAGAACGAGGCACACGAAGAAGAGCAGGGTGGTGATGATCGCGCTGATCCACAGTTTCGTGCCGGAGACGTCGGGCTCGGCGCCGGCGATCTCCTGGGTCACCACCCACAGGATCAGGCCGAAGATGATCAGCCAGGTGAAGTGAATCTCGATGTTGATGCCGAACACTCTGCCGATCCGCCAGCCCTGCACGGGCCTCACTCCTTCGTCCGCCGCGGGCTCAGCCCGGCCGATGCACCCACGTGGGGCTCGACCACGCGACGCCGCCGCCCTCCTGGATTACGCGCGCGTAGTAGTATCCGGGCCCATCGGCCGCCGCACGTCCCTCCATCGGTCCCTCGTGCGCGAACTCGATCGCCATGTCCCAGCGGCCCTTGCCCGTCCAGCTTCGCAGTGTGCGTCCGTTGTGAATCAGATCGATCATCTCGATCGGTGCGGTGCCCGCCACCGATATTCCGATTCGACGCGGCTCGTCAGGGGCCTGCAGCGTCATTTCGCTTCCCATCATCGCGCCGTTGACAGCCGTGTGCAGCAGAATCCGGTCGCCGCGCACCGCGTAGGTGCGGCGGTTCCACAGCGCGTCCCAGATGGCGGCGCGCGAAAGCTCAGTCGCCCAGACTGCCGTCATCCCCGGGATCCGCCCGCGCCCGAAGCTCGTCTCGCGGCAGGCCGCGGGCGCGCCCATGTGCGTATCCGTGCCGCCGGTGAAGCCGACCATCAGGCCTCGCTCGAGGCCGTCGCGCGCCGTCTTCCCCTCAGTCAGCGGCCCGACCGGGCATGGCACATCCATCGCCTCCGAGCCGCCGAAGAACGAATACACCTCGACAAGACGCGTGTAATGATGCACGAAGCGGTCCCAGTCCGTCATCTGATGGGATGTGTGATCGACGAGCATGAACTCCCCGCCCCAGTCCTCCAGCCGCTCAACCAGTTCCTCGATCTGCGTGTATGTCTGATGCGCGCGCGATTTGCCGTAGGGACTCGACGACCAGAAGGGCGCGTCATCGTCGAGGAAGTACACGTTCTTGTGACCGTAGATCTCCCCGTCGGTGAGTCCCGCATGCGAGATCTCCCATCCGGGCAGCGTCACGAAGCGGCCGGACTCGTTGAAGTCCCGGGCGGCATCGCGGATCATCGCCCAGTATTTCTCCGGATTGTGCAGGCCGATGCCGAAGTCGTGGTCGCTGATCGCGCAGAAGTCCAGCAGGGCGGTGTCGCGTCCCCAGTGATAGAACTGATCGGGCGTGCGCTGGCCGCCGTCGGAGATGCACGTGTGCCCATGAATCTCGCCCCAGTAGAGCCGGTACTCAGGCGCCTCCGCAAGCTCGATCGGGTTGGACTGGCCTTCGAGGCCCACGCGATCGTCTTCGAGGCGGATCCGATCGAGCATGTGCGCGCCATCGGGGCAGTCGAAGGGCTCCGGCTCCGCGGCGGCCGCGGGGAACTGCGCGCGGACCCGCCGGACCGGGTTGCCGAAATCGTCCAGCGCCACGTGCGCGACCGTGATCTCCTCATCAGGCGACGCGATCGAGGGGACCACGACGTTCAGCCGCACCGGCTCCCCCGGCTCCACCACCAGCACGTCACCGCCAAGCAGTTCGAGGTCGGCGCCCTCTGTCCGCTCCAGCACCACCCAGTGCCGCCAGTCGGGCTTCGCCTGCCCCGGCACCTGCATTCCCGGCGAGCCTTCGGAGATGTCGCCGAAGGTCACGCGCAACACATCCCCGGCCTCAAGGCGTCCTTCGACGACCTCGATCCTCAGGATGTGCAGATTGAGCGAGGAGTACATCCCGAGCAGGTCGCGCCAGAAGTACGATTCGCTCTCGATCTTCTCTTCGAGCGTCTCCGCGCCATGCTGCGCGTGGTGCGAGCGGTAGCCAGTCAGGCGCAGTTCCACGCCGTCCGGCCCCTCGATGGTCGCGAAGTTCTCAGCGGAGGGGTCCTCGGACTGCGGGAAGGCGTCGTAGCCCGACTCCCCGCGCAGGTCCCATCCGATCTTCACGCAGCCACCCGCCTCGACCGGCGCGCCCCGCATGACGATCTCGCAGTGCCAGGTGGACAGGCTTCCGGCGATCAGTGGCTCGGGTGATGAAAGCGCAACAACGCGCATGATGGACTGCCTCCTTCGAGTGATCTGCGGCTCAGGCGTACTTCGCGTCGCGGAGGAGGAGACCTGCGTTTGATGTGCATCGCGAAGCCGGGCCTCACCCCCCCGCCCCCCTCTCCCTGTCCGCTGCAAACGACGCAGCGGAGGGCGGGACGAGGGGGGAGAAAGACAACAACGTGCTGTCGACGTAACCTGAATCATTGACACGTACCCGCGAGAGGACGGTACTCGCAAGGAGTACGGGGGCCGCGTAGCGAAGGAGGCAAGACGACCGCAGGCAGGATGTCCGCGAAGCATGATGTTGACCGGATCCGGGACATTCCGACCGACCGAGGTGACCGATGGCACGAGCGACCGCGAAACTTATGCACCGCGAAGAGCTGAGGCCGGACCACTACCTGCTGACGCTCGACTGCCCGGAGATCGCCGAATCCGCGCTGCCGGGCCAGTTCGTTCATCTGCGCGTGGGAGATGGCACCGACCCACTGCTGCGGCGGCCGCTCTCGATCATGCTGACCAATCCGGGCGCGGGCGAGATCGAGATACTGATGCGCACCGTGGGAAGGGGCACGGAGATCGTCGCGAGTCACGACGAGGGCGTGCAGTACGATCTGCTCGGACCCCTTGGAAGCGGGTGGCAGGTCCCCGAGGGTGAGGATGACCTGATCCTCGTCGCGGGAGGGATCGGCGTCGCGCCCCTGATCTTCCTCGCCGACAGACAGCGGCTTGCCAGCCCCCAGCCCTACCTGCGGGCGGTCTTCGGCGGAGCCACCGAGGACGCGCTGGTCTGCTGGACGGAGTTCGCCTCCCGCTGCGACGAGTTCACCGCCGCCACCGAGGATGGCTCGGCGGGGGAGACCGGTCTCGCCACCGACGTGCTGACGACAGAACTCGAGCGCGATCGCACCGCGTACGTCTACGCCTGCGGCCCGAACGCGATGCTCGCGGCCGTGGCGCGGACCTGTGCGGAGGCCGACGTGGGCTGCCAGGTCTCGATGGAGCAGTGGATGGGCTGCGGGGTAGGAGCGTGCCTCGGCTGCGCGATCCCCGCCGCCGAGGGCGGATACATTCGCGTATGCACCGAGGGCCCCGTCTTCGACGCGACACAGATCGACTGGGAGAGGCTGATGGACCGATGAGTGTTGCGCGCCCCGATCTCTCGGTCGAGATCGCAGGACTGACGCTGCAGAACCCGATCATGTCCGCCTCGGGCACGTTCGGCTACGGGATGGAGTACGAGGAATACCTTGACCTGTCGAAGCTCGGCGCGATCGTCACGAAGGCGGTCACGCTGGAGCCGCGCGAGGGCAATCCGCCGCCACGGGTGCGCGAGACGCCCGCGGGAATGCTCAACGCCATC
>JBKHFA010000052.1:0-15052 GCA_046540615.1 Armatimonadota bacterium | reverse complement strand
TCATCGGCAGGTGACGCTCGCAACAGGGCCGCGAGCGCCGCGGCCGGGAGCGGGCCATGAGCAGCCTTGACGACGTGGGCCTGAGAACATACACTTGTATTCGGAGGCGGCAATATGCCCGGGCCCGACAGCCCCCTGATGAAGGGGGCGAGCTACTGGATACTGGCGTGGTCGGTGCCGATCTCAATCGCGCTTGGCTACGGCGCGGGATGGTGGCTTGATCAGCGCTTCGGGACGGAGCCGTGGCTCCAGATAATTGGATTCCTGATAGGGACGGCGGCGGGGTTGGCACAGATCCTGCAGGCCCCGGGCTCAGATGACGAGTGAGCGGTCGGGACGGGCCCGGCGAATCATGGCGGTTGCCACTGCCGTGAGCGTTGTGGTGGCAGCGGCCCTTTTGTTGTGGCGTCCGCTGGTTGCGCTGGGATTTGTCGGCGGCGTCGTGACCGGGGCCGGAATGATAAGCGCCCTCGTCGTGGTACTCAATCGCGTAGTTGTGCCGCCTCAGGAGCGTACGGGGCATCCGGCTCCGTGGATCGCGCTGCATGTGGCCAAGTTTGCGCTCGCGCTTGGGGTCGCGTATCTGGTCACGCTGGTACTTGGCGGCGACTTGATCGCGTTTATGATCGGGTACACTGTCGCGCTTGCAGTCCTTCTCATCATCATGGCGGGCGAGCCGACCGTCTCGGGGCGCCTTTCCGAGCTGACTGAGGACGCGTCCGAAGACGAAGACCAGGATACTTCTGCAGGATAGAGACAGATTTATGCACGAGGAACATGGAAGCTGGCTGAATGCTATTCTCCACGCGCTGCCAGAGAGCTGGCAGCATCACTGGGTGGACGTGTACGTCGTCAACAGTTGGGCTATCATCATCCTGCTGGTCGTGCTCGCGTGGCTGGGTACGCGACGGGCGGGGCTCAGGCCGCGGGGGCTTCAGAATCTGTGGGAGATGTATATTGAGTGGGTGCGCGAGTTCTGCCGCAAGGAGATTGGTCCTGATGGAGAGAAGCACGCGCCCCTTCTCGGCACGATCTTCGTTTACATACTGCTGCTGAACATCTTCGGTCTGGTCCCCGGCTTCATCACCCCGACGATGAGCCTCAATATGACGGTGCCGCTGGCGGTCGTCGTGTTTCTGTGGGTGCAGTGGACGGGGATCAGGACGCTGGGACTGGGCGGCTACCTGATGCACTATGTGGGCGAGCCGGTGTGGCTGGCGCCGATCAATATCCCGGTGCATATTGTGGGGGAGATTGCCAAGCCGCTTTCACTGGCGATCCGACTTTTCGGCAATATGTTCGGTGAGGAGACGGCGCTGGTGCAGGTGGCCGCTCTCGGAGCGGCAGTTTTCGCCGCAACGTGGATTCCGGTGCCGCTTCATTTCATCAATGTTGTGCTGCACCTGATCATTGGACCGATCCAGGCGTTCATCTTCTTCGCACTCGGCGCGGCGTACATCAAGATGGTCACCGCACACGAGGGTGGCTCGCATGATGAGGCCGAGGCTGAGAAACACCATCAGGCAGAATCGGTCGAGCAGGCGGCGTAGCACAGCCGGCTCGGGCGTTATACTACGGGAGGTTGGATCAGATGGAATATGCGGGCATGTTGGCTCTTGCGGTAGGCTTCGGTCTTCCGCTCGCCGTCGCATTCGCAGCCACCGCGCAGGGCAAGGCGGCTGCTTCGGCAGCCGAGGCGATGGCTCGTCAGCCCGAAGCGGCAGGCGACATTCGCGGCGCCCTGATCATTTCACTGGCGCTCATCGAGTCGCTGGTGATCTACGTGCTGCTGGCGTTCTTTTTGCTCAACGGCAAGCTGCCGGCGGTCACGGATTACATGCAGAACCTCGTTCAGTAAGCCGGCTCCTGCCGGAACGGCAGACCATGTGATGGACTGAGGTGCCATGGAAGTATTCGAACAACTCGGCATAGAGTGGCGCGTGATGGTCGTGAATCTCGCGGGCTTCCTGCTGCTGCTGGCTCTCCTCAAAAGGTTCGCATTCGGCCCGATCGGCGATGTACTCTCCGAGCGTGAGCGCGAGATAGATGCGAACATCGACGAGGCTGAGCGGGCGAAGGAGATGGCGCTGGCGGACAAGCGCGCCATGGAAGCGGAGCTGGCGAAGGTTGACGACCAGGCGGCGGCGATCGTGGCCGATGCCGAAGAAGAGGCCGAAGAGCGCCGCAGTGAACTCATCGAGCGCGCCCGCGAGCAGAGCCAGCAGATCGTATCTGAGGGCGAGCGCAACGTGAAGATCGCGACTGAGCGCGCGCGGGAGGAACTGCGCCGGGAGACCGCCGAGATTGCGGTCAGCGTCTCGGAGCGGGCCCTGCGCGAGGCGATCGACGAGGAGCGCCAGGCGGCCCTCGTGGACGCCTTCATCGCCGACATCGAACGGATCGCTCGCGAGCAGTCGGGGGGCGCTGAATCGTGATCGGTCGCTCGGTCGCGGAACGCTACCTCGAGGCCGCGCTGCATGCGGCCGAGCGAGCGAACGTGCGTGATGAGCTTGGAAGACAGCTTGCCATGCTCGAGGCGGCGCTGGAGACGACGCCGGATGTGCGGCGGCTGCTCGGCCATCCGGCGATGGGTGTTGACCGGAAGCTGCAGGCGCTGGCGGATCTGCTCGGCGAGGAGCCGGTCGAACCGCTGCGCAGGCTCATCACGGTGCTGATTGACAACGATCGGCTTGAGGTGCTGGAGGTGGCCGACGAGGTCTACCAGCAGCTTGTGGACGAGGCGGAGGGGGTGCTGCGGGCCTACGTGCAGACTCCGGCCCCGCTGGATGAAGCGCGATCGGAACGGCTCGCCACGGCCCTGTCAGGCTGGCTCGACCAGGACGTGGTGATCGACGCGCAGGTCGAGCCTGATCTGATCGGCGGGATAGTGGTGCGCGTGGGTGACCGGGTGCTCGACGCGAGCCTTCGCGGCAGACTCGAGCGAATCCAGGCGCGGATAGTGCAGTTGTGACCGCGGGTGGGGCGGACGCCCCACCGCGGCTTGAGGGAGTGACCGAAGTTGTCTGTGCGACCTGAAGAGGTGCGGGCGGTCCTTGAGGACCGTCTGGCCGCGTACGAGGAAGAGCTTGAGCTGACCAGCACGGGGATCGTGCTGCAGGTTGGTGACGGCATCGCGCAGGTCTACGGCCTGTCGGACGCGATGTCGCAGGAACTGATCGACTTTGGCGGCGGGATCATGGGCATCGCGTTGAATCTCGAGGAGGACACGGTGGGCTGCGTGCTGCTGGGTCCCGACGATGAGATCGGGGAGGGCGACGAGGCGCACACCACCGGGCATATTGCGGAGACGAAGGTGGGCGAGGCCCTCTTCGGACGCGTGGTGAACCCGCTTGCTGAACCGCTCGATGCCGACGAGCGAGGGCCGATCGAGACCAGCGAGACGCGTCCGCTCGAGTCGGTCGCTCCCGGCGTTGTGAAGCGCCAGCCGGTGCATGAGCCGCTCCGAACCGGAGTCAAGGCGATCGATTCGGCGATTCCGATCGGTCGCGGACAGCGTGAGCTTATCATCGGCGATCGGCAGACCGGGAAGACGCAGATCGCTCTCGATGCGATCGTCAACCAGCGCGACACTGACGTGAAGTGCGTCTACGTTGCCATCGGGCAGAAGATGTCGACCATCAGACGGATGGTTGCCACCCTTGAGCAGGAAGGGGCGATGGAGTATACCTGCGTCGTGGCGGCGACCGCGGCAGATCCCGCGCCGATGCAGTACATCGCGCCCTACGCCGGCTGTGCGATCGGCGAGTGGGTCCGCGACAACGGCGGTCACTCGCTGGTGATCTACGATGATCTCTCCAAGCACGCGCAGGCCTACCGGCAGATGTCGCTGCTGCTGCGACGGCCTCCGGGGCGCGAAGCGTACCCCGGCGACGTGTTCAACCTGCACTCGCGCCTGCTCGAGCGGGCGGCGAAGATGTCCGATGAAGAGGGAGCCGGCTCGCTGACCGCGCTGCCGGTCGTGGAGACGCAGGAGGGGGACTTCTCCGCGTATATCCCGACGAACGTCGTCTCGATCACCGACGGACAGATCTACCTCGAGCCGAGGCTTTTCAATGAGGGCCTGCGTCCGGCGATCAACATCGGCATGAGCGTCTCGCGCGTGGGTTCCGATGCGCAGAGCGACATGATGAAGCAGGTTGGCTCGCGGCTGAAGCTGGACCTGGCGAACTACCGCGAGTACGAGGCATTCGCGCAGTTCGGCGCGGACCTTGACGAGGACACCCGGAAGATACTCTCGCAGGGGCAGCGGATGGTGGAGGTGCTCAAGCAGCCCCCGCTGGAGCCGATGAGCGAGGTTGATCAGGCGATCATCCTCTACGCCGGCACCCGAGGGCATCTGCTCGACATCCCCGCGGCTGATGTGACCGAGGTGGAGCCGCTTTTGATCGACTACGTTCATGAGAATGCCCCTGAGTTCGTGGAGAGCTTGCGGGAGACCCAGGAACTCTCGGACGAGGATGAGGAGCGCCTTGCCGAACTGATAGAGGCGTTCAAGAGCGAGTGGCGCCTGCAGCAACCCGGAGAGTGAACCTTTTTTGTTGGAAGACTGAGGCGAGGCTTCCATCACTGTCCTGACGTGTGAGAAGAAGGGAACACCGTGCCCGAGAACTTGCGTGTGCTGCGCAGAAAACGAGAGATCGTGGGCGAGATTCGGCAGATCACTCGCGCGATGAAGCTGGTCTCCGCGGCCAAGCTGAAGCGCTCGATGGACTGGCGAAACTCGGCGCAGGATTATTACACGGAGTATGAGGCCGCGCTGGCCCTGGTCGCCGCGTGTGCGCCCGACATTTCACATCGCTACCTGACCGAACGCCCGGTCGAGCGCATCGGACTGCTGCTGGTTGCCGGTGACAAGGGGCTCTGCGGGGCCTTCAACGCGCAGATCATTTCGCGAGCGCGGGAGTTCGTCCGTTCCTCGGAACCGCGTGTGATGACGGTGACCGTCGGCTCGCGGACCGCGGAGATGGCTCGCCGCGCGCGGCTGAACGTGGTGCGCGAGTTCCCGGCGATCAGCGCGCGCGAGCGCGGTGCTGACGTGCGGCAGATAGCCCGTCACATGATGCGTCTTTACGATCGCGGTGAGGTGGACCGGGTGGTCTGCTGCTACTCGCGCTTCCTCTCGCGCATCAGCAATGAGCCGGACTTGCAGCAGGTGATCCCGGTGCCGCTGCCCGAGCCGCCGGAGGAGGTGGCTACGCCGATCTTTGAGCCGGCCACCGATGAGTTGCTCCGGTCGATGCTCCCGCAATACGTCGTCGCCCGGATATTCCAGCTTCTGCTGTCCAGCGCTGTCTCAGAACACTCAGCGCGGTTGATGGCGATGACGGCGGCGACCGACAACGCTGAAGAGATGATCGGCGACCTCACTCGGTTGATCAATCGGGCCCGCCAGGCGGCTATCACCGAGGAACTGCTTGACATCGCCGCCGGGGCGGATGCCCTCGGGCAGAGCGTCTGAGAGGCGGACGCGAAGCATCGTCGGCGCTCATCACGCACGGAAGATCCACGTCGCAGGAAAGTGATCGAACATGGCAACTGGTAAGGTGGTAGAGGTCAGGGGCCCGGTGGTTGACGTCGAGTTCCCCACCGACGCGCTGCCGGAACTGCTGACCGCCCTTCGTATAAAGGACGAAGAACGAGAGATCGACCTCTTTGTTGAAGTCGCTCAGCATCGTGGCGACAATACGGTGCGCTGCATTGCGATGGCCAGCACCGACGGCCTCGTGCGGGGGATGCCCGCCGAGGACACCGATGGGCCGATCGAGGTGCCCGTCGGGCGTGATTCACTCGGGCGCATCTTCGATGTGATGGGCAACATCGTAGATGGCGGGGAGCCGCTGCCCGAAGACATCGGCTCGATGCCGATCCACCGCGAGGCTCCGGATTACTCCGACCAGGTGGTCGCGACTGAGCTTTTCGAGACCGGCATCAAGGTCCTCGATCTCCTGTGCCCGTGTCCTGAGGGTGGCAAGATCGGGCTCTTCGGCGGAGCCGGCGTGGGCAAGACCGTTCTGATGAACGAGCTTCTTCACAACGTTGCGCGTATCCACGAGGGTGTCGCGGTCTTCGCCGGGGTGGGGGAGCGGACCCGAGAGGGCAACGACATGTGGCTCTCGCTTCAGGAACTCGGCCTGCTTGACACCACCGCGATGGTGTTCGGGCAGATGAACGAGCCGCCCGGCGCGCGCCTCCGCGTGGCGCTGACCGCCCTTGCGATGGCCGAGCACTTCCGGGACAACGAGGGGACCGACGTGCTCCTCTTCATTGACAACATCTTCCGCTTCGCGCAGGCCGGCGCGGAGGTCTCAGCGCTGCTGGGACGGCTTCCCTCGGCGGTCGGCTATCAGCCCACCCTCGCGACCGAGATGGGCGCGCTGCAGGAGCGCATCACCTCCACCGAGAGCGGCTCGATCACCTCGGTGCAGGCGGTCTACGTCCCGGCCGACGACTACACTGACCCGGCTCCGGCAACCACCTTCGCGCATCTTGATGTGTCGGTCGCACTTTCGCGCGAACTCTTCGAGCAGGCGATCTTCCCGGCGGTCGATCCGCTTGATTCGACATCGCGCCTGCTTGAGCCGCACGTCGTCGGGCAGCGCCACTACGACGTCGCGCGCGGTGTCCAGGA
Organism: Armatimonadota bacterium; assembly: GCA_046540615.1. Lineage (GTDB taxonomy): Bacteria > Armatimonadota > Zipacnadia > Zipacnadales > UBA5352 > UBA5352. The sequence continues at coordinate 8,403 of JBKHFA010000052.1, read as the reverse complement.
GATCCTGCAGCGCTACCGCGACCTGCGCGACATCATCGCCATCCTCGGGATCGAGGAGCTTTCGCCGGAGGACCGCATAGTCGTCGGCAGGGCGCGGCGCATCCAGCAGTTCCTGACGCAGCCGATGTTCGTCGCCGAGCAGTTCACCGGACTGCCGGGCGCGTACGTGTCAATTGAGGAGAACCTCGACAGCATGGAGCAGATTCTCGGCGGGGAGTTCGACGACCTGCCGCAGGACGCGTTCCGGATGGTGGCGACGATCGAAGACGCCGTCAACAAGGCGAAGGGGCTCGGGTAGCGATGGACACGGGCGCGAATCCCTCGGAATTCAACCTGCGGGTGCTCACTCCGATGGGCGAGGTCCTCAACACCGAGGCGATCGCCATCCGGGTGACGGCGTGGGATGGGCAGCTCGGGGTGATGGCGCGCCACGCCCCGATGGTTGCGCGGCTTCGGACGGGATCGGCGGTCGTCACTGAGGCCGGCGGGAACACTCGCTGGCTCGCAGCCGTCCAGGGCATCATTCGGGTGACCGAGGACGAGGTGGTCATGCTCGTGAATGCCGCTGAAGAGGCCGAGGACATTGACGTCGAACGCGCGCAGCGGGCGCTGCAGCGCGCACAACACCGCCTCTCGTCACGTGAGGACGAGACGGACATTTCGCGGGCGAAGCTTGCGCTCGCGCGGGCAGCGACGCGGCTGGAAGTCGCCGGTCGGGTCGGTGGCACCGTCAGAGATTGAAGCGACCCTCAGTATCCCCTTGACGTCCCGTCACTTATGCAGTACCGTCCAATGTAACTGATGTACCCTTCCGAACCGTCGTCGTGTCAGCGACATGCATGAGTGTGGCGGGCCGCCTCCGCGGTGCGCACCGCACTGCATGTCGGGGGCATCGGCAGTCGGGATGGCAGGGATTTGCCCGGGAGGCACCACGTAGATGGCACTTATCAAGATAACCGGCGGCGCCCCCCTCGAGGGCACCGCACAGATAAGCGGGTCGAAGAACGGTTCGCTCCCGCTGCTCGCGGCCGCGTTGCTCGTCGAGGGCGAGGTCGTCCTGCACAACATTCCGGACATCCGTGACATCCGCACGATGATCAAGATGCTGCGGGCGCTCGGAGCGAAGATAGAGAACCGCTCAGACGGCGGTCTGAGCATCGACGCGTCGAACATCACCTCCGTCAGCGCCCCCTACGACCTCGTTCGGCGTATGCGCGGGTCGTTCTACGTCGCCGGCCCACTGCTCGCCCGCTTCGGTGAGGCGAGCGTCCCGCTGCCGGGGGGCTGCGTCATCGGCAGCAGGCCGGTTGACTTTCACATACGCGGCTTCAAGGCCCTTGGAGCGCAGGTCGAGGAGAAGTACGGCGTCATGCACGGGACCGCCGACCGTCTCGTCGGCACCCGGATTTACATGGACCCGCGCCTTCGCAGCGTCGGCGCCACCGTGAATCTGATGTTCGCGGCCACCTTCGCCGAAGGCACGACGGTCATTGAGAACGCCTCCCGCGAGCCTGAAGTCGTCGATTGCCAGCAGTTCCTCCACGCCTGTGGCGCGGACATCGAGGGCATCGGTACCACCACGCTCCGGGTGACCGGCGTGGACGGCCTTCACGGCTGCGAGTGGACGTCGATCCCCGATCGCATGGAGGCCGGGACATTCCTCATCGCCGGGGCATTGACGCGCGGTGACGTGACGGTCGAGCCGATCGAGCCCGAACACATGCGGATTGTCACCGATCTCTTCGAGGAGGCCGGCTGCGACATTCACTACGGTGAGCGCTCCGTCCGCCTCCGGATGGACGACCGCCCCGAGGCAGTGGATGTGATGACCGCTCCCTACCCCGGATACCCGACCGACCTGCAGCCCAACACGGGTGTGCTCATGTCGGTGGCAAAGGGCGCCTCGGTCATCGAGGAAACGATCTTCGACGCCCGCTTCAACTACGTGGACGAACTGCTCCGCATGGGCGCCGAGGTCCGGGTGATGGAGGGAGCCGCAATCTTCAAGGGCGTCCCCCAACTTTTCGGCGCGCCCGTGGTCGCCACTGATATTCGCGCCGGCGCCGCGCTGATCCTCGCAGGGCTCTGCGCGGAGGGCGTGACGGAGGTCAGCGGCGGAACCCTCGTCGATCGCGGATACGAAGACATCACCGGGAAGCTCAAGGGGCTTGGCGCTGAGATCGAGGCGCTCCCGGAGCCCGACCCCGAGTCACTGGACCCCGAATGTTTACCTTAGGTGAGCGACTGGGCATCGACCTTGGCACCGCGACTATCGTCGTGTACGCTCACGGTCGCGGGATCGTCGTCCGTGAACCGTCCGTCGTCGCCACCGACGGACCGGACGGGCGAGTGCTGTCGGTGGGCGAGGAGGCCCAGGCGATGCTCGGCCGCACACCGGGCAGCATCGTCGCAAAGCGTCCCCTGCGCGACGGCGTGATCGCCGACTACTCGGTGACCCGCGAGATGCTCGCATACCTCATCCGCAAGGCCACGGGCTTCCGAGGCCGCCTCTTCAAGCCGATGGCAGTCATCTGCATCCCCTCCGCCGCCACCAGCGTTGAGCGCCGGGCGGCTCTCGATGCGACACGCGCGGCCGGCGCCGGGAAGGTCATCCCGATCGAGGAGCCGATGGCGGCGGCGATCGGCGCGGGCCTGCCCATCGCAGCGCCGGGCGGGAACATGGTCGTGGACATCGGCGGCGGCACCACCGACGTCGCCGTCATCTCACTGGGCGGCATCGTCGTCAGCGACTCGCTGCGGCTCGGCGGCAACCACCTCGATGAATCGATCATCCGGCACATCAAGCGCGTGTACAACCTCGACATCGGCGAGCGCACCGCCGAGGGCATCAAGATTCAGATCGGCTCCGCATACGAGTTCGAGGATGAGCGCGAGGTCGAGGTGCGCGGTCGCGACGTGATCAGCGGCCTCCCCAAGACCGTCTCGGTCAGCTCCATCGAGATACGCTCGGCAATCGCCGAATGTGTCTCCGCCGTCGTCGAGGCCGTCAAGAGTCTCCTGGAGAGGACACCACCGGAGCTTTCGTCCGACATCATTGAACGCGGCATCTACCTCACCGGTGGTGGAGCGTTGCTGCACGGCCTCGACAGGCTGCTGGAACTTGAGACCGGCATCCCTGTGCGCATCGCCGACGACCCGATCTCGTGCGTCGCCATGGGCACCGGCAAGGTCCTCGAAAACGTGGACTTCCTCCACCGCCACGCCCGCTCGATGGAAGGATACTGGTGAAACGGCGGCAACGAAAGCAACGGCAGCGACGGCAGCAACAAAAAGCAACGACGGCAACGGCTCATTCCACGGTCCACGTTCGCCACTCGGTCGGATCGCCGGTGACCTCGGTGCCATCTTCGTTCGCGCCGAAGAAGCGGTACTCGTAGCGTCCTGCGACGCTCGGAGTAAAGCCGACGCCCCAATCGCCCGCACCGGTCTCATGCGTCGCCCACCAGTCCGCGGGCCGCAGCTGCGCCAGGACTGGCATTGACCCGGCAGAGGCGGGTAGACGCATCTGCAACATCAGGTTCCCCGGCTTCTTCACGTTCCGCCGATCCCACTGCACCCGGAAGACCGCCTCCCGCCCGACCGCTCCGGGGGTGACGTCCACGCCGTCGCCCGCCCACACGCTTTCGGCCGACCAGCTCAGGAGTCGGTCGGCGAGGACCGGCCGGAGGGGCTCGGCGCGCATGGTCGCCTCCGTCGGGCCGCGAACCGGGACCGTCGTCCAGCACGCGCCCGGAGCGAAGACGTAAAGGTGCTCGTCGAAGAGATGGATTGAGCTGCGGTCCGGGTCAATGTGCTCGCCGAGATCATGGACCGTGTCCCACTCGGCGCCGCCATCGCGCGTCTCCATGACCCGCCCCAGCCGCGTGAGCACATAGCAGTGATTCCGGCCCGCCAGTACGCCATCCACCACGTAGTTCGCCGGGTCGTGGTCGATGATCATCTGCCGCCAGTCCTCGCCTCCATTGGTCGTGCGCTGAAGCTGGGCCGAGCGCACAAACAGCGCCCAGCCATTGCGGCTGTCGTGGAGCAGGAGCTTGCTGAAGGTGTGTGCCAGCATCTGGCTCTGGATGGTGGTAAGGTCGTCGGGATCGTTGCCGGCCTGGAGGCGCCCGGGGGAGACGCCCACCCAGAAGAGACCAGAGGGAAGGGTGCCCAGCCTGCTGAACGGAGTCACGGTTCCGACCTGCCGCCATCGCCCGTCGGCCGCGCTGCGCTCAATCAGCGCGTCGCTGGCGGCGCCATCGACGTGCAGCACGGCCATGCCGCGATTGGCGTCAAACATCTCAAGCTGCGTGATAATGCCGGTTGGCGGCGCGGAGATAAGTGTCTCCGGCTCCCATGTCTCGCCCCCATCCCGCGTGCGGACGAAAAACGGACCGCTCCCGAACGCCCAGCCGTTGTTCGCATCAACGAAGTGAAGCCCCCTGATAGCCTCCGGCAGGCCGGTTCGGTCAAGAAGCTCCCAGGTGAGCCCGCCGGTGGTCGTCCGCAGGACCGCGCGGATGTTGCGGGCCTCCACGCCCGTGATCCAGCCGTGTCGGCCGTCGTCGAGGAAATCGGCGCCGGTCACGAGCCGCAGTCCTCGGGCGCCGAGCGCGTGCTCAGGAAAGGGCTCGTCAAGCTCCGTGGCGAGACGCCAGGTGTGCTCTTCGGGAAGCGAGACCACCACGTCGAGCACCCGAGCAAGCTGAGGCTGCTCCACCACGATCGGTCCAACCTGCGTTATCTCCTGCCGCTGGTAGAGACCGGTCGCGGTGAGCACAAAGTGGTTCGCGCCATCCCACAGCAGCGTATGTGCGCCGTCGGGCGTCCGCTCCACCGTCCAACTGTCCCCGTGGTTGGTTGTTACCAGCAGCAGATTGCCCGGTTCAGACAGGGCCACGCCTTCAGCGATGGAGGTGAAACGCAGGTCAGTAAGGTCGGAAAGCACCGGGGTGCTCTTCTCTCGCCAGGTCGCGCCACCGTCATTGGTCTCGAACACGCGTCCCGCGGTGCAGGCGGCATATCCGCGCGTGTCACTGACGAAGGACAGTGCCCGCACTGATCCGGGGATCGACATCTCCTGCCACTCCGCGTCTCCCTCCTGCCAGCGCCGGGCGATATGCGCGCCCTCGGCGGTCAGGCCCGCCGCCCATGCACTTCCTGGCGGCCGCACGGCCAGCCCCGGCAGTGAGCCAGGCGGATCAAAGCCGATCTGCTGCCACCGCCGGTCGGCCGCGTGATACGCCATGATCGTGATTGCCCGGCGGTCAAAGACTGCGCCGGAGGCGAAGCCGTGAGTGGCGTCGATCATCTGCAGATTGCGCAGCAGCCGCGAACCGCCGCTGATATCCTCGCGTTCCCACGTCCGTCCGCCGTCCTCCGTGCGGTAGATCTGCCGGCCTCCGGCGAGCAACCAGCCGTGGTTCGCATCCACGAAACTGATGGCCCTGGCGGGCGTTGTGCTGATGTCCGTCCAGGTGACGTTCCACGATCGCCTGCCGTCGGTGGTGCGCAGGATCGCAATCCGCTCCCCACTCTCCGCACGGTAGGCGCCGGCCACCCAGCCGTGACGCCCGTCGAGCAGGAAATCGCCGGTGGTGAGGGTGACGTTGATCCCGGCTGCCCGGCACGGGACCTCGAGTGTATCCACCTCCACCCAGAGTGCCTGCACGGGGACCGCGAGCGCTGCGAGAACGGCGATGGCCGCGTATCTCATGATCGGGACCTCATTCCCTCGACTCATCGCGCGGAGCCGGTGAAATTATCCGTCTGTGCCGAACCCGTGTCAACAAATGTCTGATGGTGTATTCGACTCGGTGTTTCGACACGTTACGTTGACACGTAGTTTTTTCCGACCGGGCACGAGCAGTGTCATGGAGGTCCGGCGTCTGGCTGTGTGGAAATGCGCCGACGTGTGGCAGGCGGCTGGACTCGACAGGGGGCAGCGTGTGGAGCGCGGTATTTCCGGGAGGCAGACAATGACGAGGCGAAGTCTTGAAGCTGAAGTGGTTGTGGCCGGCGGCGGGCTTGCCGGCACATGCGCGGCGATCTCCGCGGCGCGAGCAGGCGCCGACGTTATACTCATTCAGGACCGCCCCATGCTCGGTGGAAACACATCTTCAGAGGTTCGTGTTCACGCGACCGGCGCGGATTGCTCGGGCGGTCGCCCGCACGCGCGCGAGTCCGGGATCCTCGAGGAGATGCGGCTGGAGGACGCGGTGCGCAACCCGCAGCGCTCCAACTCCATGTGGGACATCATCCTCGAAGAGTGGGCGCGCAGCGAGCAGAATGTGCGCGTGCTGCTCAACACATCCGTGGTCTCCGCCGCGATGACCCGGGGTAACAGCATCGGCGCGATCACCTGCGTCCGCCCGTGGACCGAAGAAGAACTCACAATCAGCGCCGAACTCTTCATCGACTGCACCGGCGACGGGAATCTCGGCGCGGAGGCCGGGGCCGATTTCCGCATCGGCCGTGAGGGCCCCGACGAGTTCGACGAGCCTGACGCCGAGGGCCCGGATGACAAAACGATGGGCTGCTCGCTGATGTGGATCGCCGAGGACACCGGCGCCCCCGTGGAGTTTACACCGCCGAACTGGGCGCGCAAGTTCGAGTCAGACGACGACCTGCCCTTCCGCAAGCCCGGTGAGATCCGCCACGGATTCTGGTGGATCGAGTGGGGCGGCGAACTCGACATGATCAAAGATCAGGATCAGATCCGCCAGGAGTTGCTCGCGTGTCTCTTCGGCGTCTGGGATCACATCAAGAACCACGGCGACTACGGCGCGGAGAACTGGGCCCTCCGATGGTTCGGTGTGCTGCCGGCCAAGCGTGAATCGCGCCGGTTGATGGGGCCGACGATTCTCACGGAGAATCATATTCTCGAACAAACCGTCTTCGACGACCGCATCGCGCATGGCGGGTGGTCGATCGACACACACCCGCCGGCGGGTATCTACTCCCCGGAGCGGCCGTCATGGCATCGCAAATCCGAGGACGTCTACTCCATCCCGCTCAGCGCGCTCTACTCGCGCAACGTGCCGAATCTCTTCATGGCCGGGCGCTGCGCGAGCTGCACGCACATGGCGATGGGCTCGACGCGCGTGGCCGCCACCGGTGCGGCGATGGGCCAGGCCGTGGGCGTCGCGGCAGCCCGCTGCGTGGACTTTCTCTGCCTCCCGCATGATCTGAGCGACGAGGACATCGCCTGCATCCAGCAGCAGCTTCTCCGCGCCGACCACTTCATCCCCGAGCTTCCCGCGGATGATCCCGACGACCTCGCGCGTGGCGCGACCGTGACCGCGTCCAGCCACGTGGCGGATTGTGAGCCCGGGAAGATACTCTCGGGCGTCACGCGGCACCGCCACGGCGATGACCATCAGTGGCGATCCGAGCCGAAAGCCGGCCTCCCGCAGCACATTGAGCTACGCTGGAGCGAGCCGCAGGAACTTCACGAGGTGCAGGTCATCTTCGACACCGGCTTCGAGCGGCCGCTCACGCTGACGCATTCCGAGCGCTTCAACGAGAAGATCACGCGCGGACCGCAGCCTGAGACCGTCCGTGATTACACCGTCGCGGTCGAGTGCGGCGGCAAATGGGTCGAAGTCGCGCGTGTTCGTGGCAACTACCAGCGCCGCCGCGCGCATACATTCGAGTGCCTCACCGGCACCCGTGTGCGCGTCACCTGCGAGGCGACGCATGGCGTGGACGAGGCGCGCGTGTTCGAGATTCGCGCGTACGGGTAGCGCCATGAATCGCGTGATTCTGTGGGACTTCGACGGCACACTCGCCTGGCGCGAGGGGGTCTGGAGCGGCGCTCTGCTCGAGGCGCTCGATCAGCATTGCCCTGGGCATGGGTTCTGCCGGGACGACATTCACCCGCGGATCAGGCCGGGTTTCCCGTGGAATTCGCCAGAGGTCGAGCATCCGCACCTCAACCGCCCTGACCGCTGGTGGGCGGCGCTTTGCGGGCATCTTGCGTGGGTCTTCCGCGACCTCGGATTCGACGCGGACGAGGCGGAGGCGCTCGCAATATCCACGCGGATCATATACACCGACGCGACCTCGTTCGCGCTTTTTGACGACACCGTCCCCACGTTGGAGACTCTCCGAGAGGCCGGCTGGCGCCACGTGATCCTGTCCAACCACGTTCCTGAACTGCCGAATCTCGTGCGCGAACTGGGTCTCCTGCCGCTCTTCGGTGACGTGATCTCCTCAGCGCTGATCGGCTACGAGAAGCCGCATCCTGAGGCCTACGCTGTCGCTCTGCGAGCGGTCGGCCTGCGCGCGGCGGGCGAACCCGACGAGGTGTGGATGGTCGGGGACAACATCGTCGCCGACGTGCAGGGCGCGGAGGCGGTTGGCATCCCCGCAATCCTCGTCAGGCGCGAGGGCGACTGC
>JBKHFA010000051.1:0-15153 GCA_046540615.1 Armatimonadota bacterium | reverse complement strand
AGCAGGGCCGTCGATGAGCAGGTTGGCCGATGCGCGGCTTGGCCACGGTGACAGGTTGGTGCCAAACGTGCGCAGGTTCGGAAGACCCGCGGGATTGAAAAGCGAAGCAGTCTCGTCGATTGATACTGCCGCGAAGCCGCCACCGGTGGCGTTCATCCGCGGGGTCTGGGCGAAGGCGGGCACGGCCAGGATGGCCACGACCACGATCGCAGCGAGAATTGTACGCGTTGCTGTCATTGTACTGCCTCCATTTGGACCGGCTGTGTGAAACTTCTGTGCGGCCAGGCATCCCCGAGGATACCTCGATGTCCGCACCACTTTGGAGGTTAGACATTCTCCGTGCGGAGAAGTTGTCCTCCCCTGTTCTGAAAATCACTCCGATTCAGGATGAAACAATCTGCTGTACTCGGACTGCAGCCTGTCCTGACGCGTGCGGTACTCGGTCCAGGAGCCCTCCTGGGCGAGAATGTTGAGGTCGGAAAGCCGCGGGCGGTCGGGCGGTGGCTCCACGTCATCGCGGAGGGAGTAGGCGCCACTGATCTCAACGATGGCCGCCTGCCCGTCCTGCGAGAGCGCCCACTCCATGAAGAGAATGCCTGCGTGCGGGTGAGGCGCCCTGCTGAGAACCGCGAGCGGTCCGATGGTCATGGGGACGCCGTCCTCGGGCCAGATGGCGGCGACGGGCATGCCGTCCTCGATGGCGCCGTAGACGCTGTAGCCGAGGATGCCGCCTGCGAGATCGATCTGCCCTGACGCGAGGGCGCGAAGGGTGTCGGCCGAGGAGCGGAAAAGTTGCGGGCGCTGCTCGACCATCTGCCGCCAGAAGTCGAGGCCGTACTGCTCGCGCAGCAGGTAGTACTCCGAGTAGGCGGAGCCACCGGTCTGAGCGTCCTTGAGGCCGATCCGGCCGCGCCACTTCGGGTCGAGCAGGTCAGGCCAGGTTGATGGCGTGTCCTCGTCCGAGATGCGGCCGGTGTCGTAGGCCATGCAGATGGTCACCGCGCGCATGGCGGCCCACTGTCCGGCCTCCTGATACTCGGGCGGAAGGTGGCGGGCGTACTCAGCATCGTGCGAGTAAAGCTCGCCTCGACGCCTGAGGTCGTCGAAGACCGCCGGGTCGAGCACGTGGATGGTGTCTGCGCGGACTTCGCCGCGGGCGAGTTCACGGTCGATTCTGCGGACGATGTCGAATGTGCTGCCGCGGACGAGGTTGGCGTTGATGTACGGGTGGGCGCGCTCGAAGCGTTCGAGATAAGCCTCGGCCTGCCGCTCGGGCAGGGATGTGTACCACCAGACCTCTCCCTCACGCCGCGCCAGCGCGATTATCTCCTCACGGGTCAAAGCCCTCGCGGTGTCATTGCTGCCGGTCACGGTGACGCGGATGTCGCTGTCCCCCGGCGGCGGGCAGCCTGCGATGAGCAGAAGACTCAGGACGGCCGCCGCGAAGCCGATGAGGCCCGCGACGGTCGCCGGCTGTGTGCGGTCTAACTGACGGTCTTCTTGCGTGTTGCTGTGTCGCACGTCATCAATCCTCCGGATCCTCGGCAACGCGCGCGAGTTCGGGCGGCTCAGCCATCCTGACGATTCTGACGAATGTGCCCGCGCCGGTGAGCGGTTCGGTTGTCACATGCCGGTCGGCATCGCGCCTGGCAGCCTGACCGATGAGTATTGTCAGGGGCTCGTCGGTACGTTTCAGCGTCGCCCGCGCCGCTTCCTGCCACGTGTGGCCGTCATCCTCGGAGCCGATGACGATGACAGCATCCGCCTGGAGGCGTTCACGCGACAGGGCATCGGCGAGACCGCGCGCGGCGAGCACGGCCCTCAGCGCGTCATCGGCCTCCTCGCCCCACTCCGCGAGGGCGGAGGCCGCGCCGATCTGCGCGAACATTCCGTCCTGTCGGGCCGCCTCGCGGGCCACCGCTTCGGCGACCAGGGCGAGATCCTCGGGCTCTGCATCATCCGGGAGCGCCACGGCCAGCCACGCGCGTCCGGTGGGCGCTTCAACCAGCGCCGGGCCGATGATTCGCGCGCGTCGCGCGAGAGCCAGTGTCAGGCCGGCGATCGCGCTGCGTTCGAGGCCGATCGCCTGTCCGACGACCCCGAGCGCCCTGCGTATCAGCTCAACTTCGCCAAGGTCAGCAGTCTCATCCTCAGCGCCGCGCGATCCTCGCATCGTCCACAGTTGGGCGGTGAGGCGTTCGATCGGCTCGACCATCCCGCCGACGACCACCGCCGCGATCGCCGCCGCCAGCAACACCACTGCGATCCCCGCGACGGCGCTGCGGCCGATGATCTCCCCTACCATCCCGCGCAGCATCTCGCGCCGACAGCCCATCTTGAGGGAGCCGACGATGCGTCCCTCCAACTCCAGGCGCGCGGTGGCGGTGATGAGGCCGTGTGCGGACGCACGCTCATCCATCTCGGCGACAAGGCGCTGCATGGCGACACGGTCACGGACCTGCAACTCGCGCCCCTCCGCGTCAACGACCTGAAGCTCGGGGGCTACCGCGTAGGCGCCGATGTTACCCCGGGGGTCGAGCGCGGCGAGGTAGACGACCTCGAGCGCGTAGAGGTCGCCCTGAACGCGGTGTCCCACGACCCGCTGGAGGTACTGCTGGTACGACTGCCACGATGGGCGCTCCTCAAGGCCACCGAACTCGACGAGGACAGCGGCGATCTCCCCCACCGTGAGCTGCATCTGACGCTGAACAAGCTGAACGCTGTGGCGGACGGAGAGGTACCAGACGACGCCGACTGACATGACGACGAGCAGAATGACGAGGCCGACGAGTCGCGGGCGGAGCCTCGCCCAGGGGCGGCGCGGAGGGAGGGTGGGCTCGTCGGGCTCCTCCGGCTGAGGGTTCGCGCTGCGTATGACCAGCAGGTAGGCTCCGGAGATGAGGACGGCGATGCCGGCGATGTGGTAGGGCGTGAGGACCTCGGCGAGCACGAACCATGAGACGATCACGGTGACGACCGCCCCGAGAAGCTTGAGGCTGACGGCCACGTGTGCGGGTATCTCGGAGAGTCCGCGGTAGTAAAGCGCCATGTAAAGCGCGGTGCTGACGCCGGCGAGCAGCAGGAGGATGATCCATCCGCCGAAGTTCATGTCGAAGAGCGTCGTCCAGCCGCCGGTGCCGAACGCGACCGTGCCGGCGACCATCATGCCGACGCCGAAGCGCCACATAGCGACGGTGCTGGGCCGAAACTGCCGGAGGGCGCTTTTGCCGAGCAACTCCGCCGCCGCTCGGGTGAGTCCGGCGCCGAGGGCGAGGAGGTCGCCGAGCAGGCGGCTGGTGGCGAAGTTGCCGGTGAATGTCAGCTCACCCGCGATGATGAGCACGCTTGCGGCGACCATCACCGTGACGAGGAGAAAGCGCAGATGGGTGACACGCTCGCGGAGCGTGAAGTATGCGAAGAGCGCGACGAAGATCGGAGCGGTCTTGGAGATGGAGTTCACGACACCGGCGGACGCGAGATCGAGCGCTTTGGTGAAGAGCAGGGCGCCGAGGCCGGAGCCGAGTGCGCCTACGAGGAAGAGCGTGAGCCACTCCTTGCGCCCGGGCCTGGGAGCGTCGGCGTCGGGTTTGCCGTGCGGGAAGCCGAAGGGAAGAAGGAAGGCGACCGTGAGCAGGTAGCGGGCGGCGACGATGGTCGGTCCCTCGACGTCCTGCAGAAGAAGGAGCTTGGTGAAGACCGGAGAGAGGCCGCCGAGCATGACGCCGCCCAGCACAAACGCGTAGGGTCGCAAGTATGCGTAGGGGCGCAAGTTTTGCCGCTGCGACAGCTCCTGCATGGCCGCCCTCTCGCCCTGCCCACGCGGACAGGTTGTCCGCTCCGTCGGCTATCCGTCCGGCAGGTCGGTGTCCGTGACCTGTGGACGCACCATCGCCAGCGAGGAGGTCGGCAGCCAGCCGGTGGCGCCGCGCTCCTCCGCGATCTCCACCCAGTCTGAATCTGGGCGGATGATCCGCACGATCGAGCCTTCCTGCACCGAAAGCGCGGCCTCGAAGCTCTCACCGGGACCCGCGCGGACAGGCGCGCTCTCCGCGACGACGACAGCGCGGTCGGTGTGATGCCACGCCCACCAGCGCGCGACACCGAAAGACGCGATCGACACCGCGACGATCCCCGCGGCGATCGCAACGCGGCGCATCGTGCGCCGGCGCCCCGTGCCGATCAGCAGCGCGATGAGCGCACCGAGCGCGCTCCACCAGCAGACTGCGGCCGCGACGGCGAATTCGGAGAGAGTGAAGCGGGAGACGATGCGCGATGCGGTGGCGTGGAACCACGATGCGTGCGGAGCCGGCCTGCCCGCGGGCCGCTCGCTGAGCGCGCGATCGAGGTTCGCCTGGATATCATCATCACGAGGCGCAATCGTCAGCGCCGAGAGGTAGTGTGCGACGGCCTCGCCGAGTTGGTCGCTGCGGTAGAGCGCGTTCCCGAGGTTGTAATGCACGCGCGGGCCATCGAATCCGGCCTCGAGCGCATCGCGGTAGCTCTCGGCGGCGGCTGCGAACTGCCCGTCGCGGTAGAGCGCGTTGGCCTCCGCGATCGGATCGGGCGCGTCCGCCGGATCGGTGGGCTGCTGCGCGAAACCGCAGGACGCGGCCAGCAAGATGACCGCGAACACGAGGCGACGTGTCATCGCAACTCCCCCTCAGCCGCATCGACGAGGGCGCGCGCTTCATCGAGGGCCTCGCTCGGCGCCGGTGCGCCGGAGGCTCCGGGTGCGTAGGCGCCAGCTCGAAGACGGCTCAGCAGGTCGCGCGCCCGGACCGCAAGCTCCTCGCCCGCGTCCTCCTCGAGGAGGCGTTCGGAGGCGACGTCCGGAGTGATCGCGGCGGCCGACCCGCCGGTGCGGGCGGCGATGTACTCGGCGAGGACCTCGTCGATCTGGTGGTAGATCTCCGACGGAGGAGTGCTGAGATCGATGGCGCCGAGGGACCGCCGTGCGTTCCTCGCGGCCTCAACGCGGCGGCGGTAACGCGGGTCGCGCTCCCGCCGCATACGTTCTGCGCGCTCCCGCAGCGCCCACCCAAGGCCGAGCAGCGGAAGGCCCTGCAGCAGCCAGAACCACCCGCGCGAGGTGACGGGAGGGCGCGCTGTCAGGGCAAGGCCGCTCTCTTTAATGTAACGAAGCTCGCTTCCGTTTGTCTCCGCGATGCTCGCTCCGGCTTCCCCCGGATGGACGGTGATCGTCGCGGGCGAGGTCTGCGCGGACTGGTAACGTTCGACCTTCGGATTGAAGTAATGAACGACGACCGGTTCGAGGCGCAACTGTCCGGGCGAGTGCGGCATGATCAGGTAGTCGAATGTCACGTGGCCACCGATCTCATATCCATCAGGCGTTTCCCGAGGAGCGATCTGCCGATCCTCGCCACTCTGATAAACGCGAGCGTCGCCCTCTACCCGCACCTCCGGAGGGGTGATCTGTCGGAGGTCGCCGGTGCCGCTGATCTCCAGGCGCAGGGAAGCGGCTTCCCCGACGCGCACCTCGTTGGTCGCGAGTGACATGCCAAGCTGGATGCTGCCGACCGCGCCGCTGAAGTCGTCGGGTTTGCCGGAGGTCGGGAGCGGCCGGGCGTTGATCGTGATCGGGTCTGTCTCGATGGTCTCCTCGCTTTGCATGAACCCGCGCCGGAATGTGACCGTGGCCGGACCGATCGTGTATTCCCCGGGGGCCGGGGCGATGAGCGATGTCTTGCGGGTGGCCACCTCGTAGCTCATGCCATCGATGGTGATTGAGCGCTGCGGCTCGTCAGGCAGCGGCTCAGCCACGAGCCCCTCGGTTGAGGGCGGCTCGTATTCTGCATTGCCCACCAGGCGCAACGTGTGCGCCTGGAGGAACTTCAGCGTCAGCGTGACCTGCTCGCCGACCCAGGGGGTGCGATCGTCCACCTCGGTGACGGCATCGATCTCCTTCGGTGGTTCGGCAGGCTCCTGATCGGGCCGGTCCGTTGCGCCAGACTCCGGGGGGTCCGGATCCTGCGACGAGCCGTCGGGGGGCTGCGGGCTGGTGGTCGCAGATGGCTCAACGCGCAGTGACAGCGCCCGCGTTGTGTATGCTTCATCACCGATCGGCACTGTCATCGGAGGGATGGTGTACGTGCCCTCGCGGCTTGCTCGAAGGCCGTAGCTGAAGACGGTAGTGCGCCGCATGTCGCCGTCCACGAACTCGATGTTGGTGCTCGATGCGGTGGATGTGACGCTCAGATAGTCGATCTCCGGGACACGAGGGGCGTCAATGCCGAGCATCGCATCGGTCACCACGACCGTCAGTTCGACCGTCTCCCCCACTCGGACGGTGTCCCGACTCAGAGAAGCCTGCACGTCAACCTGCGCGGCCACGGGAGTGGCGATCAGGACCGCCATCGCGATTGACAGTGCCATCCGTCGCAGAAACGCGGTCACCAGTCCCGCACCCCCTCACGAGGCTCCCGGCGCTGGGGCGACCGGCGGATCAGCTTCTGCATCTCGGCGTCCTGCGAGGCCAGCGCGTTCAGCAGGCGTCGAGCCTGCTCCTCGCTCAGTTCCTCCTCAGCGCTCTGCTCATCAGGCGAGGGAGCTTGATCTTCCTGTGGCCGCTGATCTTGCTCCTGGCTCTCCTGCTGCTGATCGTCTTCCTCCTGGCGGTTCTCCTGCTGCTCGTCCTCCTGCTGCTGCTCGTCTTCCTGCTGTTGCTCGTCCTCCTGCTGTTGCTCGTCTTCCTGCTGTTGCTCGTCTTCCTGCTGCTGCTCGTCTTCCTGCTGTTGCTCGTCCTCCTCCTGCTGCTCGTGCCTGCGCATGGCGAGTTCGAGGTTGTGCTTCGCCTCAACATCGGTCGGATCAAGCCGCAGCGCGTCCTTATACGCCTCGATGGCGCCCTCGTAGTCACCGGCGGTGAAGCGCGCGTTTCCCCGATTGTACTGCGCATCGCGCGCAAGCTCAGGCTCTCCCCCACTCCCGACAGCCTCGAACGCCTCGGATGCCTCATCATGCAGGCCCCGGCGGTGGAGTGCTGTGCCACGATTGAACTGAAGTGTGTTATTCTCCGGGTCAGCGTCGAGTGCCCGGGCAAAGCTGGTCTCTGCATCCTCGAACTTCCCGGCTTCGTATTGCTTGATCCCGCGCGTACACAGCCACTCCACCGTCCCGGGCCACGTGAACGCAACCAGGGCGGGCAGCGCGGCGACGATTGCAGCAGACAGGCTGATACGTCTCACGAACGCCGCCGCCTTTCATCAGGGATGATCGCGACCGCAACTATCAACGCGATGGCCAGTCCAAGCGGGATCTGATAACGCTCCGCGTACTCCTCGAACTGCCAGGTGCCGACCACACGACCTTCTTCGCTCTCCAATGCGCCGAACAGCCGATCGACCGGGATGCCTCCGCCTGACGCAGAGACATAGGCTCCGCCGCCCGCCTCCGCGATCTCCTTCAGAGTTTCCTCCTCGAGCCGCGTGACGATCACGTCGCCGTCCCGATCGCGTTTGTGCCCGGTGACGGTCCCATCAGGCGCGACGATCGGGATCGGCTCGCCATCAGGCCCTCCGATGCCGACCACGTGGACGCCCAGTCCGCGCTCGGCAGCATCCTCTGCGGCTTTCACCGCACCGCCCTCGTGGTCCTCTCCGTCAGTGAGAATGACGAGGTGGTGGTACTTGTGTTCAGCGGCCTCAAAGCCATCCTGCGCTGTCGTGATCGCGTCCGCGAGCGCCGTCCCCGGGTCGCCGATCACCTGTGTGTCCATTGCGTCAAGGAACATCTCCGCCGCGCCGTAGTCGATGGTCAGCGGGCAGTAAAGGAACGCGTCGCCGGCGAACGCCACGATCCCCACCCGGTCGCCCTGCATTCGCGCAATCAACGCGCTGACGATCTCCTTCGCGGTCGACAGGCGATCGGGTGTGACATCGCGCGCAAGCATGCTCTCGCTGGTATCCACCGCGAACATCACGTCCACGCCCGCGCGCTCGACACGTTCCATCTGCACACCGAACTGCGGCCGGGCCGCCGCGATGACGAGCAGCGCCAGTGCGCCCGTCATCAGCACCGCGCGGAGCCGTCTGCGCCGGCGAATCCGGGCCGGCGCGATCCGATCACGGGCGGCCGGTGAGGCCATCCGCCCCAGCGTCCGGGCCCGGGCGCGTGCTGCGTACACGTAAATTCCGATCACCAGCGGCAGCAGCCACAGGAGCTTCAGCATGTCCGGATTCGCCCAGCGAAGGTAGTCCTGCATTCCTAAGGTATCTTCCTCAGCCACGTGCATGACAGCAGCGCCTGCAGCGCAAGCAGCAGCAGCGCGGAAACGATCAAGGCCCCCGAAAGCTCTTCGTAGCGCCGGTGCTCCGTCGTCTCAAAGCGGCTTTTCTCCATCGCGCGAATCTGCTCGTAGATGCTCTCAAGCGCACCGGGGTCGGCCGCGCGGAAGTACTGCCCACCCGAAAGTTCCGCCACCTGCCGCAGCGTGTCCTCGTCCATCATCGTCCGCTGGTAGCTGCCGTCGGGATTGCGCGCGTAGTCTCTCCCCATGAGTCCGTCCACCGGGATGCGCGCCCCTTCGGCGCTGCCCACACCCACCGCGTAGACCTTCACGCCGATCGCCCCGGCGGCCTTCGCGGCGGTGATCGGGTCGATCGCGCCCGCGTTGTTGCGGCCGTCGGTCAGCAGGATCATCACGCGGCTGTCCGCATCCGACTTCTCAAGACGCGCCGCACTTGTCGCGATCGCCATGCCGATCGCAGTCCCGTCCTCCACCATGCCGAGTTCGACGTCATCGAGCAGTCGCAGAACCATCTCATGATCGAGCGTCAGTGGGCACTGGGTGAATGCTTTCCCCGCGAAGATGACCAGCGCCAGCCTGTCCCCCTCGGTGCCATCGATGAATCTCCGCAACACGCGCTTTGCCACCACGAAGCGGTTGTCCGGCTGAAAATCCTCGGCCCGCATGCTCCCCGAGATGTCGAGTGCGAGCACGATGTCAATTCCTTCGGCGCTGACCTGCACAACCTCCTGCAGCCGCCGCGGGCCTGCCATCGCGATGATCAGCAGCGTCAGTGCCACCACCGTCAGCCACGGCAGCGCCCTTGCCGCCCGGAGCCGCAGGGTCATATTCCGGCGGAAGGACCGCACATTCGGGTAGCTCATTCCGCCGCTACCCTCATCGCCGGGCCGGCGCAGCTGCCAGCCGACGACGGGGATCAGCGTGAGCAGCACCAGCCACCAGGGCTCCGCGAATTCCATCAGCCTGCGGGAGACGCGACCGTCTCATCGGACGCCGCTGTCTCCGCCACCTCCTCGCCCGAGCGTGTTGCGTGTACGATCTGCCGCACCCGAGCGATCTCTGCGCGCGCCGTCTCCGCCTCCGGGCGATGCTTCGCGAACTTCGCCAGGTCCGCGCGGCGCAGGACCTCGACCATCCCCTCCACCGCCGCCTCAGGCACACGGCCGGACCCGAGCATCGTGTGCCGCAGCATCCCGGTGGTCTCCTCCAGCGCGGGCAGGCCCCAGCGGCGTTCGACGTAGTTGCGCAGTATCCAACTCAGTCTGACGTAGTGCTCCTTGATCAAGCCCTCTCCGACGAGGTCCTCGCTCTCAAGCTCACGCAACGCCGACAGCGCCTCCTCGGCGGGCGGCAGCGGCGCGACGGGAGCCGTCTCCGGTGCATCCGCGCCCCTGCGTGATCGCACCCACCACACCAGCAACGCGAGCAATCCGAGGAGCCCGATCACCGGCAGTGCCGCCACAGCGTAGTGATGCCAGCGCAGCGGGATTTCCTTCGGACCGCGAATATCCCGAATCTCCTCCGCTCCCTCGGGCAGCACGCTGCGCACCGTCACTGTCGCCTCTGCGGGTGCGAACTGCGTGACTTCGCCGTCCGGACTGCGCGAGGCGATGTCGGGGCTCGTCAGCGTCGTCTCCCCCACCTCCCACAGCGCAGCCTCATATCTGACGACGTAGCGGCGGCCGCCATCCACGGCATTCTCGACCGATTGATCGACCGACCGCACTTCGGCACCGCCAAGATCCGCCTCCTCGCCGGGCAGGATCGCCTCGTGGTCGGCCGGGAGTTCGAAGCTGACGGTGACCGTGAGCAGGTCGCCGATGGTCGCTGCGCGCGGATCGACCTCAAGCGTAAGCTCCGGTCGCTCCTGCGCAACGATCCCCGGCGCCAGTGCGAGCGCCACGAGGAGAGCGAGTGCACGCCTCATCGCAGACGCCTCCTGCGGAGTTCGAAGAACTGCGCCAGCGGCTCGACGGCGGTCTCCTCGGTAGGTACGTCAATCAGGTCTACTCCGCGCCGCGTCATCTCACGCCTCTGCTGCCCACGCCGCGTCGCAAGCGCGCTGCGAAGATAGCGCCGGTAGTCCTCGGAGGATGTGTCCACCAGCACGTGGGAGCCGTCCTCAGCGTCGATCATCTCCACGAGTCCGGCCGGCGGGAGGTCGCGTTCCCGCGGGTCGATGAGCCTCACCGCGACGAGGTCGTGGCGGCGGGCCGCCACCGACAGCGGCCGCAGGTAAGCCTCATCATGAAAGTCGGAGATCACAAATACGATGGCTCGGCGAGTGAGGACCCGGCTGATGAACTCGAGCGCGCCCCCGATGTCCGTGCCGCGACTGCGCGGCTCGTGGGCGAGCATCTCTCGGATCACCCGCAGCCCCTGCCGACGGCCCTTTTCAGGAGGAATGAACATCTCCACCTCGTCGGCGAACATCACCAGGCCGACGCGGTCGTTGTTGCGGATGGCGGAGAATGACAGCAGGCCCGCCACCTCCGCGGCTACGTCCTGCTTGCGCCGGTCCACGCTGCCGAACTCCACGGAGGCGGAGATATCTACCACGAGCATGAAAGTAAGCTGGCGCTCATCCACGTGCTGCTTGACGTGGGGGAAGCCCGTCCGCGCGGTGACGTTCCAGTCGATGTCACCCATCGGATCGCCCGCGGAGTAACGACGCACCTCCGCGAACTCGATCCCGGAGCCCTTGAAGACCGAGCGGTAGCTGCCGGCAAACATATCCTCGGCAAGGTGCCGGGCGCGGATCTCCAGCCGCCGCACCTGCCGGAGGAGCCCGCGGATAAGCGCCACCGATTCCTCACCGGTCTCGCGATCCTCGTGTCCGTCAGGCACGCTCACGGCACCTCCACGCTGTCGAAGATCGCCCGAACGACGTCCTCCGACGCGACCTCCTCGGCCTCGGCCTCGTAGCTGACGATGACGCGGTGGCGGAGGACGTCCATCCCGATCGCGAGCACGTCGTCGGGCGTGACGTACCCGCGTCCCTCAAGGAATGCGTTTGCCTTCGCAGCGAGTGTAAGGAAGATGGTTGCACGGGGCGATGCGCCGTATTCGATGAGCGGATCGAGCCGCCCAAGCTCATACTCACGGGGATTGCGAGTGGCGCAGACGAGGTCCACGATGTATCTTTGCACCCGCTCGTCGACGTAAAGCTGCAGGACCACCTCGCGCGCCGCCTCAAGCTCCTGCACCGACGCCACCGGCCGCGCGGTCGGAATCTGCCCGGTCGTCCAGCGTTGGAGTATCTGAAGCTCCTCGTCCTTGCCGGGGTAGAGGACCTTGAGCTTGAGCATGAAGCGATCGACCTGCGCCTCGGGCAGCGGATAGGTGCCCTCCTGCTCGATCGGATTCTGCGTGGCCATCACCATGAAAGGCTCGGGCAGATCGTACGTCTCCTCGCCGATCGTGACCTGGCGCTCCTGCATGGCCTCGAGCAGCGCGCTCTGCACCTTCGCGGGCGCGCGGTTGATCTCGTCTGCGAGGATCAGGTTGGAGAAGATCGGCCCCTGCTTGGCGTAGAAGGTGCGGTCGCGCTCATCGTAGACCATCGTGCCCACGATGTCCGCGGGCAGAAGGTCGGGTGTGAACTGCAGGCGCTGGAATGCGGTGTTGAGCGTCTGCGCGAGCGTGCGCACGGTCAGCGTCTTGGCAAGCCCGGGGACGCCCTCCACCAGCACATGACCGTCCGCAAGCAGCGCCACCAGCAGCCGGTGGACCATGCCCTGCTGACCGACGATCACACGCGCGACCTCACTGCGAATCTCGTCGATGAAGGGGCGCGTGGCCTTGATACGTTCTGCAATCGCGTCGATCTCGGAGGCCACGAAGGCATCACTCGTTTCTTCGGGTATCTCACACACATATACACAAACGAATGCGCGGCCGCCCAATGTTCCCCTGAGCGCCCGCCGCGGAGATGATACCACAAAGCTCGGGACCTGTGAACTGACACTCGCCCCGGGACCACTGCTCGTGTCGCCGGGAGATCAGGGCGGCCCTGCACTGAAGACGCGAGGCCGTCGGAGATCTTCGGGGTGTTACGAGATCGTCCGCACGATCCGCTCTCTGCTCAGCAGGCCGCCAAGTGCCCAGATGATCGCAAGGACAGCGACGGACGCCCCACCAAGCGCCCCGACGGCCGTCCATGTGACGAAGGCCGCTTCCTCCACGATCAGCCGGGTCGCGGCCAGCGCGCCGAAAAGCACCATGATCGTCAGCATGTTGACGACCATGTTCTCCCGCATCCCGAGCATCAGTTGCCCGAATCCCATCAGCGCCACTGCCGCGACGATGAAGATCGGCACCACGGCGATCAGATGCACAAACACGATCAGGCTGGGCACGAGCGTCTGCTCGGAGCGCGTCCCGGCAATCACGGTGATTGCGGCGGCGGCCAGCAGAGACAGGACCGTCGAGGGAACCGCCACACCAAGCGCCTTGCCGATCCAGATGCTGCGCAGCGACACCGGTGAGCACAGCAGCGTCTCCACGATCCCGCTCTGCTTCTCCCGCAGATAGGTCTGTCCTGAGTAAATGTACCCGATGAAGAGGCCGATCAACGCGCCCATGTAAAACAACGAGTTGTTGAGTTGGACCTGCTGCGTGATGTTCTCCTCAGTGATCCCGAGGCCGGCCATGATGCTGAACCACGCCGCGAAGAAGACGCCCGAGAACGCCAATCCCTTGTTGGTGAGGATCTCCCGCGCCTCCTTGGCCGCGATGATCATGACGTGCTCAAGGCGCATCACGCATCCACCCCCTCGTCGCGCACAAGTTCGAAGTACACGTCTTCCAGTGATTTGATCGGCCGCACGACCTCTTCGATCTCGACACCCGCGTGGACCAGCGCCGCCACCAACTCGGGAGTGTCGAAGCCGTTGCCGATGATCACAGCCTTCGCGCCCTCGGCCCGCACCGAGGTCAGTCCCGTGCGCTCGCTCAGCAGTTGCACCGCCCTCGCGGCCTGAGAGGACGCGCGCAGCCGCACCTCCAGCCGATCTGCGGAGCCGCCGTGCCGGAGACTGTCCACGGTATCATTTGCGCGGATGCGCCCGCGGTGCAGAATTGCGATCCGCGAGCACAACCGCTGCACCTCGTCGAGGTGGTGGGAGTTGATGAAGACCGTGATGTTCCTCGTCTCCGCGAGTTCCTGCAGCAACTCACGGACCATCAGTTGCGCCTCGGGGTCGAGGCCCGCGGAGGGTTCGTCAAGAAAAAGCAACTCCGGATCGTGTACGATCGAGCGCGCGAGGCCCAGCTTGCGTTTCATGCCCGTGGAGAAGGTGCCGACCTTCGCGTCGCGCCTGTCACTGAGGCCAACGAAATCCAGCAGATGCTCGATCCTTTGCCCCGGCGCGCGCACGCCGTAGAGACGTGCGTGATACTGCAGGCTTTGCATGGCCGTCATGCGGTCGTCGAGGCCGCTGTTTTCCATCAGCACGCCGATGCGGGCGCGGAGCGCGTCGTTCTCTGATGGGGTCTGGCCGAATACCCGCACCGCACCGTGCGTGGGCGCGAGCATCCCCAGCAGCACTCTGATGGTCGTCGTCTTTCCGGCCCCGTTGGGCCCGAGATAGCCGAAGACCTCGCCGGCCTCGATGTTGAGGTTGATGCCGTCGAGGACGGCCGGGGCGTCTCGTCCTCCGAATGTCTTGGTCAGATCGATCGCTTCGATGACTGGCATTGACGTGGTTTCTCACCCGGTTGCGACTGAGTGGGCACGGTTGCCGGCGGCCCAGATGAGCGTATTCCCTGACAGGCGCTCTGTCAAGTCGCGAATCTGTCATCTTTCGCCGCGAGCTGGTTTGACAGGTGGCACGTCGAGGTCGTATACTACTATGCACAAAGCTCGCATATATGCGCCCGCCCGCTCTCTTGGCGCTCTTCTCCGGTGCAGAGCGGGCTGACCTGTTGTACGCTGTCATCCGCATCAATTATCAACACAGAGATCGCGCCTTATCAGAAGCAGTAGAGGAGGCGTTTGCCAGGTGGAACTTTTCTCCATCGAAGACCTTTCAGACAACGTGGGTGGCAGGTACCCGCTGGTGGTTGCCGCTGCAAAGCGCGCGCGGCAGCTTAAAGAGGGAGCCGTCCCACTCGTCAACATCAACTCGAACAACGACCTGACCATCGCGCTGGCTGAGATCGCGGCGGGCAAAGTCGTCGTCAAAGCTCCCGGAGAGCCCGGCGACAAGCCGGAGGTCCGGGCCGGTGCAAAGCGCAAAGAGCCGCGGCTCAGTGAGGAAGACCTTCTCGGCGGCGACCTCTTCGGCATGGCTTCGGATGACGACGTCGGCGCAGATGTCCCTGACGAGGAGCCGGACGAGGACGAAGCTGAAATGCCGGACGAGGAAGCAGACGAGCTTGAGATGTAACGCCCCATCAGGGAGGAAGCACGCGCAGTGCCAGAGGACTACTACCAGATCCTCGGCGTAAGCCGGGACTGCGAGCAGATTGAGATCAAGCGAGCCTACCGGCGCCTTGCTCGCCGCTACCATCCCGATGTGTGCAAGGATGACGGCGCCGAGGACCGCTTCAAAGAGATCAGCAAGGCGTATACCGTCCTTTCAGACCCACAGAAGCGGCGGCAGTACGACATGTACGGCGAGGACGGCGGCAACGGCCGCGCAGCCGGTGGCGCCAGCGACATCTTCGATCTTTTCAACCAGGTATTCGGCGGCGCGGGAGGACCGTTCGGCGGCGGCCAGCCTCAGACCCGTGGCTCGGACCTCGGCTACGAAGTGACCATCGACATGCAGGGCGTCCTCGACGGCTTCGAGGCAGAGCTTGAGGTCAGGCGGCAGGCGGAATGTGACGACTGCGGCGGAAGCGGGTCCGCTCCGGGCACCGCGCCCGCGACCTGCGACATGTGC